>NZ_JBELLZ010000073.1:0-18187 GCF_042096255.1 Sphingomonas sp. | reverse complement strand
TCGGCTCCGGCAAGGGCAAGACCGGCGGGCGTGGCCAGAAGGGCCAGAAGAGCCGCGAGGGTGTGTCCATCGCCGGCTTCGAGGGCGGCCAGATGCCGCTGCACATGCGGCTGCCGAAGCGCGGCTTCAACAACATCTTCGCCAAGGACTACGCCACGGTCAACCTGGGCGCGATCCAGAAGGCGGTGGATGCGGGCAAGCTGACCGGACCCGACATCGATCACGAGACGCTCAAGGCCGCGGGTCTGGCGCGTGGCGGCAAGGATGGCGTGCGCGTGCTCGGCAAGGGCGAACTGACCGCCAAGCTGGCCTTCACCGTCGCCGGCGTCAGCGCCGGTGCGCGCGAAGCGATCGAGAAGGCCGGTGGTTCGGTCAACGTGATCGAGGTGGTTCCGGCCGCCGACAAGGCCGCGGCCAAGAAGGGCAAGGCGCGCGAGGCGCGGCTCGCGGACAAGGCGTCGAAGTCGGCCAAGTAAGCGAGAGAAATCGCTCGCGAGGTTAGACAAGCCTTCGAGCACGACTATATGAACGGCGGGGGCGCGGGGTAACGCATCTCCGCCGTTTTCGTTTCTTCAAGGCTTTACAGCACGATGGCATCCGCAGCCGACCAGATGGCGCAAAGCATCAGCCTGGCGAATTTCGCCAAGGCGACCGACCTCAAGAAGCGGCTGTGGTTCACCGTCGGCGCGCTGATCGTGTTCCGCATGCTCAGCTACGTGCCCCTGCCCGGCATCGACCCGACTGCGCTGGGCGTGCTGTCGCAGCAGACCTCGGGCGGCGTGCTCGACTTCTTTAACACCTTCTCGGGCGGCTCGCTGAGCCGCATGTCGCTGATCGCGCTGGGGGTGATGCCGTACATCACCGCCTCGATCGTGGTGCAGCTGGCGACCTCGCTCAGCCCACAGCTCGCCGCCATCAAGAAGGAAGGCGAGAGCGGCCGCAAGAAGCTGAACCAGTACACCCGCTATGGCACGGTGCTACTCACCGCCATCCAGGGCTATTTCATCGCGGTCGGGCTGGAGGCGCTGGGCGCCAACCAGGGCGTGCAGGCGGTCATCGAGCCGGGCATGATGTTCCGCATCAACGCGGTGATCTCGCTCATCGGCGGCACCATGTTCCTGATGTGGCTGGGCGAGCAGATCACCAGCCGCGGCATCGGCAATGGCGTGTCGCTGATCATCATGGCGGGCATCGTCGCGCATCTGCCGACCACGCTGGGGAACCTCCTCGAGGGCGGCCGCTCGGGCTCGATGAGCCCGGTGACGCTGATCGCGATCATCCTGGCCGTCGTCGGCCTGGTGCTGCTGATCTGCTTCATGGAGCGCGCGCAGCGCCGCATCCTGATCCAATATCCCAAGCGCCAGACCGCGCGCGGCGTGCAGGCGGATCGCAGCCACCTGCCGCTCAAGCTCAACACCGCCGGCGTCATCCCGCCGATCTTCGCGTCCTCGCTGCTGCTGATGCCGCTGACGATCACCCAGTTCGCCGGCAACAAGGTGCAGGGCGAGAGCTGGTGGGGCGACCTGGTGCTGAGCCTGAACCAGTACCTTCAGCACGGTTCGCCGGTGTACATGCTGCTCTACGCGGCCGGCATCATCTTCTTCTCGTTCTTCTACACCGCGGTGGTCTTCAACCCCGAGGAGACCGCGGAGAATTTGAAGCGCTATGGTGGCTTCGTGCCGGGCATCCGGCCGGGCAAGAACACCGAGACGTATTTCGACTACGTCCTCACCCGCATCACCGTGATCGGCGCCGCCTACCTGACCTTCATCTGCATCGTGCCGGAGTATCTGGTGTCGGCGCTGTCGATCCCCTTCTATCTGGGCGGGACCAGCCTGCTGATCGTGGTCAACGTGACGATGGACACGGTGACGCAGATCCAGTCGCATCTGCTGGCGCATCAGTATGGTGACCTTATCAAGAAGGCGAAGCTGAAGGGCGCGCGGACGCGCTGACCCTCACCAACACGAACGCATCAGGGGAGTACGTTCGCGCGTGAACATCATCCTTCTCGGACCGCCCGGCGCGGGCAAAGGGACCCAGGCGAGCCGGCTCGAGGCCGATCGCGGCATGGTCCAGCTCTCCACCGGCGACATGCTGCGCGCCGCGGTCAAGGCGGGCTCGCCCGTCGGGCTCCAGGCCAAGGCGGTGATGGAGGCGGGCGAGCTCGTCTCGGACGCGATCGTTTCGGCGTTGATCGGCGAGCGGCTGGACGCTGGCGCCGGTTCGGGTGCGATCTTCGACGGCTATCCCCGCACCGCGGCGCAGGCCGAGGCGCTTGACCTGCTCCTCGCCGAGCGCGGCCAGACGCTGGACCATGTCATCGAGCTGGAGGTGGACGAGGACGCCCTCGTGGAGCGCATCGTCGGTCGCTTCACCTGCGCTAATTGCGGCGAGGGCTATCACGACCGGTTCAAGCGCCCCGCGGTCGAGGGCACCTGCGACGTGTGCGGCCATCACGAGTTCAAGCGCCGTCCCGACGATAACGAGGCGACCGTGCGCACCCGCATGACCGAATATCGCGCCAAGACCGCGCCGATCATCCCAATCTACGAGGGCAGGGGCCTCCTCCGCCGCGTCGACGGCATGGCGGACATCCGCCACGTGACCGAGAGCATCGAGGCGATCCTCGGGCCGGCCTGACAAGCGGCGCCGGATGGGGTATCCAGCGCCGATGACCTACCATCAGGCTATCGTAGAGCGAGAGCCGCGCCGCCATCGGATCACGGTGGAAGAGTTCCTGTTTCTTGATGAGCGCGGCGCGTTCGGGAACGAGCACGCGGAGCTTCTGGATGGGGACATATACATTATGAGCCCTATCTTCAGCCTTCATTCGCGTGCCCTGTCGGTTCTGACCTATGAGGTTGAGGCCGCGCTGCGACGGCTTGGCGGCAGTTTACGCGCTTTCACGCCGACGTCGACGATGCTGGGGCCGCACAGTCTGGTCGAGCCCGATCTGCTTGTGGCCAGAACGCCGGTCGACCCGATCATCCAGGCTGATGCGGTTCAGATCGCGTTCGAGGTTTCAGCGAGCAGCCTGGGCTATGATCTTGGCCGGAAGGCGACATCCTACGCTGCCGCCGGCATCCCGGAATATTGGGTGGTCGATGTTGCATCCCGCCGGTTGATCCGGCTGAATCAAGCCAGCAGCGATGGCTTTGCGAACCGGAGCGAGTTCGACTTCAGCGAGACGGTCTCGTCCATCGCAGTGCCCGGACTCTCGATCCATCTTTCGCAGATCGACTGAATGGACGCGCTCACCGCGTTCGGCCTGTTCGCCGTTTCCTTCATGCTGGTCTGCTACATGCTGGAGGAACGCGCGCCGGTGTGGACGCTGCTATTCGCGCTCGGCTGCCTGATGGGGTCGGCCTATGGCTTCCTCCAGGGCGCTTGGCCGTTCGGAATGGTGGAGCTGGCCTGGTTCGTCGTGGCGCTGCGCAAGTGGATCGGGGTGCGGCGCCGACTGGAACCCATCACTTGACACGGCGTTCGCGCGCGCCTACCTGCCCGCCTCTCCGAGACTCAGGACCCCGGCGGCGCTGTCCATGCGTGCGCCGCTTTGCTGCGTTTCGGTGAATGCGACGAGATGGGGTGCGTGGCAGCCATGCCGCATCCCGTGGAGCTGAGGAGATTATCGTTCATGGCACGTATCGCGGGTGTCAACATCCCGACCAACAAGCGCGTGGTGATCGCGCTGACCTACATCCACGGCATCGGCCCGGCGCACGCCAAGGCCATCACCGAGAAGCTTGAGATCGCGCCCGAGCGCCGCGTCCAGGACCTGACCGACCAGGAGGTCCTCCAGATCCGCGAGACGATCGACGCCGATTATACCGTCGAGGGCGATCTGCGTCGCGAGACCGCGATGAACATCAAGCGTCTGATGGACCTCGCCTGCTATCGCGGGCTGCGTCACCGCAAGGGCCTGCCGGTCCGCGGCCAGCGCACCCACACCAACGCCCGCACCCGCAAGGGCAAGGCGAAGCCGATCGCCGGCAAGAAAAAGTAAGCGCGTCCGCGCTTACTTTTTCTCTCCATGGCCGGTTGCAGGCATTCGCCTCCCGGCCTTGATGTAAAGGTCAGGAACACCACATGGCACAGGCACCGCAGCGTCTTCGCCGTCGCGAGCGCAAGAACATCACCGCGGGCGTGGCGCACGTCAACGCCAGCTTCAACAACACCATGATCACGATCACCGACGCGCAGGGCAATGCGATCAGCTGGTCGTCGGCCGGCATGATGGGCTTCAAGGGATCGCGCAAGTCGACGCCCTATGCCGCCCAGGTTGCCGCCGAGGACGCGGGCAAGAAGGCTGCCGAGCACGGCGTCCGCACCCTGGAGGTCGAGGTCAAGGGTCCGGGTTCGGGCCGCGAATCGGCGCTGCGTGCGCTCCAGGCGGTCGGCTTCCAGATCACCTCGATCCGCGACGTGACCGCGATCCCGCACAATGGTGTGCGGCCGTCGAAGCGCCGCCGCGTCTGATCTGATCTTCCGCGCCGGCTGACGAGCCGGCGCGCCTTTCACGACTTGAGGCGGATCGCCCCGCCGCCTCCAACGCAGGGGAACCCCGTGGCCGTCAACGCAAAGAACTGGCAGGAACTCAAGAAGCCGAACGCGCTCGAGAAGAAGGGCGGAGATGGCAAGCGCAAGTCGACCTTCGTGGCCGAGCCGCTGGAGCGTGGTTTCGGCCTGACGCTGGGGAACGCGCTGCGCCGCGTGCTGCTCTCCAGCCTTCAGGGCGCGGCCGTCACCTCGATCAAGATCGAGAACGTGCTGCACGAGTTCTCGAGCCTCGCCGGCGTGCGCGAGGACGTGACCGACATCGTCCTCAACGTCAAGCAGATCGCCCTGCGCATGCAGGGCGAAGGGCCCAAGCGCCTCCAGCTGTCGGCGACCGGCCCGGCCGAGGTGAAGGCGGGCGACATCGCGGTGTCCGGCGACATCGAGGTGATGAACCCCGAGCTGGTCATCTGCCACCTCGACGAGGGCGCGACGCTCAACATGGAGCTGACCGCCGACACCGGAAAGGGCTATGTTCCCGCCACCGCCAACCGCCCGGCCGATGCGCCGATCGGCCTGATCCCGGTGGACGCGCTCTACTCGCCGGTGCGCCAGGTCAGCTACAAGGTCGATCCGACCCGCGTTGGTCAGGACCTCGACTATGACAAGCTGACGCTGACCGTCGAGACCGATGGCACCGTGACCCCGGAAGACGCCGTCGGCTATGCCGGCCGCATCCTCCAGGACCAGCTGGCGCTGTTCGTCCACTTCGACGATTCTGCGATGACCCGCTCGGCCCCGATCGGTACCGCCGCGCCCGCCCCCACGGGCGGCGAGGTCGCTGGCGACACGCAGCAGATCAACCGCTACCTGCTCAAGAAGGTGGACGAGCTGGAGCTGTCGGTCCGTTCGGCCAATTGCCTCAAGAACGACAACATCATCTACATCGGTGATCTTGTCGGCAAGACCGAGGCGGAGATGCTGCGCACCCCGAACTTCGGCCGCAAGTCGCTGAACGAGATCAAGGAAGTGCTCTCCAGCATGGGCCTGCGCCTCGGCATGGAGATCCCTGGATGGCCGCCCGAGAACATCGAGGAGATGGCCAAGAAGCTGGAGCAGGAGATCATGGGCTGAGTCGCACCGGGTCAGCGGAGCTGGCCCGGAGACGACTCCAGTCCGGCCGGCGGGTCGGCGAGGCCGACCCGTTCGACGACGCGGCTCTGCCGCGGCGTGGCCGGAAGCAAGCGGGACCCCGGCTCAAGGCTGGGGTGACGAAGAGACGGTGGTCCCGCGTCGCCACCTGGTTTCGGGTTCCGTGAGACGGCCCGTCAACGAACGAAAGGAAGATCCATGCGCCATCGTTACGGCGGTCGTAAGCTCCAGCGCACCTCGGCGCACCGCGCCGCGCTGTTCCGCAACATGTCGGCCGCGCTGATCAAGCACGAGCAGATCACCACCACGCTCGCCAAGGCGAAGGAGCTTCGCCCCTATGTCGAGAAGCTGGTCACGCTCGCCAAGAAGGGCGGCCTCTCCAACCGGCGTCTGGCGCACGCCCGCCTGCTCGACGACGCGCAGCTCGTGAAGCTGTTCGACGTGCTGGCCGATCGCTACGCTGACCGCAACGGCGGCTACACCCGCGTCATCAAGGCCGGTATCCGCGCCTCGGATGCTTCGCCGATGGCGATCATCGAGTTCGTTGATCGCGACGTCTCGGCCAAGGGCCAGGATTCGGGCCCGGTGATGACCGACGAGGACTTCGACGAGGCTGCGTAAGTCGGGTTGCTTGTTACGGGAAGATTGGGATCGCCGGGCTTGCGTCCGGCGGTCCTTTTTCTTTGTCCGCTGCACTATCAAGGCGATAGCGGCAGGAGGGTCCATTCCGGACATATTGCCCGTTCCTTTTTCTTGATGCTCCTGCACAGTGGTTGCGGGGACTTTGGGGAGGAAGGAATGAAGCGGGTCATGACCTGCGTCGTGCTGGCGGCGATGTTGACCGGGGGCTGTACGCCGGTGCTGAAGGAGGTACGCTACAGTGGCGGCTATCCTGGGTATTTGCTTGATAAGAGGACGTTCGATACGTCTGCATCGAAGCAGCTCTTCCTTCTACGTGCGGCGATAATCCTGAGCATGGCGGCGGAGATGAGCCGGGTCACGGTAACCGGAGAGGATGGCGATACGGTTGCCAAGCAGCTCTTCGCCGCGGCTCAAGAGATCAACTATGCCGCTGCCGACATCTACTCGATTGACGGTAAATCGCCCTGCGATACGACGGGGGACGCTGGCGACGACTGTGCGGGATTCTACGAGAATTTCGAAGGAAACATCCCTCAGATCGAGGCTAGGGTTGTGAAGGTCATGCTGGCGGTACTGCCGGCGGATCGGGCGCGCAAGTTTCTGGATAACGCGACAAAAGGTGATGCTTTGGCCGCCGCATGGCATGCCATCCGCACCCTCGCAGCGGCCGTGGGTGGCGTCCATTTCGCTGCCGCCCGCTATCGTTCAGGACTGGAGATCGTCGCCGTTCACATGGGGTCGCAATGTAAGGCCCCGGGCGGCGTTTCTGTGGCCGGCAAGTATGACGCCAGTTCTCAGACCGTGATCGAAGCGGCGGGGTGCCTCGGCCTGTCGCAGGAGAACCTATCTGCCAATCCCGATGAGGCGGATCGGATCGCCCTTCGAGGGGACAACGGCGGTGAGGTGAAACGCGGGGCATTCCAGGCAGTGATGCACGCGATCGCGGTGGCCTGTTACGACCTGCCATACCATGGCGACGAGAAAACCGTTGCGGAGAGCAGGACGTTACGTTCGAGTACGTGCACGAACATCAAGTTCGAGCCAAAAGGACGGCCGCACGAGGTCGAGGCGCCCTAGCGCGCGGGCTGGGCGGCGCTCCGTGAAGACGCGTGCTGACACAGGAACCTCCTCTGTCTGGGCCTTTCGCCCTCGGAGGCCTGTCGCTACATGCCGTGCATGCAGCATCCCGACAGCATCCTCATCGTCGATTTCGGCAGCCAGGTTACCCAGCTTATCGCCCGGCGCGTCCGGGAGGCCGGTGTTTACAGCGAGGTCGCCCCTTATCAGCGCGCCGAGGAGGCGTTCGCGCGGTTGCGCCCGAGGGGCGTAATTCTTTCGGGCGGCCCGGCATCCGTGACCCTGGAGGACAGCCCACGCGCGCCGCAGCATTTCTTCGAGGCTGGCGTGCCAATCCTCGGTATCTGCTACGGCCAGCAGGTGATGAGTGCGCAGCTCGGCGGCGAGGTGATCGTCTCGGGCGATGGCGGCGAGTTCGGCCAGGCGTTCGTCGAGGTGAAGCGCCCTTGTGCGCTGTTCGACGGGCTGTGGCAGGAGGGTGAGCGTCACCAGGTCTGGATGAGCCACGGTGACAAGGTGAATGCGTTGCCGCCGGGCTTCGAGCCGGTCGCGACCTCCGATGGCGCGCCCTACGCGATCGTCGCCGACGAGAGTCGCCATTTCTACGGCGTCCAGTTCCATCCCGAGGTGGTGCACACGCCGGATGGCGCCAAGCTGATCGGCAATTTCGCGCGCCACGTCTGCGGCCTCGCCGGCGATTGGACGATGGCGGAGTTTCGCGAGGCCAAGATCGCCGACATTCGCGCGCAGGTCGGCAAGGGGCGCGTGATCTGCGGCCTTTCGGGCGGCGTCGATAGTGCGGTCGCGGCGGTGCTGATCCATGAGGCGATCGGCGACCAGCTGACCTGTGTGTTCGTGGATCACGGCCTGATGCGGGCGGGGGAGGCTGATCAGGTCGTCAGCCTGTTCCGCGGGCATTACAATATCCCGCTGATCCATGTGAACGCCGAGGCGCAGTTCATGGATGGGCTCGCCGGGGTCACTGATCCCGAGGCCAAGCGCAAGTTCATCGGCAAGACCTTCATCGACGTGTTCGAGGCCGAGGCCAAGAAGATCGGGGGCGCCGAGTTCCTCGCGCAGGGCACGCTCTATCCCGACGTAATTGAGAGCGTCTCCTTCACCGGCGGACCTTCGGTGACGATCAAGAGCCACCACAATGTCGGCGGCCTGCCCGAGCGGATGGACATGAAGCTGGTCGAGCCGCTGCGCGAATTGTTCAAGGACGAGGTCCGCGCGCTCGGCCGCGAGTTGGGTCTACCCGAGGCGTTCGTCGGCCGTCATCCATTCCCCGGGCCAGGCCTCGCTATTCGCATCCCCGGCGAGGTCAGCAAGGAACGTTGCGATATCCTCCGCAAGGCCGATGCGATCTATCTCGAAGAGATCCGAGGCGCCGGGCTGTACGATGCAATCTGGCAAGCGTTCGCGGTGCTGCTGCCGGTCCGCTCGGTCGGCGTGATGGGGGACGGCCGCACCTATGATTCGGTGCTGGCGCTGCGCGCGGTGACCTCAACCGACGGCATGACCGCCGATGCCTTCGAGTTTCCGGGCGGGTTCCTGAAGCGCGTCATCACCCGGATCATCAACGAGGTGCGCGGCATCAATCGCGTCACTTATGATTATACCAGCAAGCCGCCGGGCACTATTGAGTGGGAGTGACGGCGCCGAGCCGTTAGGCAGGCACGATGGCATATCTCCCGCGGGTCGCGATCGTCGGCCGGCCGAACGTCGGCAAATCCACCCTGTTCAACCGCCTTGTCGGCAAGAAGCTCGCGCTGGTCGACGATCGCCCCGGTGTTACCCGCGATCGCCGTGAGGGCGACGCGCATCTGCTCGGCCTCGATTTCAGAGTGATCGATACCGCCGGCTACGAGGATCAAGACCCCGCCTCGCTGCCCGGCCGCATGCGCCAGCAGACCGAGCGGGCGGTGGCGGATGCGGACGTCGCGCTGTTCCTGGTCGACGCGCGCGCCGGCGTGGTGCCACTCGACGAGGAGATCGCCCGCTGGCTGCGCGGCTCGACCACGCCGATCGTGCTGGTCGCCAACAAGGCGGAAGGGCGCGCCGGCGAGCAGGGCATCCTGGAGGCGTTGGCGCTCGGCTTTGGCGATCCCGTCCAGCTTTCCGCCGAACATGGCGAGGGCGTGGCCGACCTGTTCGAGGCGCTGCTGCCATACCTCGAGCGCGAGTTCGGAAAGGACGCCGAGGACGAGGGCCCGGACGTCCCGCTCAAGATCGCGATCGTCGGCCGCCCTAATGCGGGCAAGTCCACGCTGGTCAACCGGATGCTGGGCGAGGACCGGATGATCACCGGGCCGGAAGCGGGCATCACCCGCGACGCGATCGCCAGCGACTGGATGTGGCAGGGCAGGGCGGTGCGCCTGGTCGACACCGCGGGCATGCGCAAGCGCGCCAAGGTGCAGGACAAACTGGAGAAATTGTCGGTGGCCGACGCGCTCCATGCCGTCGATTTCGCCGAGGTGGTGGTGCTGCTGCTAGATGCGACGCTCGGCCTCGAATCGCAGGATCTGCGCATCGCCGATCGCGTGCTGGAAGAAGGCCGCGCGCTGGTGATCGCGCTCAACAAATGGGACGTGGCGGAGAACGCTTCCTCGCTGTTCAATGGCGTCAAGGGTGCGCTGGAGGATGGCCTCAGCCAGGTGAAGGGCGTGCCCCTGCTCACCGTCTCGGCGGCGACGGGCAAGGGCATCGACCAGCTGATCGGCGCGTGCTTCGAGGTGCGCGACGCCTGGTCGCGCCGGGTCGGCACCGGTGAGCTCAACCGCTGGTTCGAGCGCGCAGTGGAGGCGAACCCGCCGCCCGCGCCCGGCGGCAAGCGTATCAAGATGCGCTACGTCACCCAGGTGAAGACACGGCCGCCCAGCTTCGTGATCTTCGGTACGCGCGTCGACCAGTTGCCCGCCAGCTATGAGCGTTATCTGATGAACTCGATGCGGCGCGACCTCGGCTTCGGTGCCGTGCCGATCCGTCTCACCCTGCGCGCACCGAGCAATCCGTTCGATCGCTGACCGCGCCCGCATCAACGACCCGTTTACCGCGAGGCGATATCGGGGAGGGGCACCGGCCGGCCTTTGCCCGTCCGGCAGGGACGGACGCACGTGGGATTCGAAGGCAGCACGCTGGTGGATTGGCCGGCCTATGCGAAGGCTCGGGCGGAGCTTGGCGCGCAATTCGCGCGAATCCTCGGCTATTTCGAGGAGGATGGTGTCAAGTCCGTCGCCAAGATCGAGGACGCGATGCGCGCGCAGAATGCGGCGGCGATGGTGATTCCCGCCCACACGCTGAAGGGCGAATCGCGCCAGTTCGGCGCCGAGCCGCTTGCGGCACTGGCGGAAAAGATCGAGATGTTCGCGCGCGATTGTGTCGAGCGCCGCGAGACGCCTGATGCCGGGCTGACCGATGTCGTCGCGCTGCGCCCACTGTTTCAGCAGACGCTGATGCTGCTCCAGCGCGAGGCCAATCCACTTGCTGAGCGTCGCGGCGGGGGCGGTTTCGGGCGAAGGCAGACCTTCGGACGCGGATAGGTTCCTTCGGCGGCGGCGCGCGCTATGGCGCGGGCATGCCCATCGACCTGATCTGCCTCGATGCCGATGATACGCTCTGGCACAACATGCGCTTCTTCGCCGCGGCTGAGGAGGCCTTCGCCGGCCTGATCGCGCCGTTCGCGGATGCGGGTATCGCGCGCGAGACGCTGGCAGCGACCGAGATCCGCAACCTCCAGCACTACGGCTATGGCGCCAAGAGCTTTACGCTGTCGATGATCGAAACGGCGTGCGAGCTGTGCCCGGACGCGCTGAACGCTACGCTGGTTTCTCGGCTTCTGGAGGCCGGGCGGACGTTGCTGGCGCACCCGGTGGAGCTGTTCGAGGGGATCGCCGACACGCTGGATGCGCTGGCGGAGCGCGCGCGGCTGGTGCTGGTGACCAAGGGCGACCTGCTCCACCAGGAGGCGAAGCTGGCCGCATCGGGGCTGGGTGACCGGTTTGCTGGGGTGGAGATCGTCAGCGACAAGACCAGCGCCACCTTCGAACGCTTGTTTGGCCGGTATGGCGTGGAGCCGGCCCGCGCGGTGATGGCGGGCGATTCGATGCGGTCGGATGTGCTACCCGCACTGGCGGCGGGGGCATGGGCGGCGTTCGTGCCGCAGCAGGGCGGGTGGAGCCACGAGGCCGCGCCGCCGCCCGAGGACCGCTCGCGCTTCCGGCAGCTGGCGCGCCTGGCCGAGCTGCCGGACTGGATCGACGCGATCGGCTGATCAGCCCGGCAGTTCGACTGCGGCCTCGCCCGCGGCGGCGACGCCCATCAGCTTTGGGAAGAATTCCTCGTGCGCGGTGCGCAGCGCTTCGAGCGTGACGACGTCGTCGCGATTAGGGCGCTCGAAGATCAGGCGCTTGCCGCCGGTTCTTCCCATCGGCTCGACCTCGACGCCGGCGGCGAGCGCGGCGTGGAGGAAGTCCGCCAGCGCATGATCGTGCGGGGTGACGAGATAGACGCCCTGGTCTTCGGCGAAGAAGGAATGCGCGCAGTCGAACGGCTGCTTGCGGTCGACGATCGCGCCGATGCCGCCCGCCAGCGCCATCTCGGCGAGCGCGACGCCGATGCCTCCGTCGGCCACGTCGTGGACGGCGGAGAGCTGGCCGGCGAGGATCGCGGTGCGGACCAGGTCGCCGGCGGCGCGCTCCTTCGCCAGATCGACGCGCGGCGGCGGTCCCTCTTCGCGGCCGTGGACCTCGCGCAGCCATAGCGACTGGCCGAGGTCGCCACGGCGGGTGCCGACCACTAGGATGATATCGCCCGCGCCCTTGAACGCGACCGTGGCGCTCTTCTCCCAGTCCTTGAGCAACCCGACGCCGCCGATCGCCGGGGTCGGCAGGATGGCGGAGCCGCCGCCGGTGGCCTTCGACTCATTGTAGAGCGACACGTTGCCGCTTACGATCGGGAAGTCGAGCGCGCGGCATGCTTCGCTCATCCCCTCCAGGCAGCCGACGATCTGGCCCATGATCTCGGGCCGCTGCGGATTGGCGAAGTTGAGGCAGTTGGTGACCGCCAGCGGGGTGGCACCAACTGCGTTCAAGTTGCGCCAGGCCTCCGCGATCGCCTGCTTGCCACCCTCCACCGGGTCGGCAAAGCAATAGCGCGGGGTGCAGTCGGTGGTCATCGCCAATGCCTTGGGGGTGCCATGGACGCGCACCACCGCGGCATCGCCGCCAGGGCGCTGGACGGTGTCGGCGCCGACCATGTGGTCGTATTGTTCCCAGATCCAGCGGCGGCTGGCGACATCAGGCGAGCCCATCAGCGTGAGCAGGTCGGCGGCGATGTCCTTGCAGTCCGGCACGCTGACCAGCGCCTTGGCGGGCGGGGTGGGGACGTGCGGGCGGTCGTAGAGCGGCGCTTCGTCGGCGAGCGGGGCGAGCGGTATGTCGCACACCGTTTCGCCCTCAAACTTCAGCACCATGCGGCCGGTGTCGGTGACGTGGCCGATGACCGCGAAGTCGAGCTCCCATTTGTCGAAGATCGCCTTGGCGAAATCCTCGCGGCCGGGTTTGAGGACCATGAGCATGCGCTCCTGGCTCTCCGAGAGCATCATCTCGTACGGGGTCATCCCCGTTTCGCGCTGGGGCACGTCGTCCATCACCAGCTCGATACCGACGCCGCCCTTGGACGCCATCTCGACCGAGGAGGAAGTGAGGCCGGCGGCGCCCATGTCCTGGATCGCGACGATCGCGTCGGAGGCCATCAATTCAAGGCAGGCCTCGATCAGCAGCTTCTCCGTGAAGGGATCGCCGACCTGGACGGTGGGGCGCTTCTCCTCGGCATCCTCGCCGAAGTCGGCCGAGGCCATGGTGGCGCCGTGGATGCCGTCGCGGCCGGTCTTGGAACCGACGTAAACGATCGGGTTGCCGACGCCCGAGGCGGCCGAATAAAAAATCTTGTCGGCGTCGGCGACGCCGACGGTCATCGCGTTGACCAGAATGTTGCCGTCATAAGCGGGATGGAAGTTCACCTCGCCGCCGACGGTGGGGACGCCGACGCAATTGCCGTAGCCGCCGATGCCGTGGACCACGCCCGCGATCAGGTGCCGCATCTTGGGATGATCGGGGCGGCCGAAGCGCAGCGCGTTGAGGTTCGCCACCGGGCGCGCGCCCATGGTGAACACATCGCGCAGGATGCCGCCGACGCCGGTGGCGGCGCCCTGATAGGGCTCGATGTAGGAGGGGTGGTTGTGGCTCTCCATCTTAAAAATGGCGGCCTGACCGTCGCCGATATCCACCACGCCCGCATTCTCGCCGGGGCCGCAGATCACCTGGGGGCCGGTGGTCGGCAGCTTCTTGAGGTGAATGCGGCTGGACTTGTAGCTGCAATGCTCGGACCACATCACCGAGAAGATGCCGAGTTCGACCAGGTTCGGCTCGCGGCCCAGCGCCTTCAGGACGCGGTCATATTCCTCGGGGCTGAGGCCGTGGTCGGCGACGGTCTGGGGTGTGATGGCGGTCATGCCGCGCGCATAGCCGCGGAGGGAGCGGGATGCCAGCGGGCGACTAGCCGCGCCGCCGCCTCAGCCGGCGGAGCAGGCCGTGGCCGGTGGTCATCGCCTCGAACATTTCGCCCGGACCCTCGGGGTCGAGCACCTCGTGGTCGGCGAGCCATTTCTCGACCTCGTTGAGGTCCGGTATCTCATAGGGGATCAAAGTACGACCATCGCCGCGCAGCCGCTCGATCGTCGCGATCAGCCCGTCGTGCCTGATCCCCTCGGTCACCGCCTCGGTCGACACGTCGAGATGCTCGGCGATCAGGTCGTCGCGGATCGCGGCGATCTTGGCCGGTTCCTCGGAGATCGTCACGTCGCATTCGGTGTCGAGCCGTAGCGAGCGGTTGTTGAAGTTCGACGAGCCGATGCGGACTACCGCCTCGTCCACCACCATCACCTTGGCATGGCAGTAGATCGGCTCGCCAGCACGCGTGACCGGATGATAGAGGCGGAAACGGCCGGCATGGTCGCGCCGCCGCAGCTCGGCGACGAGGCGTGCGCGCGCCGTGTCCATCGCGATCGGCTCCAGCCAGCCCTGCGCGGTGACCGGGTTGATCACCACGATCTCGGGCGGGTCCGGCTCGGCGAGGCGGCGGGCGATCGCCTCGGCGACCTTGCGCGACGCGAAATACTGGCTCTCCGCGTAGATCCGGCGCTCGGCGCGCGCGATCAGCGCAAGGTAGAGCTCCTCGATCTCCAGGATCGCGGCGAGCCCGCCATGGTCCGGCTGCGAACGCGAGATGGCGACGTCCACGTCGTCGAACTGCGCGGGCAGGCTCTCGGGCCAGCAGACCGGCGTCGGCGGCGGCGGCGCGATCGGGGCGCCGCCGGCGATCTCCCAGCGGGTACGGCACAGCTCGCCCAGCGCCTTGGCGGCGTCACCTTCCAGCGCCGTGGTGACATCGTGCCACGGCTTGTAGGCGAAGCCCGAGGGGGACTTGCGGCGCGGATCGTCGTCACGGTGCTCGCGCGTGTCCCAGCGCTCGTCGGTCATGTCGATACCGCCGCAGAAGGCGAGGCAATCGTCGATCACCACGATCTTCTGGTGGTGCGAGGCGGCGACGGGGTGATGGGCATCGAGCTTGAGGTGGATGCGCTTCTGGAAGTAGCGCCACTTGAACAGAGTCCACAGCGTGCGGCCGCGGGCCAGAGTCTTGATCGCACCCTTGTCCCAGCGGAGGATGTGGACCTGAAGCGTCGGCGTGCGCTCGACCAGCCAGGTGATGAACTCGCCGACGGTGGTCGGCGCCTCCGGGTGATCGTCGCCGAACGCCAGGGTGATGCGGGCATCGAAGTCCCAGCCGACCAGCAGGATCTGGTGCTTCGCCGAGAGCATCGCCTCGCGGGCGACGCGGAAATAGGCGTCGGCATCGATGACCACGGCAGCGCGGGTCGCGCGCTCAATCCGCCAGCGGGCTTTTTCCGGAAGCCGGGTGACGGACCAGGCCGTGCGCTCGCCTTCCGAAATCGCCGTCACTCCGCTCGTTCCACCCGATCCGCGCTGTAGGCAGGATGGGGAGGGCGGTCCATCCCGGGCGACGGCGAAAACCGCCGCCCGGTGATGGAGATCAGGCCAGCACGCCGGCGAGGATGTCGGACGGCACGGTGGTGCTGCCGAAGGAGACGGCAAAGTCGGCGATCCGATCGCCATCCACGTCACCCAGCAGGGTGTTGCCATTGACGTTCATCGCGATGCGCAGTTCGCCCGCCACGCCGGAGAAAGCCGCCGTGCCGATCGAGGTGAAGGCCTGGTCGCCGTCCAGATTGGTGTTCGCGTCGATGGCGGTTAGGTCGATCACGTCGCCCGTCAGATAGTCGAGAATACGGTCGGCACCGGTGGTGCGATTGCTCTCCGCGATGCTGGTGTAGACGAAGGTGTCCGCGCCGGCACCGCCGGCGAGCAGGTCCCGGCCCAGGCCGCCGATGATGGTCTGCGCACCGTCGGTGGCGGAGATGCGATCGTCGCCCGCACCGCCGTCGATGATGCCGGCGCTGGCGCCCAGGCCGCTGCGGAAGAAGTCGTTGCCACTGCCGAGCAGCACGTCGCCGGCGAGGGTGCCGGTGTTGGTGACGCGGTCGTCACCCGCGCCGGTGTCCAGCGCGACCGGGCCGGTGATGGTGCCGCCGTTGACGACGCGATCGGCGAAGTCGCCGATGAACTGCACGCCCGTGCCCTGATCGGCGCTGATCGTACCCTCGTTGTTCAGCCGGGTCTCGGCATAGGCGCCGTTGCGGTCGCCGTCGTCGATCAGGATGCCGTTGAACGCGCCGTGGATGGTGGCGCCGGCATGATTGCGGATCTGCCCGCCGCCCGCGGCGATGCCATCGGCGAAGTCGTCGATATTGTCGGCGCCGACGCCCTCGATCGTGCCATAATTGTTGATGTCAATCAGGTAATCGACGTCCACGCCGTCTCCATCACCATCGCCATAGCCGTCGTAGCGGCCGCTGATCGTGCCGCGGTTGAGCACGGTCACCGCGCCATCGCCGTCAGCCGCTTCGGTGTCGAAGTTGATGCCCGAGCCGTTGCGGCCGATGATCTGGCCATCGCCCAGATTGACGATGAAGGCGGTGTTGGCGCCAGTGATGCCGTGCTTGCCGCCTTTGATGATACCTGTGGTCTCGTTGACGATCACGGCCTGGTTGCCGCCGTCCTCCGGCTGGAGGTCGATCGCGTCGCCGCTGGCGCTCTCGCCCTCCACCACGTCGGCGCGGATCGTGCCGGCGTTGGTGATCGAGATGAACGATTCGCCATCGTTGCCCGGCCGGATCACGTCGGCGGTGCCATAATTGGTGATCTCGCCGCCGGCGAGATTCTCGATGACGATGGTGCCGGTGCGCAGGTCCTTGAAGTCGATCGCCCAGGTGTTGCCGCCCGCGATCAGACCTGCGTTGACCAGCCGGACCTCACCGTCGCTGCCGCTCGGCGAGGAAAGCTTGATCCCGCCGGCGCCGCCAATGATGGTGCCGCTATCCTCGTTGCGGATGAGGGTGTCGATAGTGCCCGAGAGCGTGCCGGTGATCGCGAAGCCTTCACCAACCGTTTCGATATACCCCAGGTTGCGGACGAAGGCGCCCGCGCCGGAAAGGGTCACCGCCGCACCGGCGCTGGCGCTGAACATCTCCCCACCCCAAGCGACGTAAAGCGAATCGCCGCTGGCCAGTGCCAGCTGGTCCTTCACGATCTGATCGTCCTTTACCCGGTAGCGAGCCATCCGACTTCTCCCCATTCAACCCCGAAACGATGATCGCGGCGGTGTAGATCGGGCGTGTGACGGATTTGCGTCGATCCTACCCCTGGCGCGCCAGCCATTCCTCCAGCCACTTGATGGTATAGTCGCCGGCCTGGAACTCGGGGTCGTCCAGCAGCGCCTGGTGGAGCGGGATGGTGGTCTTCATCCCGTCGATCACGAACTCCTCCAGCGCGCGGCGCAGGCGACGCAGCGCGCCGTCGCGCGTGGTGCCATAGACGATCAGCTTGGCGATCATGCTGTCGTAATAGGGCGGCACCTTGTAGCCGGCGTAGAGCCCGCTATCGACGCGCACGTTCATGCCGCCGGGGGCGTGATACTGTTTCACCAGGCCGGGCGAGGGCGCGAAGGTGCGCGGGTCCTCGGCATTGATCCGGCATTCGATTGCGTGGCCGCGGAACTGCACGTCTTCCTGCCGCAGCGTGAGGCCGTGGCCCTCGGCGATGCGGATCTGCTCGCGCACCAGATCGAGGCCGGTGATCGCCTCGGTCACCGGATGCTCGACCTGGAGGCGGGTGTTCATCTCGATGAAGTAGAACTGCCCGTCTTCCCACAGGAATTCGATGGTGCCGGCGCCGCGATAGCCCATGTCGGCCATCGCCCGGGCGACAATGCCGCCCATCCGCTCGCGCTCCTCGGGCGTGATGACGGGGGAGGGCGCTTCCTCCAGCACCTTCTGGTGACGGCGCTGGAGCGAGCAGTCGCGCTCGCCGAGGTGGATGGCGTTGCCGTTGCCGTCGCCGAAGATCTGGAACTCGATATGCCTCGGGTTGCCGAGGTACTTCTCCATGTAGACGGTGGCGTCGCCGAACGCGGCCTTCGCCTCGCTGCCCGCCTGCGCCATCAGCGTTTCGAGCTGGTCCTCGGCCGGCACCACCTTCATGCCGCGCCCGCCGCCGCCGGACGCGGCCTTGATCAGCACGGGATAGCCGATGTCCGCGGCGAGGCGCTTCGCCTCGGCGGCGTCGGTGAGCGCGCCGTCCGAGCCGGGCACCAAAGGCAGGCCGAGCGCGCCGGC
>NZ_JBELLZ010000072.1:0-18607 GCF_042096255.1 Sphingomonas sp. | reverse complement strand
ATGGCGCCGATGTCGGCAGTGCCCGAATGGGATGGCGAGCGCCTGGTGCTGGAGACCGCGTTCGCTACTTCATGAGTCGCCGGTGAATTCCGCTAAAGTGGAAGTCGGCCGGGCACGCAGCGGCGGTTCGGCGCCGGTGCGCGACGCATCGTAGCCAAACAGATCATACATCAGCCATTCTCGATCACGTAGTCGAGCGCGCAGATCTTCCGGCACGTCGCTGATCTGGACGCTTTCCACCTTAACGCTTGCATTGCGGTTCGGCATGCGGGCGCGCAGATCCTCGACGTCGCCGATCGGCCTGGTGAAGCGGGTCTTGTTCTCCGGTGCCGTGAGTGCCGCGTGCAAGTCCTCGACGAGCCGCTCCACCCGTACGTAGTGATTGAAAAGGCGCCGACGGTCGTACTCTTTCCGAAACGCTTCGCGTGTGTCGAACGTCATGGCCGAGAAGCGCTCGCGCGGCGCGACGACACTGACCAGCACCATCCGCTGCGTGATCGGACCGCACAGATCGTCCAATCCCATGCCGCTGAGTCTTTTGCCCAGCCGCTTGGTCTGCTCCGGATCGATCATGAACTCTAGCCAGGCATGAAACTTGTCCTGAGTCGGCTCATACAGGTCGGCCAGGCCGTGCTTCGCGAAACTCGAGTACAAGCCGCCGTTCTTTCCGCATCCGAACAGGAACAGGGAACGGTATATCGCAGCGGGTTCGCGGACGGAGAGGAAGTGGAACTTGCGCTTGATATGGCCCCTGGCAGGGGACGAATGAGCGGCCCGCCTTATCTCCTGTTCCGCGACGTTTGCGCGGAGAAACGCCACGATGCTGGTGGTCGCCGTCTTTTGAAGATCCAGAAAGACGAGGTTCTTGAACTCAATCATCGTCTCGCTCCGGAGAGGGCCCGCTATCCACACGCGTTCTGCGCGGTCAGGCCGACCTAAGTGCCGATTTGTGAGAACGACCAGCAGAGGCAACCAGCGGCGGTCCTCCGTCCGGCGTCTCTCCATAGCCGAACACCTCATAGATCAGCCACTCGCGATCACGGATACGCTCCATGAGGTCGGATGGGATCGGATCGGTATGGACCGTGCCTACCTTCTTACTCACGTTCCGCTTCGGAATCCGCGAACGTAGATCTTCAAGATCCGTCAGTGGAGGACTGAGCTTAACCTTGTTCTCGTCCGCGGTCATAACGGCAAAGAGATCTTGAGCGAGATGCTCTATGCGTACGTAATATCGGAACAGGCGTTCCCGATCGAAATACCGGCGCAACTCCTCACGCGACTTCGCGGGTACTGGCTTGAACCCCTTCTTCGGCTGAACAGTGGAAATCAGCAACATCAACCCCGTCAGCCAACCGCAGTATTTAATGACACCCAGCTTGTTGACTTTGTGCTGCACCCTCCCGACCTGCTCAGGATCAAGCATGAAGTCGAGCCAAGCATGGAAGTTCTCGGACGTAGGTTTAAGGATACCTCCACGCCCGATTGCTTCGAGGTAGGTATAAAGACCGCGCCTACTGCCGCAGGTGTATAGATACAGGGATCTATAAAGGGCGCTGGGTTCTCGGATTGAGATAAAGTGAAATTTCGTCGTGTCGTGCCCGTGGCGTGGCGAGGAATGGCCACCGTGAACGGTCTGGCGTTCATCGACATAGTGGAATAAGAACTGGCTGATGCTGGTGGTGGCTGTCTTCTGGAGGTCCAGATAGCAGAGGTTCTCATATTCGATCATTCGTTTTCCTATGCCGACTTCCCGACGGTGGGAACACCGCACCGCATCCTCAGGCGGCAGTGCTGACCCGAATCGTTAGTCCTGCGCCGGCTGCTCGGCACCACTTGGCGCCTGGTTCCTTCTCGCCTTTCTGGCGGCCCGCGTGGCATCGGTCTTTGCGGACCAGGCGCGCCGCTCCTCCGGCGACAGTTCGGCAAGCTTACGCATGGTGTCCAGCTTCTTGGCCTGTTTCTCCTTTTGCCCTTTGCGCCCCGCTGCACTGCCGAGTTTGGCGGCGGCAGCTGCTTTGGACATCGGCACCGCGGCATTGCCCTTCGGTTCGGGCGCACTTTCGGCAGCGGCACGCCTCTCGGCTCGCGCCAATTGTCGGGCGGCGCGCGCTTCAGGAGTCTTGCGTGCCGCCTGCTCCTCAGGCGAAAGCTCCGCCAACTTTCTCCGGCGCTCTGCCCTCCGGGCGGCGGCACCCTCGTTAGATTTCCGGGCTTGTACCAAGGCCGCCTCCGAAGTTCCGCCCGAGCGGTTTGGCGGAGTGACCTACGCGAGTCAAATCCGGGATAGGGAGCGGCAATCCCCTGGACTCTAGCGGCGCATCGGTGCGCGCTCGTCCAGCAGGTTGCGGATGGTGGTGGCGGCGACCCCGGCTTCGCCCATCGCGTGGCTGATCTGGTCCAACCCCTTCACGACGTCGCCGGCGGCGAACAGGCCGGGGATGCTGGTGCGCTGGTGGTCGTCCACTTCAAGGCAGCCGTCCGCCGTTGCGCGGGCGCGGGCGGCGACGGCGAGTTCGGAGCGGATGTGCGAGCCCATCGCGGGATAGGCGGAGTCGAAGGCCAGGCGGCCCTCCGCGGTGTCGAACGCGAGTTGGTCGCCCTCGATCGCCCAGCCGCCGCACGGGCCGTCGACGCGGCGGACGCCGGCATCGTCGAGCGCGCGCTGGCAGGCTGTGTCGAGCCGGTGGCCGCCGTCCGGGGAGATCAGCGTAACGTCCTTGGTATAGCCGCGCAGGAACAGCGCCTCCTTCATGCCGTGCGTGTCCGTACCGATGACACCGACCTTCGTGTCGGTGACTTCGTAGCCGTCGCAGATCGGGCAGTAGCGCAGCAGGCCGCGTTCGAGCGCCTCATCGTGGAGGGCATCGGGCATGTCCGGACGATGGTTGCGCACGCCGGTCGCGAGCAGCACCGTTCGGGCGGGGAGCGCCCTGTCGGGGGTACGGACGACGAAGTCGTCGCCGTTTCGCTCGATCGCAGTGGCGCGAGCGGCCTCGCGGACGGCGCCGTAGCGCTCGGCCTGGGCGAGCATGCGCTGGAGCAGGTCGCGTCCGGAAATGCCCTCTGGGTAGCCGGCGTGGTTGTGGGTAAGCGGGATCAACCCGGCGCGGCTGTCGCCGGCATCGAGCAGGCGAATTTTCAGGTGGAAGCGCGCGAGATAGATGGCGGCGGTGAGGCCCGCGGGCCCGGCGCCGATGATGATGCAGTCGTCCATTGCGGCGCGAAAGCGCGCCTGTGGGCATGCGGTTCCGTCGCCGCGGCGTCGCAGCCGTGATTGACCGGACGCAGCGGCCTTTCCACGCTGGGTGCAAGTCTGACGGAGGTCGCCCCATGCTTCGTGTCGCCGCTGCTGCCCTTTTTATGATGGTTACCGCCGCGGTGGCGCAGCCGCGGACCGCGCCGGCGGCAGCCGATGTCGCCGCGATGGAGCCTCTGCTGACTGCGAAGTTCGAGGCGTGGATGAAGGACGCGCACGTACCCGGCCTTGTCTATGGCGTGGTGCGCGAAGGCCGGTTGGTGCTGGTGCGCGGAGTTGGCGTGGAGGATGTGGAGACGAAGCGGCCGGTGAGCGCGGATACGCGTTTCCGCATCGCCTCCATGTCCAAGGCGTTTACCGCCATGGCGATCCTGAAGCTGCGTGACGAGGGCAAGCTGTCACTCGACGCGCCTGCCGAGCGCTACGTCCCCGAGTTGCGCGAGTGGCGCTACCCGACTGCGGACAGCCGGCGGATCACGGTGGCGGACCTGCTGCACCACACCGCCGGCTTCGTCGATGACAACCCTTGGGGTGACCGGCAGCAGGCGATGCCCGAGGCGGCGTTCTCCGCCCTGTTGAAAGCCGGCGTGCCGTTCGCGCAGGCCCCGGGTGTCAGGATGGAATATTCGAATCTGGGCTATGCCATCCTTGGACGGATCGTCACCAATGTGTCGGGCATGCCGTATCAGGACTATGTCCGCCGAACCCTGCTGGCGCCGCTCGGCATGGGGGCGACCGGCTATGACGTGTTCGCCTCGCCCAAGGACGCGCGGGCGCTGGGCTATCGCTGGCAGGACGAGGCGTGGCTGCGCGAGCCGGACATGGCCGATGGCGCGTTCGGTGCGATGGGAGGCATGGAGACCAGCGCCAGCGACTATGCGCGCTGGGTTGCCTTCCTGCTCTCGGCCTGGCCGGCGCGCGACGGGCCGGAGGCGGGCCCCGTGTCACGCAAGACGGTGCGCGAGATCGTCGAAGGCAGCAACTACGTCCGCGCGGCGGAGCGTCCACGGCCATCGGGCGAGGGCATGTGCCGTGCGGCGGTTGCCTATGCCAAGGGGTGGAACTTGCTGGAGGATTGCGAACTCGGCCGCGTGGTGATCCATACCGGCGGCTATCCGGGCTATGGCTCAGTCGTAATGCTGCTGCCCGATACCGGCGTGGGGGCGTTCGCCTTTGCCAACCGCACTTATGGCGCGCCTTCGGTTCCGGTGGGCCGGGCGCTTTGGATGCTGCGGCAAGCGGGGTTTGCGGCGGTGCGGCGGGTGCCGGTGTCCGACGGGCTCGCGCGCGGCTATGCGGCGGCCATGGCGGTGTGGCAGGCGGGCGACGCGCCCCGCGCACCGCTCGCCGAAAACGTGCTGCTCGATCGAGACGCCGCACATCGCCGCGCCGACATCGCCGCGCTCAAGGCGAAGGTCGGCGCGTGCACGATGGGCGAGGCGATCGTGCCGGTCTCCGCGATGGAGGGCAGCTTCACCTGGAGCTGCGCGAGTGGGCGGGTGTTCGGACGGGTGCGGCAGGCGCCGACGCCGGAGTTGAAGCTGCAACTGCTGGAGTTCCGCGAGGCGAGGGAAGGTTGAGGTTGGGGCGCGACGAGAGTATATACATGATGTATCTACGGAGATCGTCATGGAGCGTCAGCATCACCTGCGGGTCTTTCGGTCCGGCAACTCGGCAGCGGTGCGGCTGCCGAAGACGCTAGGACTGGTGGAGGGCGACGAGGTACGTATCCTGGCGCATGACGATGGCACCTTCAGCCTGTGGAAGGCGGGAGACGGCAAAGCGGTGTTCATGGCGCTCTACGGTGCGATGTCGCCCGGGTTCATGGCGGAGGGCCGCGGCGATACAGAGCAGGACGAGCGCGATTGGTCTGCGGGCCGGCCGGGATCGCAGGCAGCCTGAATGTACATGCTGGACACCAACGTGTGCCTCGACTTCCTGTTGGGACGCAGCGTAGCCGTCGCGCGCAAGATCGAACAGGCGTTCGATCGCCTGACCGTATCAACGATCACCGCGGCGGAACTGCATGTCGGTAGCCGGACCTCGCAGGAGCCGGATCGCGATGCACGCAAGGTGGACATCTTCCTGCATGGCATCACCGTCGCACCGTTCGATCCAGCTGCGGCAGTCGCCTATGGCGAGATCGCGCGGACGCACGGCGTGGCACGGCACGGGTTCGACCGCCTGATCGCGGCCCATGCCCGCGCGCTGGACTTGACGCTCGTGACAAACAACGAGCGTGACTTCGCCGGTATCACCGGCGTTCGCATCGAGAACTGGGCCCGATGACCTTTGCCGCGACGGTTTTGACGCTCTACCCTGCAATGTTCCCCGGGCCGCTCGGCCAGTCGCTGGCAGGTCGGGCGCTGGGGGAGGGGCGTTGGACGCTCGACGCGGTGAACATCCGTGACTTCGCGACCGACAAGCATCGCACCGTCGATGACACGCCCGCCGGTGGGGGCGCGGGGATGGTGCTGCGGGCGGACGTGGTGTCCGCCGCGCTCGACAGCGTTGCCGATATGCGGCCGGTGCTGGCGATGACGCCGCGGGGCCGGCCGCTGACGCAGGATCGCGTGCGCGCGCTGGCGGCGGGGCCGGGCGCGATCGTGCTGTGCGGGCGGTTCGAGGGGTTCGACGAGCGGTTGTTCGAGGCGCGTGCGATCGAGCCGGTGTCGATCGGCGATTATGTGCTGTCAGGCGGCGAGATGGCGGCTTTGGTGCTGCTGGACGCTTGCGTTCGGCTGATTCCGGGCGTAATGGGCGCCGCTTCCAGCGGGGACGAGGAAAGCTTCGAAAGCGGCCTCCTCGAATATCCGCATTATACCCGACCATTTGAATGGGAAGGGCGCACGATCCCCGAAGTGCTGCGATCGGGGGATCATGCGAGGATCGCCGCCTGGCGGAGACAAAGGGCGGAGGAGGATACACGGCTAAGGCGGCCGGACCTTTGGGAGCGCCACATCGGCGCTCGGGTCGGTCGCCCTCTGGCGCGCGGCGACGACGAGGATTTGACATGAACCTGATCCAGCAGCTCGAAGCCGAGCAGATCGAGAAGCTCGCGGCAAAGCGCGCCATCCCTGAGTTCCGCCCCGGCGACACGCTGAAGGTGGGCGTGAAGGTGGTCGAGGGAGAGCGCACCCGCGTGCAGAACTATGAGGGCGTGTGCATCGCGCGCTCGAACA
Organism: Sphingomonas sp.; assembly: GCF_042096255.1. Taxonomy (GTDB): domain Bacteria; phylum Pseudomonadota; class Alphaproteobacteria; order Sphingomonadales; family Sphingomonadaceae; genus Sphingomonas. Next base: position 12,166 of record NZ_JBELLZ010000072.1, on the reverse strand, counting down.
AGGGCATGGGCTCCAGCTTCACCGTCCGCAAGATCAGCTTCGGCGAGGGCGTCGAGCGCGTCTTCCCGCTCTATTCGCCGAACATCGATTCGATCGACGTGGTCCGCAAGGGTGCGGTGCGTCGCGCCAAGCTGTATTACCTGCGTGGCCGCACCGGCAAGTCGGCGCGCATCGCCGAGCGTCGCGACACGCGCCCGGCCAAGGACGTCGCCGCCGCGGAGTGATCCTCCGCTATCGGCAGGAGAAGGGGCGCGGCGCGCGAGTGCCGCGCCCTTTTTGCGCGGTGACGATTCCCGTGGATGCTGTCGAGTCGCCGAAGCTGCCCGTTCGTGCTGAGCGAAGTCGAAGCACTTTGGCTGCTGCTGCGCGTGCCCCCTTCGACTGCCTGCCAAGGCAGGCGCTCAGGACACGCTTCGACTTCGCTCAGGGTGAACGGATGTGGGGACGACCGGAACGAGGCCGTCCGACCGGAGCGCTTCAGCGACGGAAGGGCGTGAGCACGATCTTGACGCCCGACCAGATGATCATCGCCGCGCCCGCGCCGATGTAGAGCCACATCGACAGGGGGCGGCGGACCAGCCGTTCGGTGTCGGTAAGCGAGGTCGGTTCTGCCATCGCCTGCTTGTATCGCGAGACGCGGTCGCTGCGAAGTCTCTGCCGCTTTGCGCCTTCGCCGGCGCAACGCTACACGGGGCGCTTGCCCCGCGCCCTTCTGCATGGGGCCTCACCGGAGTGACGGATGCGCGGATGGCTGGCGGGAATGGCATTGGCGGTGGGCGGCGGCGTGGCCGCGGCTGAGACGGTTGCGGAGCCGCTGACGCTGGAGCGGGTGTTCGCCAGCCCCGACCTCGCCGGGCCGCAGCCGCAGGCGCTGAAGCTCTCGCCGGACGGCAGCCTGGTCACCTCCGTGCGCAACCGCGCCGACCAGCGGGAGCGGCTCGACCTGTGGGCGCTCGATACGCGCACCGGCGAGCAGCGCATGCTGGTCGACTCGCGGGCGGCGGGCAGCGGCGCCGAACTGTCCGAAGCCGCCAAGATGCAGCGCGAGCGCGACCGGACGATGACCGGCAAGAGCGGCATCCTGCAATATGAGTGGTCGCCGGACGGCAGCGCGCTGCTGTTCCCGCTGGACGGCGATCTCTACCTCGCCTCGCGCGACGGGCAGGCGCGGGCGCTTGGCATCAAGGATGCGCTCAATCCCAGCGTGTCGCCGCGGGGGAGCGCGATCAGTTTCGTGCGCGGGCAGAACCTGTTCGTCCAGCCGCTCGCGGGCGGGCAGGCGCGCGCGATCACGCCCGATGGCGGCGGCACCGTCCACTGGGGCGAGGCCGAGTTCGTCGCGCAGGAGGAGATGGACCGGCGCACCGGCCATTGGTGGTCGCCCGACGACCGCTGGATCGCGGTGGAGCGGTTCGACGAGGCACCGGTGGAGATCGCCACTCGCGCGGCGATCGGCGCCAGCGGCACGCGGCTGTACGAGCAGCGCTATCCCGCCGCGGGCACGGCCAACGTGCGGGTGGAGCTGTGGGTGATGCACCCCGACGGCAGCGCGCGGGTGAAGGTGGACCTGGGTGCCGATCCCGACATCTATCTGGCGCGGGTCGCCTGGGCGCCGCAGGGCGATGTGCTCTACGTCCAGCGGCAGAACCGCGCGCAGACCCGGCTGGACCTGCTGCGCGTCGACCCCGCGACCGGCCGGTCCGAGCTGGTGTTCACCGAGGAAGCGCGGCCGGGCAGCTGGGTGAACCTGTCCAACGGCTTCCGGCCGCTGCGCGACGGCAGCCTGATCTGGTGGTCCGAGCGCGACGGGCATGGGCATCTCTATCGCTGGCGGGGTGGCGCGTGGACGCAGCTGACCCGTGGTGACTGGGAGGTCGCCTCGCTGGCCGGTGTGGACGAAGCGCGCGGGCGGGTGTTCTTCGCGGGCAACAAGGACGGGGTGCTGGAGCGGCACGTCTATGCGATCGATCTCGCGCGACCCGGCGAGCCGGTGCGGTTGACCGAGGGGGGCTGGTGGAACGGCGTGACGATGGATGCGGGCGCGACGCGGATGATCGTCACCCGATCGAACCGCAGCCAGCCGCCGCAGACCTATCTGGCCGATGCGGCGGGCAAGAGGCTGGCGTGGATCAACGAGAATGCGCTGGATGCGGCGCATCCCTATGCGCCCTATGTCGCCGCGCATCGGCCGACCACCTATGGCATTGTGCAGGCGGAGGACGGCACGCCGCTGCACTGGCAGATGATCACGCCGCCGCTGGAGCCGGGCAAGCGCTATCCGGTGTTCTTCCAGCATTATGGCGGCCCGCACGTGCAGACGGTGGACCGGGGCTGGGGCGGTGCGCTCCAGCAATATCTGGTGAGCCGTGGCTGGATCTTCTTCCAGATCGACAATCGCGGCTCGGCCAACCGCGGCAAGGCGTTCGAGGACGCGATCGGGCGCGCGATGGGCTCGGTGGAGGTTGCCGACCAGCGCGCGGGTGCGCGCTATCTGGCGACGCTGCCCTTCGTGGATGCGACGCGGATCGCCACTTATGGCTGGTCGTACGGCGGCTACATGACCGTGAAGATGCTGGAGGCCGACCAGGGGCTCTACGCCGCGGGCGTGGCGGGCGCGCCGGTGACCGACTGGCGGCTCTACGATACCCACTATACCGAACGCTATATGGGCGATCCGCGTACCGACGCGGCGGTCTATGACCGAGCGGGGGCGCTGAAGGATGCGGGGGCGATCGCCGATCCGCTGCTGGTGATCCACGGCATGGCGGACGACAACGTGTTCCTCGACAACACGACACAGCTTGCCGCGGAGTTGCAGAAGAAGGCGGTGCCGTTCGAGATGATGCTCTACCCCGGCCAGACCCATCGCGTGGGTGGAGACGGGATCAGCGTGCATCTGTGGACCACCATCCTCGACTTCCTGGAGCGGCGGACCGCGCCCGCCCGGCCGTGACCGCGGCCGCTCCCGCGACGGGCGGGCGGATCGAGGTGCTGGACGTGATGCGCGGGGTGGCGATCCTCGCCATCGTGCTGCTCAACCTGCCTTGGCAGGCGGGCTCGATCCCGGCGCTGCTGGACGATCCGCGCCGGCTGGGCTGTTCGGCGGCGGACCGGGCGACCTGGATCGCGCTCGACGTGCTGGTTACGGGTACGCAGCGCTGCCTGCTGGAATTGCTGTTCGGCGCTGGCGTGGTGCTGTTGGGGGCGCGGCTGGATGGCTGGGCCTATCTGCGGCGCAACCTGTGGCTGCTCGCGATCGGGCTGGTCGATATCGGCGTGCTGCTGTGGATCGGCGACATCCTGGCGGCCTATGCGATTGCGGGGTTGCTGGTGTTTCCCTTGCGCCGGCTGGAGGTGCGGCAGCTTGCGGTACTCGGTCTCAGCTTCGCGCTGTGGAGCGCCTGCTATGGCGGGCTCGTCTATGCCGGCGAGCGCGCGTTCGCGGCCTCGCTGACGGAGGCGGAGCGCGCAACCACGCCGACGCCTGCCCAGGCGAAGGTGCTGGACGCAGCGGCATCGGCGGTGCGGGTGCGGGAGGCTGCCGCGACCGAGACCGCGCGGCTTCTGGAGGAGGAGCGACGGGCCCATGACGGCGGTTGGCTGGACTATGCCCGTTGGTTCTGGAGTCTCTGGTACCGGATCGATCTTGCCGGCGGGCTGCTGGTGGAGACGGTGATCGAGGCGGCGGCGACGATGCTGCTGGGCATGGCGCTGATGCGCACCGGATTTCTCGCCGGCGAGTGGCAGCCGCACTCCTATCTGCTCGTTGGCGCGGCCTGCTACGCGATCGGGCTGGCCTGCCGGATACCGGCGGCGCTGGAGGTGGCGGATGGGGCGTCCGGCGCTCGGATCGCCTGGATCGTCGAGGAGCCGGCGCGGCTGCTGATGGGCATCGGCCATGTCTGCGCGATCAATCTCGTCTGGCGGACTGCTGCCGGCATTCTGCTGCTCCGCCCATTCGCGGCCGCGGGGCGCATGGCGCTGACGCTCTACCTGCTGGCGCAGCTGATCGGGCTGCACCTTTTGTTCGCACCTTACGGGCTCGACCTGTGGGGTAGCTACGGCTGGGCGGGGATGACGGCGATCTCGGGCGCAGTGATGCTCGCGCTGCTGGCGAGTGCGTCGCTGTGGCTACGGCATTTCAGCGCCGGACCGGTCGAGGCGGCGTGGCGGCGGCTCGCAACCCCTTCCACCGCAGGCCCGCGCGGCCTATGCGCCTCCGGTTCCAACGAGCGGAGTGGGTGATGGGGTATCGGGTGGTGGTCGCGGGCGCGACGGGTAATGTCGGGCGCGAGATGATCAACATCCTGGCCGAGCGCGAATTCCCGCTCGACGACCTGGCCGTGCTCGCCTCGTCGCGGTCGGTGGGCGACACCGTCGATTATGGCGAGAGCGGCAAGCAGTATCGCGTGCAGAACATCGAGCATTTCGATCCGGCCGGGTGGGACATGGCGCTATTCGCGATCGGCAGCGAGGCGACCAAGGTCTATGCGCCGAAGTTCGCCGCGGCGGGCTGCACGGTGATCGACAACAGCTCGCTTTATCGGATGGACCCGGACGTGCCGCTGATCGTGCCGGAGGTGAACCCCGAGGCGATCGACGGCTACAAGGCGAAGAACATCATCGCCAATCCGAATTGCTCCACCGCGCAGATGGTGGTGGCGCTGAAGCCGCTGCATGACGCGGCCAAGATCAAGCGCGTCGTCGTGGCGACCTATCAGTCCGTTTCCGGCGCGGGCAAGCAGGGCATGGACGAGCTGTTCGAGCAGAGCCGCAACATCTTCGTCGGCGACCCCGCCGAGCCCAAGAAGTTCACCAAGCAGATCGCCTTCAACGTGATCCCGCACATCGACAGCTTCCTGGACGACGGATCGACCAAGGAAGAATGGAAGATGGTGGTCGAGACCAAGAAGATCATGGACCCCAAGGTGAAGGTGACCGCTACCTGCGTGCGCGTGCCCGTGTTCGTCGGCCATTCGGAGGCGATCAACGTGGAGTTCGAGAACGAGATCTCGGCCGAGGAGGCGCAGAAGATTCTGCGCGAGGCGCCGGGCGTGATGCTCGTCGACAAGCGCGAGGACGGCGGATACGTCACCCCCGTCGAGTGCGTCGGCGATTTCGCGACCTTCGTCAGCCGCGTGCGCGAGGACCCGACGGTGGAGAACGGCCTGGCTTTGTGGTGCGTCAGCGACAACCTGCGCAAGGGCGCGGCGCTCAATGCGGTGCAGATCGCGGAGCTGCTCGGCCGGCGGCATCTGAAGAAGGCGGACTGAGAATGGCGATCACCGGCGGCTGTCGCTGCGGAGCGGTCCAGCTGGAGATCGCCCGTGACGACCTGCCGCCGGTCTATGCCTGCCATTGCCACATCTGCCAGCGTGCGTCCGGCAGCGCGTTCAGCCTCCAGGCCCTGGTGCCGGAAGAGACGCTGTCCGTCACCGGGCCGATCGTGGTTCACGAGATCACCACCGAGGATCGCACCTCGACCCAGCGCTTCTGCGTCACCTGCCATTCGCGCCTTTACAACACGAACACGCGACGACCGGGGATCGCCGTGGTGCGGGCGGGCACGCTCGATCGATCCGAAGAACTGGACTGCTGCGCACATATCTACACCAACTATCGGCAGCGCTGGGTGCCTCTTCCGGCGGAGGTGCCGCAATGGGGTGAAGGGGCGCCAATGGCGGATTTTGTGGCAGCGCTGATGCGCTGACCGGCTCGCTGTTGAGCACGTGATAGCGTCGTGATATCACGCGCCCATGGGACAAATCCTCGTACGCCAGTTGGATGATGCCACGATCGAGCGGCTGAAGGTGCGCGCGCGCGAACGCAAGACTTCGGTCGAGGCGCTGGCGCGCGAGGCGCTGACCGAGGCCGCGAAGCTGACGGTCGAGGAGAAGATGGCACTGGTGCGCAAGATGCAGGACTGGGGACGGCGCGCGACGAACGCCGTCGTCCCGCAGACTCCCTCGCTCCAGCTGATCCGCGAAGATCGCGATCGTGATCATTGACGCGAGCGTCGCAACCAAGTGGTTCCTTCCTGAGGAAGGCAGCGACGTAGCGCTGTCGCTGGTAGCGACCGAGCGGCTGCGCGCTCCGCCGCTGCTGCTGGCCGAGGTGGGTGATGCGCTCTGGAAGAAGTTTCGGCGTGGCGAGCTCCATGAACAGTTCGATCTGCTGGCGCGACATGCCGACCTCGACCAGATTGTCGAGATCGTCGAAGACGCGGCGAGCGCACTGGCGACAAGGGCGCTGGAACTGGCGCTGATGCTGGACCATGCGATCTACGATTGCGTGTATCTCGCGCTCGCCGAGGCCGATGATGACGTCCTCGTCACGAGCGACGACGCGTTCCGCCTGAAGGTGGAGCGGACCAGTCTGGCCCGGTTCATCAGAGCACTTGGCACTTAGGCGCTCCGCTACTCCGAATGCACCACCTCCATCTTTCCACGCGGTGGGCGCAGCAGGAACACCAGCGGGATCACCGCGAGACTGATCCAGCTCATCAGGTAGAAATCGTCCAGATAGGCGATCATCGCCGCCTGTTCGTTCACCATCGCATCGGCGAAGCTCATGGCAGGCCCGCCGATCTGGCCGAAGCGGGCGAGGGCGCCGAGGTCCATGCCCGGCAGGGCCTGAGCGGTGACGTGCTGGGCGAGGTCGGCATGGCTGGTCTGGATGTTGCGCGCGAGCAGCACCGTGACCATCGAAATGCCCGCGGACTGGCCGATCGAGCGCATCAGGTTGAGCAGCGAGGCGCCATCCGTGCGATACCTGCCGTCCAGCGTGGCAAAGGCAAGCGCATTGAGCGGCATGAAGACGAGGCCCATGCCGAGGCCCTGGATAAAGCCGGATATCACCACCGGCCAGTAATCCATCTCCAGCGAGAACCCCGCCATCTGGCGCAGCGAGATCGCGAAGATCACCAGACCGGAGATGATGAGGACGCGCGCATCCACTCGGCCCATCAGCTGCGCGCCGAGCCACATGGTGGCAAGCACGCCGACGCCGCGCGGCGCCATCATCATCCCCGTGTCGATCACCGGATAGCCGAACAGCTGCTGGAGCATGGGCGGCAGCAGCGCCATCGGGGCCATGGTGGAGATGCCCACCACGATCATCATCAGCATGCCGGTGACGAGATTGCGGTTGCGGAACAGCGCACGATCGAACAGCGGGGTGCGCGCGGTGGCGAAATGGACCACGGCCAGCCAGGCGGCGGCCAGCGCCACCAGGCCCTCCACAACGATCTCCCAGCTGTCGAACCAGTCTTCGGTCTGGCCGCGATCGAGCATCAGCTGGAAGGCTGACACCGCGATGCCGACATAGACGAAGCCGGCGAAATCGAACGACCGTTGCGTCCGCGGTCGTGAGGGAAGCAGCCACCACAGGATTGCGAAGGTGAGCGCGCCGACCGGCACGTTGACGTAGAAGACCCAGCGCCAGTTGTAGCTGTCGGTGAGCCATCCTCCGAGCACCGGGCCCATGATCGGCCCAACCATCACGCCCATGCCCCACACGCCCATTGCCTTGGCGGCGCGCTCGGGCGGGTTGATGTCGAGCATCGCGGTCTGGGAGAGCGGGTTGATGAAGGCAGCGAAGATGCCCTGGAGGATGCGAAAGGCGACCATCACCTCCAGGCTGCGCGCCATGCCGCAGGCCATGGAGGCGAGGATGAACCCGCCGGTGGCAATCAGGAACAGGTTGCGGCTGCCCAGCCGGTCGGAAAGCCAGCCGGTGGCGGGCAAAGCGATTGCGGTGGCGACAATGTAGCTGGTCAGCACCCAGGTGACGGTGTCGACGGTGGCGCCCAGGCTGGTCTGCATGTGCGGCAGCGCGACGTTGGCTATGGTGGTGTCGAGGATCTGCATCACCATCGCGCCCATCACGCCGACGGTGAGGAGTGCGCGGTTCCTGGTCTCCAGCAGCGGCTTGCCCGGCAGCGGCGCGGCCGGCGCCCCGCCCCGGACGGCGGCGGTGGCCATCAGCGCTTGCCGGTATCGACGGTGACGTCGGTGGACAGGCCCGCAATCATCGCGCGGGGCGGGCTCTTCTCGATCGCGATGCGGACGGGAACGCGCTGCGTGACCTTGACCCAGTTGCCGTTCGCGTTCTGCGCGGGGAGGACCGAGAACTGGCTGCCCGTTCCCGCGCCGATCGACTCCACGCGGCCGTGGACGGTGACGCCGGGATACGCATCGAAGTCCAGTTCGGCCGGTTGGCCGACCGCCATGTGATCGAGGTCGGTTTCCTTGAAGTTCGCCTCCACCCAGGCACGCTGACTGACCACCAGGCTGAGGGCGGGGACGCCGGAGGGGGTGATCGCGCCGACCTGGAGCCGGCTGGTCTGGCTGACGATGCCGTCGCTGGGCGCGCGTACGACGGCACGCTGGAAGTCCAGTGCGGCCTTCGCGCGCTTGGCGAGTGCGACCTGGATCGCGGCGGGTTGACCGCCGCCGCCACCCGTACCGACCTGTTGCCGCGCCCGCGCCTGCGCGGCGACGCCGGTCGCCAGCTTGGCCCGCGCCGCGGCGACCGCCTGGGTGGCGGCGTCGAGCGACGCGCGCGTGGTGAAGCCCTGCTTCATCAGCTCGGCCTGGCGCTGGTAGGTCGCTTCGGCGAGGGTGATCTGCGCGCGGGCATCCGCGATGTCCGCCTGAGCGCTGCCGGTGTCGGTGGCAAGCGTCGCCACCTGGACGCGCGCGGTGGCGAGGTCCGCATCGGCCTGGGCGAGCGCGATCCGATACGGTTCGGGATCGATCGCGAACAGCACGTCGCCCTTCTTCACCCGCTGATTCTCGCGCACGTTCACCGAGACGATGCGGCCGGAGACATCGGGGCTGACCGAGATCACGTCCTGCTGGACATAGGCGTTGTCGGTGGAGACGTAGCGGCCGGACGTGAGATAGGCCCAGCCGCCCCCGGCCGCGATCAGCAGCGGCACCCCGAACAGCAGCACCGGGCGGAGCCAGCGCCGGCGCGGGCGGGCGGGGGTTTCCACCGGATCGGCGACGAGATCGCGCTGGGGATCGGCATCAGCCATGCGAAGGGTCCTTGGGATCGGGCGCGAGATTGGCGCGGATGCGGTCGAGCGAGGCGGAGAGGGCGATGACCTCGGCTTCAGGAAACCCGGCAAGCGCCTGGGCGGTGAGTTCGGCGGCGACATGGTGGAGTTCCGCCAGCACGGGCCCCGCCTTTGGGGTGAGGAACAGCTGCCAGGCCCGCCGGTCGCCGGGATCGCGTCGCCGCTCGACCAGCCCGGCTTCCTCCAGCCGATCGACCATGCGGCACAGGGTGATGGGCTCGACCTCCAGCAGATCGGCAAGGTTGCCCTGGTTGATGCCCTCCTGCCGACTGATGCCGAGCAGGGCCTTCCACTGCGCGCGCGTGGCGCCGTGCGCGCGGGCGCGCTCGTCGAAGCGGCGGCGCAGCAGACGTGAGGTGTCGCTCAGCAGGAAACCGATGGTCTCGGACATGCCGCGCACATAATAAGCACACTTATATAAGGGAAGCACTGTCGCATGCAGAGGTTGCAAGTGCGGTTGCACGGCGCGATGAGGCGGCGCGGCGGGAAGCAGGAGATGCACCGATGACCAGCATGACGGGCGGGTGCCAATGTGGTCGCGTCCGCTATTCGGCGGAGATCGACGACGACGACGCCTATCTGTGCCACTGCCGCATGTGTCAGCGCGCGACCGGCGGCGTCTCGATCGCCTACAAGAACGTGCCCGAGGAGAAGCTGACCTGGGAGTCCGCGCCCGACTGGTACCAGTCCTCGCCGATCGCGCACCGGCCGTTCTGTTCGCAGTGTGGCACGCCGCTGGGGTTTGCGTTCCTCAAGGATAATCAGAATGTCGACCTGACCGTCGGCAGCTTCGATGATCCGTACCGCTTCAAGCCGACGCAGCATTATGCTGTGGAAAGCCTGCATGAGGCGTGGATCGACACGCGCGACCTGCCGCGGATGCGGAGCGACGAAAACGATAACGTAAGCAAACGCTGGATGGACGCCTGTGGCAAACTGCCGGACTGAGCATTTCGAGAGCTTCGACGGGGTGCGCCTCGCCTGGCATGAACTGGGCGAGGGGCGGCCGGTGGTGCTGATCCACGGCTATTTCTCGGACGCCAAGACCAACTGGATCCGCTACGGCCATGCCGAGGCGATCGCCGCGGAGGGCTATCGCGTGATCATGCCGGACCTGCGCGCGCACGGGCAGAGCGACCGACCGCATGATCCAGCGGCCTATCCGCCCGATGCGCTGACCCGCGACGGGCACGCGCTGATCGCGCACCTCGGCCTGACCGACTATGATCTGGGCGGCTATTCGTTGGGCGCACGCACCACCAGCCGGATGCTGGCGACCGGCGCCACGCCGAAGCGGGTGATCTTCTCCGGCATGGGGCTGGATGGGCTGTGCCACACCGGGCGGCGGCAGGATCATTTCCGCAATATCCTGACCCGACTGGGCGAGCATGAGCGCGGCTCCCCCGAATGGCTGGCCGAGGCGTTCCTGAAGACGACCGGCGGTGATCCGGTGGCGCTGCTCGGCATCCTCGACACGTTTGTCGACACGCCGGCGGAGGCGATCGCCGGCTTCGCGCAGCCGACCTTGGTGGTGAGCGGGGCGGAGGATTTCGACAATGGCTCGGCAGGGGAACTCGCCGAGGCGCTGCCGAACGCGCGCTACGCCGAGGTGCCGGGCGGACACATGAGCGCGGTGACCAAGCCGGAGCTGGGGCAGGCGATCGCGGCGTTCCTGGCGGGTTGACCCGCCTGCGGCGGGGTTCCATCCTGACCGCATAACAGCTTTCAGGGACTTGCCATGATCCGCCTGACAACCTCGCTCGCCGCGCTTGCGGCGGCGATCGCCGTGCCTGCTTATGCGCAGACGGCCAACCAGCCCGCGCCCACCGTCCAGGCCGCCGATGCCTTCGTCGCCGATGCCGAGGCGCAGCTGAAGGCGATGTCGGTGCCGCTGGCGCAGATCTCCTGGGTCAACGCCACCTACATCACCGACGATACCGACGCGCTCGCCGCGGCGGCGGGGGCGCGGGCGACCGAGCTCCAGGTGAAGCTGGCCGGGCAGGCGGCGCGCTATCGCGGCGTGCAGGGCCTGAGCTACGACACCGCACGCAAGCTCAACATCCTCGTCGGCGGGATCACCCTGCCCGCGCCGACGCGCCCGGGCGCCGCCGACGAAGTGGCGACGTTGGTGACCAAGATGTCGTCCGCCTACGGCAAGGGCAGGGGCACGCTGGACGGCAAGCCGATCAATGGGTCGGACATCGAGGCGGCGATGGGCGAGAGCCGCGATCCTGCCAAGCTGAAGGAAATGTGGACGAGTTGGCACGACAATGTTGGTGCACCTCTCCGCGCCGACTTCGCCAAGTCCGTCCAGATCGAGAACGAAGGCGCCAAGGAACTGGGCTTCGCCGACACCGGCGCGCTGTGGCGTTCGGGCTATGACATGCCGCCCGAGCAATTCGCGGCGCTGACCGACAAGCTCTGGAAGGAAGTGGAGCCGCTCTACCTGGCGCTGCACACCTATGTGCGCTGGAAGCTGAACGAGAAATATGGCGATGCGGTGCAGGCCAAGATCGGCCCGATCCGCGCCGACCTGTTGGGCAACATGTGGGCGCAGGAATGGGGCAACATCTATGACGTGGTCGCCCCGGCCGGCTCGGGCGACCTGGGCTATGATATCGGCGACCTGCTCAAGGCCAAGCAATATGATCCGGTGAAGATGGTGCGCGCGGGCGAGGGCTTTTACTCCTCGCTCGGCTTCGCGCCGCTGCCCAAGACCTTCTGGGAGCGATCGCAGATCGTGAAGCCCGCCGACCGGGAAGTGGTGTGTCATGCAAGCGCCTGGGACATCGACAATGTCGACGACCTGCGCATCAAGATGTGCACCAAGGTGAATGCCGACGACTTCGTCACCATCCACCATGAGCTGGGGCATAACTACTACCAGCGGGCGTATAACAAGCAGCCGTTCCTCTATCTAAACGGCGCAAACGACGGCTTCCACGAGGCGATCGGTGATTTCGTGGCGCTGTCGATCACGCCCGACTATCTGGTTAAGATCAACCTGCTCGATCCCGCGCGCGTGCCCGCGGCGGACAAGGACATCGGCCTGCTGCTGCGCCAGGCGATGGACAAGGTGGCGTT
>NZ_JBELLZ010000071.1:0-18695 GCF_042096255.1 Sphingomonas sp. | reverse complement strand
GGCGGCGGGCCTTGTCGAGATTGCCGTTGTCCGGCCAGCTGTTGAGCGGGGCGAAGCGCTGCCCACCCGAGGTGGAGCCGCCGCGGCCATCGCCGGTGCGATAGGTGCCGGCCGAGTGCCAGGCCATGCGGATGAAGAACGGGCCGTAATGGCCATAGTCGGCCGGCCACCAGGGCTGGCTGTCGGTCATCAATGCGGTGAGGTCCTTTTTCACCGCCCAATAATCGAGCTTCTGGAATTCCTCGCGGTAGTTGAACTCCATGCCGTACGGGTTGGGCGAGATGCCGCCCTGGGTCAGGATCTCCAGGCTCAGCTGTTCGGGCCACCAGTCGCGATTGGTCTGGCCGAGCAGCCGCCGCATCGCCGCGGGCTGCTTCTGGGGATCGTTGATTGGGCTCTTCTCGCTGATTGCGTCCATGGGGACTCTCCTGTCTGCCGTGGCGGAGAGTATAGCCCGGCCGTGTGACGGTACGGCAAGGGGGCAGGGAGATCGACGCGGTGAGTTAATGCGATCGGTGTGATCGACGAGGGCGATGGTAGGTCGTCACCCCGGCCCTGAGCCGGGGTGACGAAAAGTGGTTCAGCGGAAGCGGCCGTTCAGCTGGACGCCGATGATCCGCGGCTCGTTGTACACCGCCGCCATGTAGTTCTCGATCACACCCTTCAGGTTCTGCTCGTTGGTGATGTTGCGCGCGAAGGCGGCAACCTCATACTGGCCGTCGTCGCCGAAGGTGTAGCCCGCGCGCAGGCCCAGTTCGAAGTTGCCGTTCGCGTAGAACTCGCGCGTCCTGTACAGCACCAGGTTGGTATAGCCCTGGATGTTGAAGTCGCTGCTGACGAACAGCTTGCCCGTGTCGGTGACCGGGACGTCATAGCGGACCGCGGCGTCCAGCTGCCATTCGGGCGCGTTGGGCAGCGGGTTGCCGTCGATCTGCGCCAGCACCGCGGGCGCGCCGAAGATCGGGCGGACGATGGTGGGGTCCAGCACCGTGCAGGGGTTCGCCCCGCCTAGCGCGCAGACCTGGGCGTAGACGGCCTTGTCCTTGATCTCGGTATGCAGCGCGCTGCCGCCCAGCGAGAAGGTGATGTTGCGGATCGGCCGCCACTCCAGCTCCGCCTCGAAGCCATAGGCGTTGGCGTGATCCGCGTTGAACAGCACGCCGTTGCCGTTCGTGTCATTGCCGTTCAGCTGGATGTCGTCGACCCGGTAGGTGAAGGCGCTGGCGTTGAAGCGGACGTTGGAGAAGGGCTGCGATTTGAAGCCCGCCTCATAGGACATGATCGTCTCGCTGTCCGCGGTGGTGAACGCCGATCCGAACACCGCCGAGCGGCCCTGGATGGTCGGGCCGCGGAAGCCGCGCGCGATGCGGGCGTAGAGGCTGAGGTCCGGGTTCACCTCATACAGAGCGGAAGCGTCCCAGCTCGGCTCCTTGCCGGTCAGCTTCACGTTGCGCGGCGCGGTGGCCGGGAAGTTCACAGTGGTGCCGGTCATCGCCGGCTTCACCAGCCGGGTGCGCTTGCGATCCTCGGTATAGCGCGCGCCGCCGGTCAGCGTCAGCGCGCCGATCCGGTAGCTCGCCTGACCAAACACCGCCCAGCTGGTGTTGACGTTGTGCAGGCGGACCCAGTTGTCCGGGTTGTTGCTGTTCGGGTTGGTCGGCGAGAAGGGCGCGTCGAGGAAGTAGCGGCGCTGGTAGAAGTCGGTCACGTCGCGCTGGTCGAAGTAGAAGCCGCCGACCTGCCAGTTGAACGCACCCTCGCCGTCGGACGAGAGGCGCAGCTCCTGGGTCCACTGGTCGAGGTCGCGGACGTTGCCCTGGCTCTGGCCGTAGAAGGCGGGGCCGGCGTAGTTCAGCGCCGCGCCGCCATCGGTGTCGCCGCGGCTATAGCCCGAGGTGGTCTCATAAGCGGTGATCGAGGTGAGCGTGGCGAGGCCGAAATCCCACGCCGCGTTCACCGATCCGCCATAGGTGGTGTAGCCCTGCGGGTTGTTGTCCGCCTCGTCCAGCGCGATCCGGTCGCGCCGGTCGTTCAATGCGCTGTTCGATCCCTTGCGCAGCGCGCCGCGGTGAAAGACGGTCGAGGTGCCGTCATAGTCGCGGGCATGGCCGGAAACGTTGATCGACAGCGTGTCCGTTGGTGTGAACAGCAGCTGGAGGCGCACGTCGCGCTCCTCGAACCCGCCCAGCGCATCCTTGCCGCCGCGCGTGCCATCGAAGCTGGGGCCCGTGTAGGTGTTGTCGATCCAGTCGTCGCGGCGCTGGTACAGGCCCGACAGGCGGAAGGCGATCTTGTCCGCTACGATCGGCCCGCCGACGCCGGCGTCGACGCTGACCGTGTTGTATTCGCCGTAGGAGGCGCTGATCCGGCCCTGATAGTCCTGGCTGGGCTTGATCGAATCGAACTTGATGATGCCCGCGGTGGTGTTGCGGCCGAACAGCGAGCCCTGCGGCCCGCGCAGCACCTCGACCTGCGCGGTGTCGAACACCGGGTTCGACTTCAGCACCACATGCTCCAGCACCACGTCGTCCTGGATGATCGAGACGGGCTGCGAGGCGCCCAGGTAGAAGTCGATATTGCCCAGGCCGCGGATGTAGAAGCGCGGGAAGATGCGGCCCGTGGTCGTCTCGGCATAGAGGCCGGGCACGCGGCCGGCGAGCGACAGCAGGTCCTCGCCGCCCGACTGGAAGGTGCGCAGGTCGTCCCCGCCGACCACGCCGACCGAGACGGGGGTGCGTTGGAGGCTCTGCTCGCGCCGCTCGGCGGTGACGACGATGTCGCCCAGCCCCTCGCTCTCGGCCGCCACGTCCACCGACGCGTCCTGCGCCCGCGCCGCGCCCGCGCACAGCAGCGCCACCGAACCGACGCCCGCGAGCGCGGCGGCCTTGATCATCTCGAACTTCACCAGATGTCCCCTTGTCTGTACTGCGATCCGGGACAGCGGACGCGCTTGTCGCCGGCGCCACCCAACCGGCGGCGCAGCGCGCGCGTCATTCTGTGTCTGTCCCTCTCGCCCGCCCCGCTAGGCGCGGACTGTGATAGTCTGATGACACGGCTGTGGCACGGATGCCGCAAAGCAGCTGAGGGACGCCGCATTTCCCGCTGGCACTGCCGATCGTCGCCGCGTAGCGTCCGCCATAACAAAAGTCATGGAGAGCCGCGCCAATGATCATGCTGTGGGACCATC
Source organism: Sphingomonas sp. (assembly GCF_042096255.1). Lineage (GTDB taxonomy): Bacteria > Pseudomonadota > Alphaproteobacteria > Sphingomonadales > Sphingomonadaceae > Sphingomonas. The sequence continues at coordinate 15,508 of NZ_JBELLZ010000071.1, read as the reverse complement.
CCTTCTCGCCCTATGCGCAGAAGGTAAAGATCGCGCTGGTGGAGAAGGGGCTCGCCTTCGAGACCCGGATCCCGGGCGGCATCGGCGTGGGCGGGGCTGGGGGTGACTTTGTCGCCGCCAGCCCGCGCGCAGAGGTGCCCGCGTTGGTGGACGGTGACACGCAGGTCTTCGATTCGACGGTCATCCTCGAATATCTGGAGGACGCCTATCCCGATCCCGCGCTGCTCCCCGCCGGCGCCGCCGATCGCGCGCGGGTGCGCATGCTGGAGGATGTCGCCGACACCCAATATGAGGCGATCAACTGGGGCCTGACCGAGCTGTCCGCCTTCGGCCGCGGCCGCGACGGTCCCGCCGACGCCCTCCGCCAGCGCGCGCAGGATCAGGTGCGCGGCATGCACGCTTGGCTGGAGCGCGAGTTGGGCGGGCGCGAATGGTTCAACGGCGACGCCTTCGGCTGGGGCGACCTCTCGCTCGTTCCCTATGTCAACGGATCCGCGGGCCATGGCCTGCCACCCGCGCCGGGCAGCCGCCTCGCCGACTGGCTCGCCCGCGCCAACGCGCGCCCGTCGCTGCAGAAGGTGGCGGCGGACGTCGCGGCGGTGGCGCAGGCCGGCGGCATGGGCGCGGTGGCCGAATTGCTGGAGCAGGGCCTGTTCAAGCGCCAGTATCGCGACCATCGCCTCGAATGGATGATCAAGGCCGGCGGCATGGAGGTGGTCACCGACGGACTGGCTAAGGGCAACATCCGCTTCTCGCCCGATTTCGCGTGACAGGGGCGCCAGCAATGGACTTTGACGCCGTCATCCGCGGCCGCCGCAGCATCCGCGGCTATCTCCCGAAATCCGTGCCTCGCGCGCTGATCGAGGAGATCCTGACGCTCGCGATGCGAGCGCCCTCCTCGATGAACACCCAGCCGTGGAATTTCCACGTCATCACCGGCGCGCCGCTCGATCGCATCCGCGCGGGCAATACCGAACGGACGCTGGCCGGCGTGCCGCACTCGCGCGAGTTCCGCACCGGACAGCCCTTCGCCGGCGCGCATCGCGACCGGCAGGTCGGCGTCGCCAAGCAATTGTTCGGTGCGATGGGCATTGCGCGAGACGACGCCGCGCGGCGGCACGACTGGGTGCTGCGCGGCTTCCGCCAGTTCGACGCGCCGGTCTGCGTCATCATCACCTATGATCGCGTGTTGGACGGCAGCGACGACACGCCCTTCGATTGCGGCGCTGTCACCAACGCGCTGGTCAACGCCGCCTGGTCGCGCGGGCTGGGCGCGGTGATCAACAGCCAGGGCATCATGCAGTCGCCGGTGGTGCGCGAGCATGCCGGCATCCCCGACGACCAGGTGATCATGAAGGCGATCGCGCTCGGCTGGCCGGACGAGAGCTTCCCGGCCAATGCTGTGGTGTCCGAACGCAAGCCGCTCGAAGAAGCGGCGGTGTTCGTCGGGTTTGAATAAAGCGGCACTGCACAGCTACGGAGACAAGCGCATGGCCTTCGACGCCCTTATCGTCCACCGCACCGGCGACGGCCCGGCCGAACCCCGCATCGAGACGCTGGACGAGTCCGCGCTGATGCCCGGCACCGTTCTCGTCCGCGTCGAATGGTCGACGGTCAACTACAAGGACGGCCTTGCCGTCACCGGCGCCGCGCCGATCATTCAGCGCTTCCCGCTGATCGCCGGCATCGATTTCGCCGGCACGGTCGAGACTTCCGAAGACCCGCGCTTCCGGCCCGGCGACCGCGTCGTCGCCAACGGCTGGGGGCTCAGCCAGACTCACCATGGCGGCTATGCCGGGCGCGCGCGGGTCGAGGGCGACTGGCTGATTCCGCTGCCGGACACGATCTCCTCGCGCGATGCGATGGCGATCGGCACCGCCGGCTATACGGCGATGCTCTGCGTGCTGGCGCTGGAACATGGCGGCCTCGCGCCCGGCCGCGGCGACGTGCTCGTCACGGGCGCGAATGGCGGCGTCGGCTCGGTTGCGATCGCGCTGCTGGCAAAGCTGGGCTACCGTGTGATCGCCTCCACCGGTCGCACGGAGGAGGAGGCCTATCTGCGCCGCCTCGGCGCCGCCGAGATCATCGATCGCAATACCTTGGGCGTCGAGGGCAAGCCGATCGGCCGCGAACGCTGGGCAGGCGCCGTCGACACGGTGGGCAGTCGCACTCTCGCCAACGTTCTCGCGCAGACCGCCTATGACGGCGTGGTAGCCGCCTGCGGGCTGGCGCAGGGGGCGGACCTGCCCGCGAGCGTGCTGCCCTTCATCCTGCGCGGCGTCACGCTGGCTGGTATCGACTCGGTCAATGCCCCGCGCGAGCAGCGTGAACACGCCTGGCAACGCCTCGCACGCGACCTCGACCTCGCCACGCTGGCGAGCACGGTGACCGAGGTGGGGCTGGCCGATGTGCCCGATGTCGCGCGCGCGATCCTGCAAGGCAAGGTGCGCGGGCGCACGGTGGTCAACGTGGGCGGGTGACGAGAAGCAAGGCCGTGGTTTCTACTCCCGCGCGGGGCTTATCGGATCCGACCTCTGCGCCATCTCGTCGATCTGCACGTTAGCGCCATGCGCAATCCGCAGGCGGTCGCCGTCCGGCACCAGTATCAGGGTCATGCGGTCGCGGCTCGGCGGCACTTGCTCGCCGACCGGCGTGCGGAACGCGCCCACTGACCAGCGCACCACCGCCACCACCGCTCCGCCCGGCAGCGGCGTGACCGATTCGATCTCCTCCAGCCGCAGCGGCACGCCCTTGAACATGATCTCGAAGAACACGCGGTGCGCCCGGTCCACCGCCGTCTTGCCGCGCCAGTGCATGCCGACGATGTTCACCCAATGGACATCGCCAGTGTAGAGCGCTGCCATCGCATCCATGTCCGCGGCGTTCCAGGCAGCTGCATAGAGATTGACGACGTGTCGCACTTTGCCGGTCAGGTCATCCGGCGTTCGCGCCACCGCTTCACCGATCGTCATCGCCAGAGCTCCCGTCGCGCCAAGGACCAAGGCGTCTCGCCTGTGCATGGCCATTCTCCTACTGCCGGGAACCATTTGGCCAAGGTCGGGCGCCAATGCTTGAACGAAAGCGTCACCGGCCCTTCACCCATTCGGCGAAGAACGCCTTGGGCGGCCCGCCTGCCAGCGCGTGGCAGTCGCGGATGAAATGTGACTGGTCGGCATAGCCCGCCTCGTGGACCAGCGGCCCCCACGCGCTGCCGGGCGCGTTCGCTTTGGCGGTGAGTACCGCATTGAAGCGTATCGTGCGCTGGAACAGCTTGGGCTGGAGGCCGACCTGCGTTTCGAACCGCCGGGTGAACTGGCGATCGCTCAGCCCGGCGAAGCGGGCGAGCGCGTCGATGCGCAGCCGGCCGTGCGAGCGCTCGATCAGCGCGGCCAGCCGCGCCACCCGATCCACCGGACTGGCCTGCTCGGCCCGCGCCATGATCCACCGTTGCGCGGCTTCGGCGCGCTCCGGAAAGCTGCGGGCGCGCAGCACCGCCTCGCGCAGCCCCGAAGCGATCGGCCCCAGCACGTCCGCAGCGGCGACCCCCTCGTCCACCAGCTCGGTCATCGGCACCCCGAACAGCGCGTTGAACCCGCCTGGCTGGAAGCGGATGGTGAACACCTGGAGCGAGCCGGACAGGAACAGCCGGGTGCTGCGATAGCTCTGCGGGCCGACCACGACGAACTCGGGCGCGAACTCGGGTGGCGCATCGTCGTGCGAGACGCGGTACCGATCCTGAAGATAGAATTCGATGAACTGGTCGGGGCGGGCGGGCAGGGGGGCGGTGATCACACCTTCGCCGAGGGTCGCATGCCGCTCGGCGAAGGATCGCACGAACCGGCGGATGCGCGGATCGGCATGCTGGCGCAGGATCTCCAAGCCACCCTCCTCGCGTTCGACGCGCCGCGCCCGCTATTCCTCCGATTCGGGCCGGGGCGGGTGCAGCCGCACCCGGTGCACCCGGCGTTCGTCCGCCTCGGTGATCTCCAGCCGCCAGCCGCTCGGATGGTCGACGCAGTCGCCGGGCGCGGGGACATGGCCGGCGAGCACCGCTGCGAGGCCGCCGATGGTGTCGACGTCCACCTCCACCTCCTCCAGCCGCGGGTCCACCGCGCGTGCGGCTTCCTCCAGCGTCACCCGCGCGTCGAGATCCCATGCGCCGCCATCCAGCGGCACCAGCATGGCGACGGGGGCATCGTCATGCTCGTCCTCGATCTCGCCGACGATCTCCTCGACCAGGTCCTCGATCGTCACGAGACCCTCGGTGCCGCCATATTCGTCCACCACCACGGCCAGGTGGACGCGCTTGGCGCGCATGTCGGCGAGCAGGTCGAGCGCGCCGCGTGACATCGGCGTCCACAGCGGCTCGCGGATCAGCCCGGCCAGGCTGTCGGGGTGCGCCGCGCCGGTCGCCAGAATGTTGAACACGTCCTTGATGTGGACCATGCCGATGATGGTATCCAGCTTCTCGCGATAGACCGGCAGGCGGCTATGCCCGGCCTCCGCGAACAGCGCGACCAGTTCGGCGAAACTGGTGCCTTCCTCCACCGCCACGATGTCCGCGCGCGGAACGCCGACGTCGCCGGCATCGCGTTCGCCGAAATGCAGGAGGTTGCGGACCATCTGCCGTTCCAGCGGCGACAGGTCGCCTTTCACGTCGGGGGCGGGGTCGCCTTCGTGGCGATCGATCGCATCCTCGATGGCGTCGCGCAAAGTGTCCGCGCCGGGCCCGCCGAAGATCAGCGTGCGCAGCCCCTGCCAGATCGAATGGTCCCTGGCCTGAACTGTGGAATGGGAGTCGCCGTTGCCGGCGCTACTTCGGTCCTCTGCCATGGTTAGGGGTCAGTCCTCGCGGATTGCATAAGGGTCGGCGATGCCCAGGCCGGCGAGCGCCTCCCGCTCGATCGCTTCCATCGATTCGGCCTCGTCATCGTCCTGGTGATCGTAGCCGAGCAGATGGAGCATGCCATGGACGATCAGGTGCGTCGCATGGGTGTCCAGCGCTATGCCGCGCTCGGCCGCTTCCGCCGCGCACACATCGTGCGCCAGCACGATGTCGCCGAGCAGCAGCTCGCCGTCGTCCGAATTCTGGCTCACGGTTTCCAGCAGGTCCGGCTGGACCATGGGGAAGGACAGCACGTTGGTGGGCTTGTCCTTGCCGCGATAGCGGTTGTTGAGATCGCGCACCTCGGCATCGGCGGTCAGTCGGACGCTGACCTCGACGATGGCGGGGGTGGTCTCCAGCGCGCCCTGCGGCGTGCGGCGGATGGCCGCGCGCGCCGCATCGCGCGCCAGGGCCTCCCAGCTCCGTTCGGGCGCGGCCTGGTCCGGCCAGGGCTCCTCCCGGGTCAGCGCGATCTCCAGCATGGGGTTGCCATGCCAGAGGATCGCGCCGCCCGGAAGGGGCCTTGTCCGGCCCGACGTCCGGTCAGTTCGATCAGACCAGGGCGACGTGGTCCACGTTCATCCGGTTGAACTGATCGAATGCCACCGGCAGGTCGATCGGCGCAACGTCCGACGGGGCGAACGCCTCGGCGGGAACCGCCGGGGCGGGTGCGGGCGCTTCCAGCACGAAGTCGTCCTCGGTCAGCGGCGCATCGGCGGTGACCAGGAAGATCTCATCCGCGACGCTGTCGTGGTCGAGGTCGATCATCACGCGATAGCTGCCCGCGTTGCCGCCGGTCAGCGCCACCACGCGCAGCTCGTAGTCGCTGCCGCCGGCACCGGTGAACGCCGCGTCGCCGATGAAGGTCAGGCTCTGCGTCCCGTTCAGCGTCGCATCGGCGTCGATCTGCGACAGATCGATCGTGTCGCCTTCCGCGCTGCTGAAGTCGAGGATGCGGTCGCGGGTCTGGTCCGCCATGTCGTCGAAGGAGCGGAACACGAAGCTGTCCGCGCCCGCGCCGCCGCGCACCCGGTCCGCGCCCAGGCCGCCGGCCAGCCGGTCGTCACCCGCGCCGCCCTTCACCGTCTCCCCTGCCTGCGTGCCGGTGAAGCTGCTGCCGCCGCCCGCGACCGACAGGATGGCCACCGTGGCGGTGGTCGTGGTCATGTTGCCGAGGTTCAGCGTCGCGCCGTCGCGCACCTCGATCCGCTCGACGCCGACCAGCCCCTCGTCGGAGACACCGGCGACCCGGCCCGTCACGATCAGCCGGTCGAAGCCGTCACCGCCGTCGATCAGCGCCACGTTCTCGGAGACGAGGATCACGTCGTTGCCGCCCATGCCGCGCAGCGTATCGGCGCCGCCGCGCGCCGTCAGGCGATTGGCGTTGTCGTTGCCGATCAGCGTGTCCGCGGCGGCGGTGCCGTACAGGTTCTCGATGTCGATGAAGGTGTCGAGGCCCTCGCCGGTGTCCTGCTGGCCGGTTTCCATCAGCGAAACGGTGACGCCGGTCTCCGAGCGGAACACCGCGGTGTCGGTGCCCGCGCCGCCGTTGATCACGTCGTTGCCGGCGCCGCCCAGCAGATAGTCGTCGCCCTGGCCGCCCAGCAGCAGGTCGTTGCCGCCGAAGCCGTCGATCGTGTCGCTCGCTTCGGTGCCGGTCAGGCGCTCGGCCAGGTTGCGGAAGTTGAACGAGGCGAGGCTCGGGTCGTGATCCGAGGAGGCCGGGTTCACCGCGCCGGTGCGGTCGTTGTAGCCGGTGTTGATGTGCACCGCGTCATAGCTCGCCACGCCCGCCAGGATCTGGTCGGTGAGCAGCGAATCCAGCGCCTGGCTCCGCCCGTCGAAGTCGTAGGAGAAGCGCTCGCCCGGGGCGAGTTCCTGCACCATCAGGTTGACGTACTTGGTACCGGTTCCGGCGGTGCCCTCCGGCGTCGCATAGCCGGTCAGCACCTCCAGCGGGCGATTGTACCAGAACTCGTTGAAGTCGCCGCCCGAAATCACCAGGCCGCCCGACGACGTCGCCAGCGACTGCATCGCGTGCAGGTCCTCGGCCAGTTCGTTGCGCAGCGCCCAGTCGCCGTTGGCGGGCTGGCCGGCGGCGCCGTTCTGGTTGATCGTGTACGGATCCCCCGAGCCGCCCTTCGAGGGCAGGTGGCTGCCGAAGACATAGACCGTCTGGCCGGCATAGGTGAACTCGCCGACGATCGAACGGCGCGTGCCCGCCCAGTCGCTGGTGTCGATGCCGCTCACTTGGCTGTCGTCGATGGCGATCTGGTCGCCCGCGTCGCGCACGCCGTCACCGACCCGGTCGGTGTACTCGCGGCGCTCGTCGAGCGTCGCGTCGGCGGCGAGATCGCCGAGCTGGACGCGCGCGGTGTCGTAGAGGAAGCCGGTACGGATGTTGCCGCCAGGCGCGCCGCCCACGTCATTGGCGGTGGTCGGCGCCTCGTCGACCCACTGGTAGGTCTTGCCGGTGGCGGCGTTCACCGCGGCGACCAGCTGCTCCCAGGTCTCGGACGCGTCGGTGCCGCCGGTGCTGGTGACGCCATTGTTGTCCTGGATTTCCTCGACGATGATGATGTCGGGCGACTTCAGGTTGTCGGCAATGTGGTTCGCCAGCTTGGTGTACTTCTCCGCGGTCGTGATCTCGACGCCGTTGTTGGTGGAGAAGGTGGTGCCCACCGGCGAGAGGTTCTCGACATTGAAGGTCGCCACCCGCAGCGAGCGATCGTCGCCCACCAGCTGCGTGACTTCCTGGATCGGGGTGGTGGAGGCGAGGTCGGCGACCTTGTCGGCGTCCAGCGCGTCGGTGACGTAGAACTTGGTCACGCCGAAGTCGAAGTCGATCACGCCCGACACGTCGCCCAGCTGGTCGCCCATGGTCAGGTCCTGGTCGAACCCGCTGGTGCCGCCGCGACCGACGTTGCCGAAGTCCAGCTCGATGATGTCGCCGCGGATCGCGCCGTCGGTGGAGGTCGCGCCGCCGAACTTCACGTCGTCGTTGGGATCGGCGGTGTTCTCGTCCGGGTAGAACTGCGCATCGCCATAAGCGGTGTAGCCGCCGCGCGAGTTGATGAAATCCGCGTCCGCGTTGTCGGCCGAATAGGCGTTGAAGTAGACGAAGTTGTCGCTGCCGCCGACGAAGCCGTCACCCACCACCATGTTGGTCATGGTGACCCGCATGCCCTCGACCGTCTCGTAGAAGTCGAGCGCGTCGTTCTGCGGGTCGAAGGTGCCGCTGCTGCCGTCCGAGTCGCGGAAATCCGGGTTGTCGTCGCTGATGATCGAGGTCGGGATCGAGTGGCCCGGGGTGCCGTCGATCACGAAGGTCGGCAGGCTGTTGGTGTCATTGCCCTGGATGATCGAGGTGGCGTTGACCAGGATGGTGCGGTTCAGGTTGGAGAAGTCCTGGCGCTCCATCACGTTGGCGGTGACGGTGACCGTCTCGCCCACGGTCAGGCCGGCGGGCACGCCATTGGTCTGAACGAAAATGCCCTCGGAGGTCAGAGCGCTGCCGTCCCAATCGACCGTTTCTTCGGTGATGTAGAAGCCGGTCTGGCCCGACCCGGCGAAGCTGTCGATCGCAGTGACGATCGCGCGCACGGTGACCTGGGTGGTCGAGGCCTGGTTGAAGGCGGTGATGCCCTCGGCCGCCAGCACCGGGCTGTAGAAGGCCGCGCCCTGGATGTCGTGGATGCGGCTGAGCGGGATGTCGTCGGTGAGGATCGTGCCGGTGGCGGTGCCGCCGACGATCTCCGCCTCGCCGCTGGTCGCGACAAGGTTGTCGAGCGACAGCGAGAAGGTCTCGTTCGGTTCGATCACGGTATCGCCGTTGATCGTGACCGAGATGGTCTGGGTCGCCTCGCCATTGGCTTCGAAGGTCAGCGTGCCGGAGGCGCGCGCATAGTCGCTACCCTGGGTGGCGGTGCCATCCGCCGTGTCATAATCGACGGTGAAGGCGCCGGTGGTGTTCGAGCGGGTGACGGTGAAGGTCAGGATGGTGCTGCCGTCGTCGCCCTCGACCACCGAGGCGTCGCCGATCGTCACCTGCGCCGGGCCGCCGGGCTCACCCACGGTGAAGCTGCCGCCCGTATAGCTGGCGGCGGTGTCCTCGCTGAACGACCAGTTGAGCGGATTGGCGATGTTCTCGCGGATCTGCTCGGCGGTGCCGGTGGTCGGGCCGGTGTAGACGCCGTTGTCGGCGCCGAACGCCAGCGCGGTCTCGCCGAAGGTCAGGCCCGGCGCGACGGCCGAGGTGTTGCTGCTGGTGGCGCTGCCGGCATAGCTGGTGTTGCCGTCGGCATAGTCGATCTGGAACAGGAACTGGCTGGCGGTGGTGGCGGTGCCGATCCAGGCGGTGACCTGGTCGCCGCTGCCGCTGCCGTCATAGCTGCCCGAGACGTTGGTGAAGTTCGCGCGCGAGAAGACGGAGCCGATCGCCGCATCGGCGGGGATGGTGAAGCTCAGCGTCCCTTCGTTGGGGCGGAACGTGCCGTCCGCGTTCACGCCATTGTCCGAGATGTAGATTGTCTGTCCGCGCAGCGACTCATCGAGCAGCACGAACGAGAAAGGGTCGGCGGGGCCCGACGAGCCATCGGCACCGAACGCGATCAGGGCAATCGAACCAGCAGAAGCCATGTGTGTTTCCTCTCGCTGCGATCGGCGCAGAAGGTCGCCCGCGGCAGGTAACCGCGGTTCCGCCGGGCCGAGCGTAACCGTTTTGCATCCACCTCCGTCCCGCCCGATCGGGCGGCAAGGCGTGAATCATCGTCAAGACGGGCTGCGGCTAGAGATGGTTTATGACGGCGCAACGACGTGTCCGCGGCCGGAGTGTTACAGCCGATGTCCGGACGCTCCAGCGCGGCTATCCGACCGCCCCTTGCTCGTGGAAGAGGTGGGCGCCGCCATCCCCCCGAATGGCAGCGCCCCGCGGGACGGGCGCTCGACGGGCCTGGCCGACGCCACGACTATCCCCCCGCGTTGCGGGGCCCATAGCCGAGCCGACGCGAACGCAAAGCGAACCACTCCCCATTTCGGGCCAGCGGCCACCGATGGACACACTTTTATGTCGTCAGGCGCGGATAAGATCGCCAAGCATGCGATCGAACTGGATCAGGATGTGGCGATTGTTGCGTTGGTGCGGCTCGCTGGCGAGCACCTCCGCCGGGACGATCGCCCCGCCGTCCACCATCACGATCATGCCGCGCTCCATCAGCGCGACCGACTGGCGCCGCACGGTTTCCCACGGCAGGTCCAGGGCTCGGGCAAGCGCTCGCAACGGCATCGGCCGCCGCTCCGCATCCTCCGGCATCCGATCGGCAGCGCCGGGCGGCAGATGCCGCACGTTGGCAGCGACGATCGCCACGCACAGCGTTCCGGCGATCATGCTGCCGTAGTAAGGCACGAAATCCGCCATGATCCGCACCGCAAAGTCGAGCAGGGCGCGGGCCTGGACGCGCCTTCCCTTTTCCGCCACCCCGGCGTCGAGAGCGGCGATCGCCATGCGATGACCCTCCGCGGCGAGCGAGCGGAGCGCTTCGCCGAAGGCGGCGGCGTCGCTTGCCGCCACCTCCGCTGCCGTCGCGCGCGGCAGGGCGTCTGGCGGCACCGCCGCGCCCCCCGGATCGATCGTCACCAGACCCAGCGATCGCAGGTGCGCGATCCTGCGCCGGACCGTTTCATAGGGCAGGTGCATCGACTGGGAGACCGCCATCAGGCTGATCGGCCGCCGCGCCGGCGGCGGTTCGCCCAGGGGCTGGCGCGCAACGGGAAGATGCGCCAGATTGGCGCTCAGGACCACCTGGAACAGCAGGCAGTCGAGACGATCGGTGCCGCTGGCCGCTTGCCAGCGCGCTCCGCGCGCCAGCATCAGCTCGCTGACCTCGCGCGCGACCAGGCGCACGGCACCGTCGTCCGCCGGGGGCAGCGGCATTGGCAGAGGACCTGGTAGGCTGTGTTGCGACACCGCCCGCCCTCATAGGGCGTCAGGCGGAGCCCTCATAGGCCTCGACGATACGCCCCACGATGGGATGGCGCACCACGTCGGCCGCGGTGAAGCGGCACATCGAGATGCCGTCGATCCCCTCCAGCCGGTAGGTCGCATCGGCCAGGCCGGAGGAGGCGACTCCGCCGGGCAGGTCGGTCTGGTTCGGGTCACCGCAGATCACCATGCGGCTGTTCTGGCCGAAGCGGGTCAGGAACATCTTCATTTGCGCGGGCGTGGTGTTCTGCGCCTCGTCCAGGATCACAAAGGCGTCGGCCAGGGTGCGGCCGCGCATGAAGGCGATCGGCGCGATCTCGATCTCGCCGGAGGCGATGCGCCGCTCCACCTGCTCGGGCGGCATGCAGTCGTTGAGCGCGTCGTAGAGCGGCCGGAGATAGGGATCGACCTTCTCCTTCATGTCGCCGGGCAGGAAGCCCAACCGTTCGCCCGCCTCCACCGCGGGCCGCGACAGGATCAACCGCTGCACCGATCCCGCGATCAGCTGAGACACCGCCTGCGCGACGGCGATATAGGTCTTGCCGGTGCCCGCCGGCCCCAGCGCGAAGATCATGTCATGCGTGGTCAGCTCGCGCATGTAGTGCGCCTGCGCAGGGGTGCGCGGGACGATGGTCTTGCGCCGGGTGCGGATCATCACCGTGGGCGGCTCGGCGCCCGCGCGGATGATGCCGTCCAGCGTGGGTTCGGCCTGCATCGCGATGGCAGCGTCGACCAGCCCGGTATCGATCTCCTCGCCGCGCTGGAGCCGCTGGTAGAGGTCCGCCATCACGTCACGGGCGAGCGCGACCTGCTCGGCGGTGCCTTCCAGCCCGATACGATTGCCGCGCGCGGTGATGTAGACGCCCAGCCTGTTCTCCAGTGCGACCAGGTTCTGGTCATATTGCCCGAACAGCTGGGCCAGCAATTGCGGACGATCGAAGGTGATCTCGATCCGACTGCGATCTCCCGCCTGGGCGGGCACGGGCTTTCGGGACATCCGGTCCTTTCGGGGCTGTGGTTCCACAACGGATCATGGGGTGTCTGCCCGTTCAAGGAAAGCGGCGTCCTCAAGAAAAAGGCCGGGCGGTGTTGCCACCGCCCGGCCCGATCAGAGATGAACCGCGATCAGACGAGCGCGACGTCGATCGGCTCGAAGCGCGCGCCCGCCAGAAGCGCGCCGTGGTCATGGTCGTGGCCGGGCTCCTCGAACTCGACCCGCTGCAGGAAGCCCTCGGTGTTCTCGCGAGTCGGCGTGCCATAAGCCTCGGCCCAGCCCTCGACGCGGGCCGCCATGTTGCCGCCGAACTGGCCCGGCGCATCCTGCACCGCATCATTCGACTGCGCCTGGGCGATCTGCGCCTTGGTCGCTGCGTCGACCTCCTCGATGGTGTCGGCGATCGAGGCGAGCTTGTCCGCGCCCTTCGCAGCGGCTTCGCTGCCCACGGCGGCGTAGTAGAAGAAGCCATCCTGGCGACCGACCAGGGTGAGTTCGGTCGGTGCCGCGCCACGGAAGGTCACCGAGTCGCCGTCCGACGCGTCGAGCACCAGCGTCTTCCCGGTAACCGTGACGATGCCGTCCTCATCCGCCGTCAGCGCCTTCTGCACCGCAATCAGGTCGTCGCTGCGGAAGTTGACGATCGTGTCCTTGCCGGAGATGACGCGGTTGCGGAACACGTAGGTGTCCGCACCGCCGCGACCGTTCAGCACATCGTCGCCGCGCAGACCATCCAGCACGTTGTCGCCTGCCGCGCCCAAGATCGTATCGCTGAACCGCGAGCCGATCGCGCCTTCGATGCTGAACAGCGAGTCGCCTGCCGCACCATTGGGTGCATCTGCGGTCCCTTCGGCGACTACGCCGGTCTTGAGCGAGATGTGCACTGCGCTCTCGGCGGTCTCGTAGCTGACCGTGTCCATCCCGCGACCGCCACGGACCACGTTGGCGAGGTCGTTGACGATGATCTTGTCGTCGCCGCGGCCGGTGGTGGCGTTCTCGATCGTCGCGCCATAAGCGATCGAGATATTGTCCTTGAACTGCGGGTTGGTGATGCCCAGCCGCTCGATCAGGTCCTGATAATAGTCGAAGGTTGCCTGGGTGCGCGCCGCGAAGCCGAGCTTCTCGCGCGCCGCGTTGACCTCCTCAAGCGTGTAGAAGCGGTCGGCGCCGCCGGCCGAGGAGAAGGCGCCCTCGTTCAGGTTGATTACCGAGTCGGTCTTGAAGCCGGACACGTCGAGCGTGTCGTTGCCGTCCGCATCCCAGATCGAGATCACCGGGCGCGTGTTGGCGGTGAAGTCGTAGGCGGTGCCTTCCAGCGTCGAGTTGAAGCCGTAAGTGTCGTCGCCGGTGCGGGTCTCCAGGTTCACGCCGTAGATCGCCTGGATCGCGGCGATGTCGTGCACCATCGGCGTCGCCGGATAGGCGAAGTTGAGCAGCTCGAAATCGACGAACTGCGCGCCGGTCTCATAGCCGTCGAAGTAGCTCATGATCGAATATTGGAGCGAATCCTGCGCGAAGAACGCGTCGCCCTCGTAGGTGATCGGATCCGGCACGCCGTCGCCGTCATTGTCGTCCGTGGCGTTGTAGTCGCCCGGATGGCTGAGGCCGAGTGCGTGACCCGTCTCGTGGATCATCGTGGTGGTGGCATAATAGCTGTCGGTCAGCGGGAAGAAGTTGGATGCGACATAGCCGTCGATCCAGACGTCGCCGCCAAGCCGGCCCGTCTCGTTGAAGCCGTAGATCTCGTAATAGGCCTCGTCGTCGATGTCGCCGAACGGCAGATAGGCATAGGCCTGCGCGCCGCCGGTATAGGTATTGGCATAGGTGAGGTCGGCGTCGCCCGACTTGGTCTCGCGGAAATCGATGTCGACCAGGTCGCCCCACAGGCTGATCGCCTTGCGCGCCACATCCTGCTGCGCGGCGTTGAACGGCGAGAAATCTCCACCGTAATAGGCTTCGTTGAAGGCGATCGTGCCGGTCTCGTTGACGTAATAGCTGTTGTTCAGCTCCTGGAGGTTGAGCCAGAAGCCGAAGTTCAGGACGCCGTCGTCCAGTTCGCCGTAGTTGTTGGTGTACCAGTCGTATCCGGAACGGTTCAAGTTCTCGGCGATGGTCTCGACGTCCCAGATCGGCTTGTCGCGATAGGTGCCGCCGGCATTGGGATCGAGCGAGGCGTCCTCGGCTCCCGGTTGGGTCAGGCTCATGTCAGATAACCCCTTCGAAAGGCGCCGCACGAGGGTGCAGCGCACGTTTGACGGGCCGATGCAGACACGCGCAGCCAGCCGCCATCGAACACCCGCACACGCGAGCGAAGGGGTCGATGAGGAAGGTCAGTTGAGCAATATCCGCAATCAGCCTGCGACGTCTGGGCAAGGATCAGTGCCCCCGCCTCTTTGTCGTGGTAGCAACCTTTCACGCGGTCCCATCCGCGTCAACCGGGAATTACGTACGAATGTTACCAGTTTCCGGCGCTATGCCGCGCGGGCGGCTCGCTCGGTCGCGATCCCCGAAACGGAGTTCGGGCCGGCGCCGACAATCCGTACTTCCATCAGGGTGCCGACGGGCACGTCGTCTTCAAAATGGACCGATTGGAGCCATGGCGACTTGCCAAGCAGCTGGCCGGGCAGCTTTCCCCGCCGCTCTACGAGTACCGTGCAGGTCCGACCCACCGTAGCTTGGTTGAACGCGACCTGGTCGCGCCCGAGCGCCGCCTGGAGCCGGGCAAGGCGATCGTCCATCACCTCGGGCGCGACCTGGTCCGCCATGGTCGCGGCGGGGGTTCCGGGCCGCGGCGAGTATTTGAAGCTGAACGCCTGAGAGTAGCCGACCGCATCGACCAGGCTCAGCGTTTCGGCGAACTCCGCCTCCGTCTCGCCGGGGAAGCCGACGATGAAGTCGCCCGACAGTGCGATGTCTGGCCGTGCCGCGCGGATACGATCCAGCAGCCGTAGATAGCCGTCGCGCGTGTGCGAGCGGTTCATCGCCTTCAGCACCCGGTCGCTGCCCGCCTGTACCGGCAGATGGAGGAACGGCATCAGGCTCTCGACATCGCGGTGCGCGTCGATCAGCCCCTGTGCCATGTCGTTCGGATGGCTGGTGGTGTAGCGGATGCGGGCCAGGCCGGGCACCCGGTCGAGCGCACGGATCAGGTCGTGCAGGCCTTGGTCACCGTCTGTCCAGGCGTTGACGTTCTGGCCGAGCAAGGTGATCTCGCGCGCACCCGCATCGACCAGCGCCTTCGCCTCGTCGACGATCGCGGCGAACGGCCGGCTGATCTCCGCGCCGCGGGTGTAGGGCACGACGCAATAGGTGCAGAACTTGTCGCAGCCTTCCTGCACGGTCAGGAAGGCGGACGGACCCACCCGCTTGCGCCCGGGCAAGGCGGCGAACTTCGAGCTTGCCGGCATGTCGAGCTCGATGGCGGACCTGCCCTCCGCCGCGTCGGCGACCAGCTTCGGCAGCGTGTGATAGGCCTGCGGCCCCACCACCACGTCCACCTTGGCGCGCGCCACGATCGCCGCCCCCTCGGCCTGGGCGACGCAGCCGGCCACCGCCACCATCGGTTTTGCCCGCCCGGCCTCGACGGCGCTCTTCCGCAGCCGGCCGATGTCCGAATAGACCTTCTCGGTGGCCTTTTCGCGGATATGGC
>NZ_JBELLZ010000070.1:0-19138 GCF_042096255.1 Sphingomonas sp. | reverse complement strand
ATATACGCAAGGGGCAGGGCCGGGCATCGACGTCTATTCGATGCGCCAGCCGATCGGCATCGGCGCGGGCATCACCCCGTTTAACTTCCCGGCGATGATCCCGCTCTGGATGGGCTCGCTGGCGGTCGCCTGCGGCAACGCCTTCCTCCTCAAACCCTCCGAGCGCGATCCCTCGGTGCCGGTGCGGCTGGGCGAGCTGATGCTGGAGGCGGGGTGCCCGGAGGGCATCTTCCAAGTCGTTCATGGCGACAAGGAGATGGTGGACGCGATCCTCGATCATCCCGCGATCGGCGCGGTCAGCTTCGTCGGCTCGTCGGACATCGCGCATTACGTCTATCGCCGCGGCGTCGAGGCGGGGAAGCGCGTCCAGGCGATGGGCGGCGCCAAGAACCACGGCATCGTCATGCCCGATGCCGATCTCGACCAGGTCGTCGCCGATCTGTCGGGCGCGGCCTTCGGCTCGGCCGGCGAGCGCTGCATGGCGCTGCCGGTGGTTGTCCCCGTAGGTGACGAGACCGCCGACCGCCTGCGCGAGAAATTGATCCCGGCGATCGACGCGCTGCGCGTCGGCGTCTCCACCGATGCCGAGGCGCATTACGGCCCCGTCGTCACCGCGCAGCATCGCGCCAAGATCGAGCAGTGGATCCAGACCGGGGTGGACGAGGGCGCCGAGCTGGTCGTCGACGGCCGCGGCTTCAAGCTCCAGGGACATGAGGAGGGCTTCTTCATCGGCCCTTCGCTGTTCGACCGCGTCACGCCCGAGATGAAGGCGTACCAGGAGGAGATCTTCGGTCCCGTCCTCCAGATCGTCCGCGCGAAGGACTTCGAGGAAGCGGTGCGCCTGCCCAGCGCGCACCAGTACGGCAACGGCGTCGCGATCTTCACCCGCAACGGCCACGCCGCGCGCGAGTTCGCCGCGCGCGTCAACGTCGGGATGGTCGGCATCAACGTGCCGATCCCGGTGCCGGTCGCCTATCACACCTTCGGCGGCTGGAAGCGCTCGGCCTTTGGCGACACCAACCAGCACGGCATGGAAGGCGTGAAGTTCTGGACCAAGGTGAAGACCGTCACCCAGCGCTGGCCCGACGGCTCCGCTTTGCCACGCGGCTCGGAGGACGGTGGACCTTCCCGCGTGACGGATGCGTTCGTCATTCCCACGATGGGGTGACGACGATGCGCATTTTGATCGGACTGGGCGCGCTTGCGCTTGCAGGGTGTGGTGGCACGAACACGGCTTCGGACGTGCCGAACACCATGGCGGAGGACCTCGCCCCCAACAGCGCCGCCGCGCCCGCAGATCCCACTGCGCCCGCCAGCGACGGTCATATCGGCGAGAAGCCCGCGCCGCTGCCGGCCGCCACTTCGGATGCCGAGGCGGAGCCCGAGCCGGAACCCTCGGCAACCTCTTCGCCAACCCCAAGCGCCAGCCCTGTACCTACCGAAGCCGCCGCCATCCCCCCGCGTTTCCGCGGCCGCTGGGGCCTCGTTCCCGCCGACTGCGACCCTCGGCGTGACGACAACAAGGGGCTGATGACGGTCAACGCGCGCCAGCTCCGCTTCTACGAATCGCGTGCCGTGCCCGCAAAGATCGAGCGCACCGCCCGGGACGCGGTCGCGGTCACGCTCGCTTTCAGCGGCGAAGGCCAGACCTGGACCGAGCGGACCCGGCTGACCCTGCGCCAGAACGGTCAAGTCCTCGTCCGGGCCGGCGGCGAGGGCGGTCCGCTCCGCTACACCCGCTGCGAAGGCCGTCGGTCGTGATCCTCGTCACCGGCACGACCGGCACCAATGGCGGCGAACTCGCCCGCCAGCTCAGTGCTGCGGGCGTGCCCTTCCGCGCGCTGGTCCGCGATCCGGCCCGGGCGCAAGCCGTCGCCGCGCTGCCGGGGGCGGACCTCGTCACCGGCGACCTCGATGACCCCGCCTCGCTCGCCCCCGCGCTGGATGGGGTCACGCGCGCGTTCCTCGTCACCCCATCGACCGCCGAGGCCGAGGCGCGCCAGGGCCGCTTCGTCGCCGCGGCGCGGGAGGCGGGCGTGCGCCATGTCGTAAAGCTCTCGCAGATCCATGCCGATCCCGGCTCGCCGGTGCGCTTCCTGCGCTACCATGCGGCGGTGGAACAGGCGCTTCGCGACAGCGGCATGGCCTGGACGTTCCTCCGCCCCAACCTGTTCATGCAGGCACTGCTCCAATTCGCGCCGATGATCGCGCAGGGGGCGCCCCTTGCCGCGCCTGCGGGCGAGGGCCGTGTCAGCATCGTGGATGTGCGGGACATCGCCGCCGCGGCGCATGTGGCCCTGACCGGCGACGGCCACGAGGGACAGGTCTACGAGCTCACCGGGCCGGAGGCGCTCAGCCATGCCGAGATCGCGCGCCGCATCGGTGCTGCGATCGGCCGCGAGGTGCCGTTCGTCGATGCGCCGCCCGATCAGTTCCGCGCCGCGCTTGGCCAGTTCGGCATGGACCCGTGGCAGGCCGATGGCCTGACCGAGGATTATGCCCATTACGCCCGCGACGAAGCGGCGGCGGTCACTGACGGCGTCGCCCGCGCAATCGGCCGGGCGCCCCGCGATTTCGAAACCTTCGTGCGCGAGCACGCCGCCGCCTTCCACGCTTCCGACGAGCAGCCATGACCCAGTTCGACCTTTCCGAAGAGCAGCGCGAGATCCAGGAGCTTGCGCGCCGCTTCACCGCCGACCGGATCACGCCGTTCGCGGCCGAGTGGGACGAGAAGAACCATTATCCCGTCGATGTCTGGAAGGCGGCGGGCGAGCTCGGCTTCGGCGCGATCTATGTCGGCGAGGAGTCGGGCGGGATCGGCCTCGGCCGGCTGGAGGCGGCGCTGATCATGGAGGCGATGGCCTATGGTTGCCCCGCGACCAGCGCCTACATCTCCATTCACAACATGGCGACCTGGATGATCGACCGCTTCGGCGATCAGGCGATCAAGGACCAGTTCCTGCCGTCGCTTGTCACCATGGACAAGATCGCCAGCTATTGCCTCACCGAACCGGGCTCGGGCTCGGACGCCGCCGCGCTCAAGGCGACCGCGCGCCGCGACGGCGATCATTATGTGCTGAACGGCACCAAGCAGTTCATCTCCGGCGCGGGCTACAACGACCTCTACGTCTGTATGGTCCGCACCTCCGAGGAGAAGTCGAAGGGCATCTCCTGCCTGGTGGTCGAGAAGGACACGCCCGGCCTGTCCTTCGGCGCGCCCGAGAAGAAGCTCGGCTGGAACGCCAGCCCGACCGCGCAGGTGATCTTCGAGGATTGCCGTGTGCCGGTCGAGAACCGCGTCGGCGCCGAAGGCGACGGCTTCCGCTTCGCGATGGCCGGGCTCGACGGCGGGCGACTCAACATCGGCGCCTGCTCGTTGGGCGGGGCGCAGCGCTGCCTCGACGAGGCGGTGCGCTACACCAAGGATCGCCAGCAATTCGGTCAGCCCGTCGCCGAATTCCAGAATACTCAGTTCACCCTGGCCGACATGGCGACCGATCTGGAGGCGGCGCGCGCTTTGCTCTATCTCGCCGCCGCCAAGGTGAACGCGAACGCGCCCGACAAGTCGCGCTTCTCGGCGATGGCCAAGCGGCTGGCGACGGACAATGGCAGCAGCATCGTCGACCGCGCGCTCCAGCTCCACGGCGGCTACGGCTATCTGCGCGACTATCCGATCGAGCGCTTCTGGCGTGACCTCAGGGTCCACTCGATCCTGGAGGGCACCAACCAAGTGATGCGCATGATCGTCGGCCGCGATCTGACGCGGCAGTGAGTTTCCTATATGCCGCGTCAGTGAGAGAAGATCGTAACGGTACCGTAACGACCGTCTTTCTTCTCTCCCATGCGCGCGAGGTTCGGGAATTTTGGCAATGACCAGTGAAGTTCTGACGCTCGTCGAAGGCCCGGTCGGCCGCATCCGGCTCAACCGGCCCAAGGCGCTCCACGCGCTCACCACCGCGATGTGCCAAAGCGTGCTCGACGCGCTGGAGGCGTGGCGCACCGACGATGCGGTGCGCTGCATCCTGATCGACCATGCCGAAGGGCGGGGCTTCTGCTCGGGCGGCGACATCCGCATGCTCGCCGACTCGGGCGCGAAGGACGGCGCCGAGGCGCGCGCCTTCTTCCGCACCGAATACCGGATGAACCACCGGCTGTTCACCTACGCCAAGGACAGCGTCGCGTTCATGGACGGAATCACCATGGGCGGCGGCGTCGGCATCAGCCAGCCGTGCAAGTTCCGCGTGGCAACCGAGAACACGAAGCTGGCCATGCCGGAAACCGGCATCGGCCTGTTCCCCGATGTCGGCGGCGGCTGGTACCTGTCGCGCCTGCCGGGGCGGATCGGCCAGTATCTCGCGCTGACCGGGCATCGCCTCGACGGTGCCGAGTGCCACGCGCTCGGCCTCGCCACTCATTATCTGGCGAGCGACACGGTTGAGGAGGCCAAGCGCCGCATCGGCGAGGCGCCCGAGGACATCGCGGCGGTGCTCGACGCGCTCTCGGCCAAGCCGGGCGAAGCGAAGCTGCTCGCTCACCGCGACGCGATCGACCGGCTGTTCGCCTCCGACCGGCTGGAGGAGGTGTTCGCCGCCCTCGAAGCCGACAGCGGCGACTTCGCCCGAGACACGCTGGCGACGCTCCGCACCAAATCCCCGCAGACGATGAAGGTCAGCCTCAAGCTGCTGCTCGACGGAGCCACCATGGCGACCTTCGAGGACGAGATGCGCCAGGAATATGCGGTCGGCAGCCGCGTCGTGCAGCGCCACGATTTCCTCGAAGGCGTGCGCGCGGTGATCGTCGATAAGGACAATTCGCCGCGCTGGAATCCCGCAACGCCCGAGGCGGTCAGCGACCACGTGATCGACCAGATCTTCGCGCCGCTGCCCGAGGCGGAGGCGTGGACGCCCAACGACTAGGAGAACACGAATGGCCGACTACGAAACCATTCTCGTCGAACGGCGCGGCGCCGTCACCTTGGTGACGCTCAACCGCCCGCAGGCGCTCAACGCGCTCAACAGCCAGGTCCTCGCCGACCTGCTTGACGCTTTCGCCAAGTTCGACGCCGACGCATCGCAGGGCTGCGCCGTCCTCACCGGCAGCGAGAAGGCCTTCGCCGCCGGCGCCGACATCAAGGAAATGAGCGCGCAGGGCTTCGCCGACATGTACGGCGGCAATTTCTTTGGCGGCTATGAGCGGCTGACCCAGACCCGCAAGCCGGTGATCGCCGCGGTTGCGGGCTATGCGCTCGGCGGCGGCTGCGAACTCGCCATGATGTGCGACTTCATCCTCGCCGCGGACACCGCCAAGTTCGGTCAGCCCGAGATCAAGCTCGCCGTCTCGCCCGGTATGGGCGGCTCGCAGCGGCTGACCCGCGCGGTGGGCAAGGCCAAGGCGATGGAAATGTGCCTCACCGGCCGGATGATGGACGCCGCCGAGGCCGAGCGCGCCGGCCTGGTCAGCCGCATCGTTCCCGCCGCCGATCTGGTCGAGGATGCGGTGAAGACCGCCGCCACCATCGCCGGCATGGCGCCGCTGGCGGTGCTCGCCAACAAGGAGATGGTTAACGCCGCCTTCGAGACCGGCCTCGCCCAGGGCGTTCAGTTCGAGCGGCGGCTGTTCCACGGCCTGTTCGGCACCGCCGACCAGAAGGAAGGCATGGCCGCCTTCGTCGAAAAGCGCGCGGGCCATTGGACGGGCAAGTAACGAACTAAGCCCCTTCCCTTGAGGGGAGGGGTTGGGGGTGGGGCAGGTGCCTCGCTGAAACCAGCGCTCGCGGACACCCCCACTCCACCCCCTCCCCTGAAGGGGAAGGGCTATGAGAAAGGAGAGATCAATGGCACGCGTCGCCTTCATCGGGCTCGGCAACATGGGCGGCGGGATGGCCGCGAACCTGGCGAAGGCGGGGAATGACGTTCGTGCCTTCGATCTCAGCGAGGCGGCGCTCGCCGCGGCCAAGACCGCCGGCTGCCTGCCGGTCGCGGACGCCGCCGCAGCGGTCGATGGCGCGGAGGCGATCGTCACGATGCTGCCCGCGGGCCGCCATGTCGAGCAGGTCTATGTTGACGCGGTCTTCCCCACCGCCTCGCCCTCGGCGGTGCTGATCGACTGTTCCACCATCGACGTCGCTACCGCGCGCGCGCTGGCCGAGCAGGCCGCAGCCAAGGGGCTGTTGGCGGTGGACGCGCCGGTCTCGGGGGGAATCGCCGCCGCGGCGGGCGGGACTCTCACCTTCATGGTCGGCGGTTCCGACCAGGCGTTCGACCGGGCGCGCGCCTTTCTGGAGGCGATGGGCAAGGCGGTGATCCACGCCGGCGCCAGCGGCGCAGGACAAGTCGCCAAGATGTGCAACAACATGATCCTCGCCGCGACGATGACCGTCACCTGCGAGGCGTTCGCCATGGCCGAGAAGCTGGGGCTCGACCCGCAGGTGTTCTACGACATCTCCTCCAAGGCCACCGGTCAGAGCTGGTCGATGACCAGCTATTGCCCCGTCCCCGGCGTCGGCCCCGAAAGCCCCGCCGACCGCGACTATCAGGGCGGGTTCGCCGCCGCGCTGATGCTCAAGGACCTGCGCCTCGCCATGGCCGCGGCCGAACAGGCGGGCGCCAGCGTGCCGACCGGCCGCCGCGCGGCGGAGCTCTACGAGGCGTTCGTGGAGAGCGGGAAGGGCGGGGACGACTTCTCGGGCATCATCCGCGCGCTGAAGGCCGGCGAGCTGGGGTGATCAGTCCAGGAACGGCGCGGCGATCTCTGGGCGCACCCGCAGCAGCCGGCCGGTGGCACGGTCGAGCAGCGCCCAGGTGGTGACGCCCTCAACCAACACCCGGCCACCTTCGCCGACGAAGCGGAAATACCGGTCGA
Organism: Sphingomonas sp.; assembly: GCF_042096255.1. GTDB lineage: Bacteria > Pseudomonadota > Alphaproteobacteria > Sphingomonadales > Sphingomonadaceae > Sphingomonas. Next base: position 12,277 of record NZ_JBELLZ010000070.1, on the reverse strand, counting down.
ATCGCGCGCCACGCGGCGGCTCGGGCACCCAGGTCTCCCCGGTCACCGTGCCGCCCTCCGCCAGATTGCCGCGATAGTCGATGGCGTGCCGCGTCACCACCCACACGAAGGCGGCGCGATGGTCCGTAGGCGCCACCGCCTCCCAATGCGCCACCGCCAATTCCTGTACCCAGCGCACCCACACCGCATTGTTGACGTGACCCAGCTCGTCGATATCGGCCGGCGCGGCGGTGAAGGGGCGGGTGAAGCTCACCCCTCCACGCCCAGCTGCCACAGCACGAAGGCGTGTTCCTCCGCCGCCTCGCGCAGGCTCTCGAACCGGCCGGACTTGCCGCCATGGCCCGCCCCCATGTTGGTCTTGAGCAGCAGCACGTTGTTATTGGTCTTGGTTGCGCGCAGCTTGGCTGCCCATTTCGCCGGCTCCCAATAGGTCACCCGCGGATCGTTGAGCCCGCCCGAGATGAACAGCGGCGGGTAATCCTGCGCTCGCACGTTGTCGTAGGGAGAATAGCTGCGGATCAGCTGGAACGCCGCGGGATCGGTGATCGGATTGCCCCATTCGGGCCATTCGCCCGGCGTCAGCGGCAGCGTTTCGTCCAGCATCGTGTTGAGCACGTCGACGAAGGGCACATCGGCGATCACCGCCCCCCACAATTCGGGATCAGAATTGACCACCGCGCCCATCAGTTCGCCGCCCGCGGAGCGCCCGGCGATCGCGATCCGGCCCTCGCTGGTCCAGCCGTCCGTAACTAAGGCGCGGGCGACATCGACGAAGTCGGTGAAGGTGTTGGTGCGCTTGGCGAGCTTGCCGTCGTGATACCATTGCTGGCCCAAGTCGTCGCCGCCGCGGATATGCGCGATCGCATAGGCGAAGCCGCGGTCGAGCAGCGACAATCGCCCGGTCGAGAAGCCCGGCGGAATGGCATGGCCATAGGCGCCATAGGCATAGAGGAACAAAGGCCGCGACCCGTCGCGCGGGAAGCCCTCCGGATAGACGATCGAGACGGGCACCTGTGTGCCGTCCCGCGCGGCGATGTGCAGCCGCTCGGTGCGGTAGCGCGTGGCCTCGTAGCCGGACGGAATCTCCTGCACCTTGCGCGCCACCAAGGTTCGCGCGGCGGTGTCGTAGTCGTAGACCGTGCTCGGGGTGACCATCGACTCATAGCCGACGCGCAGCACGGTCATGTCGTATTCGGGATTGTCGCCCAGCCCCGCCGCATAGCTCGCCTCGGGAAAGGCGATCGGCTCGCCAGACGTGGGCGTATCGTAGCGATGGACGGCGATCTGATCGAGGCCGTCGAGCCGGCCCTCCACCACGAAGAAGTCGCGATAGCATTCGACGCCCGTCATGTAGAAATGCGGGTCGGGTGCGATCAGCTCGCGCCAGTCCCCCGGCGCCGCGAGGTCCGCGACGCACAGCCGCCACATCGGATCGATGTCGTTGGTGTGGATGAACAGGGTGTCGCCATGAGTGTCGACATCGTACTCGCGGCCTTCCTGCCGGGCTGCAACCAGGATCGGCGCGGCGAGCGGATCGCTGGCGGGGAGGAGGCGCACCTCGCTGGTGACATGGTCCCCGGTGGCGATCACGATCCAGCGGCGATCGCTCGTCTCCGACACCGCGACACGATAGCCCTCGTCCGCCTCGCGGTAGAGTTCCACGTCCTCCGCCGGATCGATGCCGAGCCGGTGGAGCCGGGCATTGTCCGTCCGCCATTCCTTGTTGGCGAGACCGTAGAGGAATCCCGTATCGTCCGCGGTCCAGACGATGTCGGAGAGCATGCCGGGGATCGTGTCCGGCAGCAGGTCTCCGGTGGCCAGGTCCTTCACCCGGATGGTGAAGCGTTCGGAGCCGTTGTCGTCGGTGGCGTAGGCGAGCTTCATTCCGTCGTTCGAAACGGCGAAGGCGCCAAGACGGAAGTACTCATGCCCCTCGGCGAGCGCGACCTCGTCGAGGATCAGCTCGTCCGGCCCGCCGGCGACCGGCCGGCGCCACCATTTGCGATATTCGCCACCGGTCTCGAAGGCGGTCCAGTATAGCCAATCGCCGTCCTTCTGCGGCACGGAGGCATCGTCCTCCTTGATCCGCGCCTTCATCTCTTCGTACAGTCGGTCGACCAAAGGCCGGTGCGGCGCCATCTGCGCCTCGAAATAGGCGTTCTCCGCTTCGAGATAGCCGAGGACCTCGGGGTCGGTGACCTCGGGATAATTCGGATCCTTGAGCCAGGCCCAGGGGTCCTCGATGGTGACGCCGTGGCGGGTGAAGCTGTGCGGGCGCTGCTGCGCGATAGGAGGCTGCATGCCCGCCTCCTATCGCTACGCCCCCTGCATGCCCAGCGCCTGCTTGAGCGGCCCCAGCCATGGATTGAACGGCTTGTGGCGGCCGATCCCTTCCGCGTTGATCGGGCGGCGCACCTGCTCGCTGCTCGCGCTCTGCGCCGGGGTGGTGTTGGCATGCGGTGAGAGGCAGGCGGGATCGAATGGCACGCCGACATAGTCGAGCAGCCGGCGCACCTCCGCTTCCGGGTCGGCGACCAGCGCCTCGTGCATCACCCGGTGGACGCGGCCCGGCCAGGCGGCATCCACCGCCGCCATCAGCGTCTGATAGTGGCGGATGTAGTGGCCGATCGAGGCCAACCCATAAGCGAACTCGTTTCCCCGCCCGAAGCGCTGCGTCCAGTTGGAGAAGCCGCAGTCGAGCGGGTCGCGGCGTGCGTCGATGATCCGCGCGTCGGGGAAGGCGGCGGCGATCAGCGGCAGATGCTGCCAGTTGGCGGGTGCCTTGTCGACGAACAGCCCGCTGCTCTTCCGGTGCGCGCGCGCCTGGTCGAGATAGCGCGCGCGAACCTTGGCGAGCACGTCGGGCGAGAGCTTCGCGAGCGACTGGGGGTAGTTGCCCGCGCGCGCGATGTCGTTGGCGATCGCGCGCAGGTACGGCAGCTCCTCGGTCGCTTCGATCCCGGGGTGCGCGGCGAGCACCTGCTCGACCAGGGTCGAACCGGAGCGCGGCATGCCCAGCACGAAGATCGGCGTGTCGGCGCCGGCGGGCTGCATCTCGGGCGGGTTGGCGGTGGCGCGGACCAGCGCCTCACTGCGCGCGACATGGCCGGTGAGCGCGGCGGCGTCATAGGGCTCGGCGCCGCGCTGGAAGGCGTTGGCGATGGCATATTGGGCGAAGGCGTCGCGGTGCCGCCCGGCGCCTTCGAGTGCGCCGCCCAGGGCAAAGTGCAGCGCGGTGCGCTCGCGCGCGGGCAGGTCATCGGCGACCAGCGCGTCCTGCATCGCGGCAATGTCGTCCTCGCCGAGGCGCACCGACTTCATGTCGGCAAGCGACAGCCAGGCGCGGCCGGACCGCGGCGCCGCCTCGACCGCGCGGCGGTAGGCGTCCGCCGCCTCTCCGCCGCGGCCGGCGGCGCGCAGCGCGTTGGCCTGATCGACCAGCAGGTCCGCCGAGCGGGGTCGCTCCGCCACCAAAGTGTCGTAGAGCGCCAGCGCCTCGTCGGTCCGCCGCATCCGCTTGAGCGTCGCCGCCTTGACCGCGCGATATTCGAAAGTCGCCGGGTCGACCGCGATCAGCCGGTCCAGCTCGGCCAGCGCCGCGGCGAACTGCCCGTGGTTGAGCAGGGCATCAACCAGCAGCCGGCGCGCGTCGATATAGTCGGGCGCGATCTCCAGCGCGCGGCGCAGGAAGGTCGTTGCCTCCTGCGACTGGCCCGCCTGGAGCGCGGCGCTGGCGATCAGCCGCAGCGCCACCGGATCCTCGGGATGCTCCTCCACGAAGGCGCGTAGCTCCGCCGCCGCCGCCTCGGGCCGCCGCGCCTCGATCGCGGCCTGCGCGCGCCTGAGCACGGGGTGGTCCAATTCGGCGCGCGCCACGAACTCGGCCGCCCGCGCCGCCGCATCGGGATCGCCCAGCGCGCTTAGATGCCCGTGCAGCAGGCGCATCGCGTCGGCCCGGCCCGGGCGCACACCCAGCACCTGGCAGAGCAGGGGCACGGCCATGCGCGCGATCGTGTCGGGGTGTGTCGCCTTGGCAAAGGCGGTGTCCACCTCCGCCTGGGTGCGCAGGCGGACGGGCGCGGGACGAGGATCGGTCATGAAGCCCTCAATCTGGAGAAAGCGCAGGGGTTTCGGCCAAGCGGGGGCGCGGCGCAAGCCGGGTCGCGCGGGGCGGTGCTTTCTGGCAATCAGCCCCGATCCCCAGCCAGGAAATGTCCATGTCCACTCATGCCGCCCGCCTCGCCGCCCTCCGCGATCAGCTTTCCCGCGATCGGCTCGACGGCTTCGTCGTGCCGCTGACCGACGAGCATATGAGTGAATATGTCGGCGCCTATGCGCAGCGGCTGGCGTGGTTGACGGGCTTCCAGGGATCGGCGGGTACCGCGGTGGTGCTGCCCGCCGAGGCGGCAATTTTCACCGACGGGCGCTACACGATTCAGGTCCGCCAGCAGGTCTCGGCCCATGACTGGCAGTTTGTCGGCGTGCCCGAGACGACCGTTTCCGGCTGGCTGGCCGAGCACGCAGGGGAGGGTGCGCGGATCGGCTACGATCCCTGGCTGCACACCGCCGCCTGGGTGGCCGAGGCGGGGGCGGCGCTGGCCGCGCGCCGCGCGACTTTGGTGCCGGTGGACACCAACCCGGTCGACGCGGTCTGGCCCGACCGGCCGGCGCCTTCCGACGCCAAGCTGACCGTGCAAGACACGGCGCATGCCGGCCGCAACGCCGCCGACAAGCGCGCCGAGATCGCCGACTGGCTCGCCGCCGAGCAGGCCGATGCGCTGGTGCTGACCGCGCTTGACTCGATCGCCTGGCTGCTCAACATCCGCGGCGGCGATGTCGCGCACACCCCGGTGGCGCTCGCCTACGCCATCGTTGCGGCGGATGGCACCGCGGACCTGTTCGTCGCATCCGACAAGCTCACCGATGCGGTCCGCCAGCACCTGGGCAATGCCGTGCGGCTGCACGACCGTGCCGCCTTCGCCGAGGCGCTCGGCGGCTATGCCGGCAAGCGGGTCGCGCTCGACCCGGCCTTCTCGGTCGCCGCGATCGGCCAGGCGTTGGCGGCGGGCGGGGCGGAGCTGGTGCTGCGCCGCGACCCGGTGCTGCTCGCCAAGGCGTGCAAGACCCCCGCGGAGATCGCCGGCCACCGCGCCGCCAGCGTCCGCGACGGCGCCGCGCTGTCGCGCTTCCTGCACTGGATCGCGACCGAAGGGCCCAAGGGCACGCAGACCGAACTGTCCGCTGCAGCGAAGCTGGAGTCCTTTCGGCGCGAGTCGGGCGTGCTGCTCGATCTGTCGTTCGACACGATCTCTGCGACCGGCCCGAACGGCGCGTTGCCGCATTACCATGTCACGCCGGAGGGCGACACGCGGATTGAGCTTGGGCAGCTCTACTTGGTCGATTCGGGCGGCCAATATGCCGACGGCACCACCGACGTGACCCGCGTGGTGCCGATCGGCGCGCCGACCCCCGAGATGCGCGATCGCTTCACCCGCGTGCTCAAGGGGCATATCGCGCTTGCCACCGCGGTGTTTCCGCAGGGCACCACCGGCGCGCAACTGGATGCATTCGCGCGCCGTCCGCTCTGGGAGGTCGGGCTCGATTTCGCGCACGGCACGGGCCATGGCGTCGGCGCCTATCTATCGGTGCACGAGGGGCCGGCGCGGATCGCCAAGCCCTCCTATCCTGGCGGCGGCCCGCAGGAGCCGCTGCGCGCGGGCATGATCCTTTCCAACGAGCCCGGCTATTACAAGGCGGGCGAGTACGGCATCCGTATCGAGAACCTGTTGCTGGTGGTCGAACGCGAGATACCCGGCGGCGATATGCCGGTGCTGGCGTTCGAGACGCTCACCTTTTCGCCGATCGATCGCGATCTGATCGATCCGGCCCTATTGACGGACGACGAGCTTTCGTGGCTCAATGCATATCATGCCAGGGTGACCGAGAAGATCGGCGCCGAACTCGGAGGAGAGGACAAGGCATGGTTGTCTGCAAGATGCTCGCCCGTCGTGCGTTGATCATGGTCGGCGCGGTTGGGGTACTCGGAGTAACGCTCGCAGCCGCTCATGAGGCGGCCGGCGCGGCGGTCAGCGTGGGGTCGTACGCGCTGGTTCGTTGACCGGCGGCGCTTCGTCTTCCGCGGCGCGGGACGATTCGTCCTCCGCTGCGCGTGCCTGGGCCTTGCGCCGCCGCAGATTGTCCCGCAGCGCCGCGGCAAGCGCCTGCTCGCGGTCGTCCTTGCTCGCCATGGCGCGCGATTACCGCGGCACGCAATGCCTTGACAATCCCCGCGCCCTCGTCTCTTACGCGCCCTCGCCCGCCGGCCTGACGGCCACGAGGCAGTGCTGCCGTAGCTCAGTGGTAGAGCGCATCCTTGGTAAGGCTGAGGTCGTGAGTTCAATCCTCACCGGCAGCACCATTTTCCGCCCCTAGCGGCGGCCCCTCACTCCGCCATCGCCTCGGCGGCGAGCGTCTCGGCTTCAATCAGCAGCGCGTCATCGGCGGTGCCGGTCGCCACCTTCTCCCGGCCGATCAGCGTCAGCACCGGCACCGCCAGCGGCGACACGCGCGGCAGGTCGACGTGGAGCATTGTCTCGGCGGCGCGGTCGAGCAGGTTGGCGAGGCGGCCCACGTCGGTCATCCGCGCGCGCGCGTCGTCCCAGGCGGCCTGGAGCAGCACGTGGCCGGGCTCGTACTTCCGCAGCACGTCATAGATCAGGTCGGTGGAGAAGGTGACCTGCTTGCCGGTCTTGCGCTTGCCGGGATGCTGGCGTTCGACCAGCCCGCCGATCACCGCCACCTCGCGGAAGGCACGCTTGAGCAGGTGCGAGGATTGCACCCAGTCGACGAACTCATGCTCCAGGATGTCGGCGGAGAAGAGCGATGCAGGATCGGTGACTTGCTCCAGCGCATAGGCAGCAATGGCGTAGTCGTTGGCGACGAATCCCAGCGGCTTCAACCCCTGCGTCTCCATTCGCCGCGTCACCAGCATGCCCAGCGACTGGTGCGCGTTCCAGCCTTCGAAACTGTAGGCGACCATATAGTGGCGGCCCTCGCGCGGGAAGGTCTCCACCAGGAGCTGATCGGGCCGGGGCAGCATCGATCGGCGCGCCTGCACCTCCAGCCATTCGTGGACGTCGTCGGGGAAGCGGGCCCATTCCGCCGGGGTAGAGAGGAAGCCGCGCACCCGGTCGGCCAGGTTGGTGGAAAGCGGCATGCGGCTGCCGCCGTAAGTGGGGATGCGCGCGGGACGGCTGGTCGCGCGGACGATCAGGTCCTCGGTGTCGATCGTCTCGACCTCCAGGCTGAGGCCGGCGAAGAAGAAGGTGTCGCCGTGGGAGAGGGTGGCGGCGAAGCCTTCCTCGACCTTGCCGAGGTGGCGGCCATTCTTGAACCGGACGTTGAGCATCGTCGCCTCGACGATGATGCCGGCGTTGAGTCGATGCTGGGTGACGAAGCGGGGATGCGAGACGCGCCAGAGGCCATCGCCATCCTGGGTCAGCCGCTTGAACCGGTCATAGGCGCGCAAGCTGTAGCCGCCGTCGCGAATGAAGCTCAGCACCTGGGCGAACAGCTCGGCGGTCAGCGCCGAATAGGGGAGGGCGCCGCGCACCTCGTCCAGCATCGCCGCTTCCTGGAACGGCGCGGCGCAGGCGCAGGCCATCAGGTGCTGCGCCAGCACGTCGAGCGTGCCGGGGCGGAAGGGATCGGTGTCGAGCTCGCCCGCCTCCACCGCGTCGAGCGCGGCGCGTGCCTCCAGATATTCGAAGCGGTTGCCGGGGACGAGGATCGCCTCGCTGGGCACGTCGAGCCGGTGGTTGGAGCGCCCGATCCGCTGGAGCAGCCGCGACGAGCCCTTGGGCGCGCCCATCTGGATCACACAGTCGACGTCACCCCAGTCTACCCCCAGGTCGAGGCTGGCGGTGGCGACCAGGGCGCGGAGCCGACCGTCCGCCATCGCCGCCTCCACCTTGCGGCGCGCCTCCAGCGCCAGGCTGCCGTGATGAACGCCGATCGGCAGCTTCATTTCATTGGCCTTCCACAGGTCCTGGAAGATCAGTTCGGCAAGACTGCGTGTGTTGCAGAAGACGATGGTCGTCCGGTGCGTCTCGATCTCCGCCATCACCTGGGTGGCGGCGTAGCGGCCGGAATGACCCGCCCAGGGCACGCGGTCCTCGGGCAGCAGGATGGCGATATCGGGATCGGCGCCGGCATCGCCCTCGACGAGGCTGACCGCGTCGATGTCGCCGTCAGGGGCGAGCCAGGCGCGATAGCCGTCCGGATCGGCGACGGTGGCGGAGAGCGCGACGCGGCGCAGCTGCGGGTTGATCGCCTGGAGCCGTGCCATGCACAGCGACAGGAGATCACCGCGCTTGCCGGTTGCGAAGGCGTGCACCTCGTCCACCACGATCGTGCGCAGGTTGGCGAACATCAGGAAGCTGTCCGGGTAGCTGAGCAGCAGTGACAAGGATTCGGGGGTGGTCAGCAGGATCTGCGGCGGCTTGGCGCGCTGGCGGGCCTTGCGGTCGGACGGGGTGTCGCCGGTGCGGGTCTCGACGCGTATGTCGATGCCCATCTCGTCGATGGGGGTGACGAGGTTGCGTTGGATGTCCACCGCCAGCGCCTTGAGGGGCGAGACGTAGAGTGTGTGGAGCCCTTCGGCGGGCTGTTCGATCAGTTCGGCGAGGCTGGGGAGGAAGCCGGCGAGCGTCTTGCCCGCGCCGGTGGAGGCGACCAGCAGCGCGTGCCGCCCGGCGCGCGCCTCGGCGAGCATAGCGAGCTGGTGGCGGCGGGGGAGCCAGCCGCGGGTGGCGAACCAGGTGGTGAGGAGGGGGGGAAGGTCGGCTGTCACTCGCGCCGATATAGGCGCTCAGCCTGCCGCTTCACGGCGTGCTCGCGCGGTCCTGCGCCGATTGCTCCTTGTAGAGCTCGCGCGTCTTCTGCTCGGTATAGGCCTCGGTGCGCGGGCCGGTCTTGTTCCTGAGCTTGGCGTAGGCGATCGCGGCGGCGAGGATGATGAAGCCGCCGATCACCACGAACGCCCACAGGCCGTCTCCCATCGTGACATCCGCCATGGTCTTCTCCTTCACGCCTTCCAACGAGCGCGTGCGGCGATTCGATCCGCTCGGGCGTAATGCTCCCATGAAGCTCGGCGACTGGCTCGAACCGCATCCGCACGGCATCTACGTCCGCCCGGCCGACGCCTGGATCGATCCCTCCACCCCGCAGCCGCGCGCGCTGGTGACCCACGGCCATGCCGATCACGCCCGCGGCGGCCATGGCGCGGTTTGGGCGACGCCCGAAACGCTGGCGATCATGGACGCGCGCTACGGCGAGCAGGCGGGCCATCCGGTGCCCTATGGCGGCAGCGTGCAGATGGGCGAGGTGGAGGTCGGCTTCGTCCCCGCCGGGCACGTCCTCGGCTCCGCACAGATCGTGCTCGACCATCGCGGCGAGCGGGTGGTGGTCTCGGGAGACTACAAGCGCCGCGCCGATCCGACCTGCACGCCGTTCGAAGCGGTGCAGTGCGACGTGTTCGTGACGGAGGCGACCTTCGGCCTGCCCGTCTTCCGCCATCCCGAGACCGGCGACGAGATCGACAAATTGATCGCGCGGCTCCACGCCAACCCCGATCGGTGCGTGCTGGTCGGCGCCTATGCGCTCGGCAAGGCGCAGCGCGTGATCGCCGAACTGCGCGAGCGCGGGCATGCCGCTCCCATCTACATCCATGGTGCGCTCCAGCGCCTGTGCGACCTCTACGCCGATCATGGCGTGCGGCTCGGCGAGCTGCTGCCCGCGACCGGCGCCAGCAAGGCGGAAATGGCGGGGCATGTGGTGATGTGCCCGCCATCCGCGCTCAACGACCGCTGGGCGCGACGGCTGCCCGATCCGATCACCGCCATGGCGTCTGGCTGGATGCGGGTGCGCCAGCGCGCGCGGCAGAAACTGGTCGAGCTGCCCCTGGTCCTGTCCGACCATGCGGATTGGGACGAGCTGACCGACACGCTGACCGAGATCGCCCCGCGCGAGGTGTGGGTGACCCACGGCCGCGAGGAAGCGCTGATCCGCTGGTGCGAACTCCACCAGATGAAGGCGCGCGCGCTGGCGCTGGTGGGGTTCGAGGACGAGGACGATTGAAAGTGCTTCGATGGATCCGGATCCCTCCGTTCGCCCTGAGCGAAGTCGAAGGACAAGGGTCGCGCGCGCCCATGTGCTTCGACTTCGCTCAGCACGAACGGATCGGGGCTGGTCGGTATTGGTCTAGCGCTTCCCCGCCCGCTCCCATTTGTCCGCCACCCGGTTGCCCAGGATCATGCCGCGCTCCAGCCGGTTGCACAGCTCGCGGTAATAGTCCGTCAGAAAGCCCTCGTCGTCGCCATCGTCGGGCAGGCCGGCCTTGGCGCGGATCGCGGCAGCAACGGTGACCATGCTGTCGCGCTGGCCGGCGCGCAGCACCTCCTCCAGCTTCTGGAGCTCATATTCGCCGTAAAGGTCGAGCGCCGCGTCGGTGAAGCGGTGCTGCTGGGCGCGCGCGGCGAGGTCGGCGCCGAGCCGCCGGCGCTGGTCGCGCACCACCCAGGTGCCGGCGATGATGTCGCCCATGCGCAGCCGGTCGCGGTTGAACAGTGGGAAGAGCAGGAAGATGCCGCTCCACCCCAAAGCGAACACCGCCAGGAAGGCGTCCGCTGAATTCTCCGCCGCCTGCGCGCCCAGGAAGGAGAGCGGCAGGAACACCTCCACCTCGCGCATCGCATTGCGCGCCACCACCGCGCTGCCGGTGAGGCGCGCGCCGTCGCGCGCGATCACGCGGAGGCCCATCGCGCGCTTGCCGGGCGTGGCGCCGCGCGCGCCCTGCTCGAACAGGATGAACCAGCCGTTGCGCAGCGCAAAGGCGCCGAGCAGCCACAGGATGGTCAGCGCTGTCGATCCCGTGCCCGGCCCGGCGGCAAAGGCGATCAGCAGGGTGGTCGCGACCAGCAGGACCATCATCAGGATGAGATCGAGCACGAAGGCGCCCGCACGCGCACCGGCGCTGCCCAGTTCCAGCTGGAGGTCGACGCCCTCGGGTGTAATGAAGCGCCGCTTCAGGTTGCGGGGCGGCTTAGCGCGGGCCATCTCGCCTCCGCGGCAGGTAGAAATAGAGCAGCCAGCCGGCCAGCATCGCCGCGCCGATGCCGGCCCGTGCGAGATCGCTATCCACTGTCTGGCGACCGATCCCCTCCAGCAATCCGGCGACCGCGAGCATGATCACCGTGCCCACCATCACCGTGGCGCCGCTGCGCCCCGCCAGGATCGCGGCATCGCTGCGCGCGAGCCGGCTGGGAAAGGCGAGCGCGAGGCCGAGCCGGAACCCCGCCGCCCCCGCTAGCACGATGGCGAACAACTCGGTGGTGCCATGGATCGCCAGCCAGGCGGCGAACTCCAGCCCCACGCCCTTGTCCGCAAACACCGCCATCATCGCGCCGAGCGAGACGCCGTTATACGCGATCAGCAGCGCGGTGGGCGCGCCAAAGGCGAGGCCAAGCGCGAACGAGAAGATCGCGATCTGCGCATTATGCGTGAACAGGAAGGTGGCGAAGGTGGCGAGCGCACTCTCGCGGCCGCTGCCGTGCAGCGTCTCGCGCAGCGCCTCCGCCGTCGCGCTGGGATCGCGCCCGCCCGCCATGCCCTGGGGCACGATGCCGTAGAACCAGGACGGATCGGACTGGACCAGCAGGAAGCCCGCCAGCGCCGCGGCTATCGTCAGCAGCAGCGAGCCGAGCGTCTCGCGCCACACCCCGCGTACCGCCGCGGGCCAATCGTGGGTGAAGAAATGGCGGACCTGCGTACCGGCCGAGCTGGGCGGGCCGTAGAGCTGGAAGTAGGTGCGGGTGCACAGCTGTTCGAGATAGCCGACCAGCGCGCGATCGAGCGAGGTCGCGCGCGCCGAGGCAAGCGAGGACAAAGCCGACCGGTAGAGCAGGGGCAAGGCGAACAGGTCGTCGTCGGCAAGCGCGCGCACCGACTTCTTCTCGACGCGGGTGATCAGCGCCTCCAGCCGCTCCCAGTCCGCCTCGTGCGCGGCGCGGAAGCGCGAGGCATTGACGCGCAGGTCCCCGCTCACAGCAGGTTCCGCCGCTTGAGGTCGACATAGGCCTCGACCAGCCGCTCGCCGACCTTGTCGTGCGCGGCCTCCACCACATGGACGCCGAGGTGGCGCAGCCGGGTGAGCACCAGCAGCCGATCGCGCAGCAGCCCCGCCGCGGTGACCGCGCGGGTGATGTCGGCCGGCTCGGCG
>NZ_JBELLZ010000069.1:0-19200 GCF_042096255.1 Sphingomonas sp. | reverse complement strand
CTAGGTGATCATCGCCGGCGCGGGCGGCGCGGCGCAGCTGCCCTGCATGGCCGCCTCCATGTCGCACCTGCCCGTGCTGGGCGTGCCGGTGGAGAGCCATGCGCTGAAGGGTATGGATAGCCTGCTCTCGATCGTTCAGATGCCCGGCGGCGTGCCGGTCGGCACTCTGGCGATCGGCAAGGCCGGCGCGATCAACGCTGCGTTGCTCGCCGCGTCGATCCTCGCGCTGTCTGACGAGCCTCTGAACGCGCGGCTCCAGTCTTGGCGCGCCAAGCAAACCGACGGCGTGGCGCACGACCCGCAGGGCTAATCCTGAACAAACCAAGCTGAAGCGCCTCCCCGGCGCAGGCCGGGGAGGCGTGCTCTACGGGACCGATCTGCCTTCAAGTCCCACCCGATCGGCTCGGCGGAAGCAGTTTCGGGCTATGCGCATGCCAATCCGTTGTTAGAGGCGAGCGCCATGACCCCCCTTCCTCCCGGCTCCACCATCGGTATCCTCGGCGGCGGGCAGCTCGGCCGGATGATCGCGGTCGCCGCGGCGCAGCTCGGCTATCGTACGCATGTCCTCGCGCCCGACCGCGAGAGCGTCGCCGCGCAGACCGCGGGTTCGCTGACCCGAGCCGATTATCACAATCGCATCGTGCTGGCGGACTTCGCCGCAGCCTGCGACGTCGTCACCTACGAGTTCGAGAACATCGCGGCCGAACCGGTCGAGTGGCTGGCGCAGCGGGTACCCGTCCACCCCTCGCCCGCCTCACTGCGCGTCGCGCAGGACCGCGCCGCCGAGAAGCGGTTCGTGGAGGAGGTCGGTGGCATTCCGGCGCGCTGGGCGGCGGTCGAAAGCCGCGAGGCGCTGGATGCCGCGATCGCCGAGGTCGGAACGCCGGCGGTGCTCAAGACCACCCGGATGGGTTATGACGGCAAGGGTCAGGCGCGGCTTGCCTCACCCGGCGACGCTCAGGCCGCGTGGGACGCGATCGGCGGCCCTGCGGTGCTGGAGGCGTTCGTCGACTTCAGCCACGAATTCTCGATCGTGCTGGTGCGCGACTGCGACGGGCGGATGGTGAGCTACCCGCCGCCCTGGAATGAGCATGCGCATGGCATCCTCGCCCGCTCCACCCTGCCCGCTCCCGCCGCGATCGCCGCGCACTGGACGCAGGCGGCAGCGCTGACCGGGCGGATCGCCGACGCGCTCGACCATGTCGGCGTGCTCACCGCCGAGTTCTTCGCCACTGCCGAGGGTCCGGTGCTCAACGAGTTAGCCCCGCGCGTGCACAATTCCGCACACTGGACGATCGAGGGCGCGGTCACCTCGCAGTTCGAGAATCACGTCCGTGCGATCTGCGGCCTGCCGCTCGGCGACACCGGGCTCACCGCCCGCGCGATCGAGATGGAAAACCTGATCGGCGACGACTGGGAGCGCTGGCCCGACCTGCTGGCCGAGCCCGACGCCCATCTCCACCTCTACGGCAAGCGCGAGGCGCGCGCCGGCCGCAAGATGGGCCATCTCACCCGGCTGCGGCGGTGAGTCACGTTCACCGCCGCAGCGTTCGCGTCAGAAGACGATGAAGTCCGCGCCGGTGAGCAGGGTGCCCTCATCGACGGTCAGAAACAGGACCGCGCCGAACTTCTTTCCCGATCCGTCCGCATCGTAGAATACTTCGCCCGTGGTGCGGTCATAGACCAGCCGGTCGTTGGCATCGACCGCGCCCAGCTTCAGGTCCTTGAACCAGCTGTTGGGCACTGCATCGCCCGCCTCCATGTCCTTGAAGGCCTGGAAGATCGCCTTGCTCAGGTGGACGCTGTCATCCTTGATCGCGAAGTCGGTGATTGTGTCGACGTTGGTCTTCGGGTTCAGCGCGGTATCGACGACGAAGATGTCGTCGCCCAGTCCCCCGGTGAGGATGTCGTTTCCGCCGAGCCCCTTTAGCACGTCATGCCCGTCACCGCCGTCCAGCCGGTCGGCGCCGGCCTTGCTGCCGGTCAGCCTGTCGCTGGCGGCGGTGCCGAGCAGGCCCTCGACACCGTCGAAGGTGTCGCCCTTGGCATCGCCGGTGTTCGCCTTGGGGGTGGCAAGCGACACGGTCACGCCGGTCTTGCTGGCGGCATAGGTAGCGATGTCCACGCCCGCGCCCCCGACCAGCCGGTCGGCACCTTTGCCGCCGCTCAGCACGTCGTTCCCCTCGCCGCCGTCCAACACATCATCCCCGGCAAGCCCTTCAATCCGGTCGTTTCCGGCCAGTCCGCGGATCTGGTTCGCCGCCAGGCTGCCGGTCAGCGTGTCGCCCAAGCGGCTGCCGTCCAGGTTCTCGACAGCGCTCAGCAGGTCGCGCCCGCCGCCGCCGGTGTCCTGCCAGTCGCCCAGGTCGAGCGATACGGTGACCGCCTTCTTGGCCGACGCATAGGACACCCGGTCCACACCCGCGCCGCCATCAATGCGGTCGTCGCCGGGACCACCGTCCAGCACGTCGCCGCCTTCGCCGCCGCGCAGCACGTCTGCACCCGCCATGCCGAACAGCGTGTCGCTTCCTTCGCCGCCGCGCACGGTGTCGTTCCCAGCGCCGGCGGTGAGCCGATCGTTGCCGCGATATCCGTCCAGCGTGTCAGGGCTGATGTAGGTCTTGCTCTGGTTCGAGGTGAGCCGATCGTTGACCGTGCCGTCGCGACCGCGCAACCACGCGCCGCTGGTCAGGAACGCCAGGTCGTCGATCAGCCCGTTCACCTCCGGCATGTAGAGCTTTTCGCGATTGCCCTCGATCAGCGGCTCGATGTGCGTGTAGTAATTGTCGGGGGACCGATGCTTCATCCACGCCAGGATGTCCCACACCGCGCGCATACCGTCGTTGCCGTCGGTGAACGGATCGGCATTGCCGTCGCCGCCCACGCCCCAGCCCCACAGCGAATAGACCTTCATATCGGGGGTGCGCTCGCCATCGGCGTTGAAGAACCAGACGGTGTACATTTCGCCGTCCGAGCCGTCCCAATCGAATCGGTAGCCACCGTTGATCATGCCGGCGATCGCCTGTTCCTCCAGCGCCGGCAACCCGGCGGTCAGCGCGGCAATGGCGGACTGCAGATCCGCCTTGTGCTCGGCGGAGGTGGCGCCGTCCTGGAGTTCGCGGATCACCGACACGCGTGCCGCGACCGCGGCGATCGCGGTGGCGGCGAGCAGGCCCCTTTCATAGGCCTGCGATGCCGGGTAGGTGCTGATGTCGTACAGCGCCTCGATCGACTTGCTGATCGCCATGTCCGCATCGGCCTGCCGGCCGCTGGTGCGGTACACGTCGGCATAGCGCAGGCTCTGCTGCACGTCCGACTGGATGTCGGTGATCCGCTGGATGAAAATGAGGTTCTGGGTCTGGCCGATGCCGCTCAGGATCTCCTTGCTCACCACCAGCAGCTGGTCGAGCTTGCGGTTGATCTCTGCCAGCGCGGCGGCGTCGCCGCCCTCGATCAAGTCCTTGATCGACATGGCGGTGCTGTAGAGGTCCAGCGCCAGACCGATGGAATCCATCACGTCGCCATTTTGCGCACCCGGCGCGGTCACCCCGCGCATAAACGCCGCATCAATGGACTCTTGAGCCGGTCGACGGCCCAACTGCTTTGCCATGTTCTTATCCCCCCGCGATCGCCCCCCGCGATCGAGCAATGCTCCGAGTCGTACACGCGATTTGCTGCCCCGACAATCGCATAGCCGGCTGGCACAAGAGGGACTGCGCCCGTATAGCCACTCGACCAGCCGGAGCCCGCCGCAGCCTTCATGAAGTCCATCGACCGCTACATGGCCCGGCTGATCGCGCTGCCGCTGCTCTCCACCCTGGTGATCGCGGCGATGCTACTGGTGCTCGATCGCATGCTGCGCCTGTTCGACTTCGTGGCGACCGAGGGCGGGCCGGTCAGCGTCGTTTGGAAGATGCTGGCCAACCTGCTGCCCGAGTATCTCGGTCTCGGCATCCCGATCGGGCTGATGCTGGGCGTGCTGCTCGCCTTCCGCCGGATCGCCACCTCCTCGGAACTGGACGTGATGCGCGGCGTGGGCATGAGCTACGCGCGCCTGCTGCGCGTCCCGTATCTGTACGCGATCGGGCTGGCGCTGCTGAACCTCGCCATCGTCGGCTACGTCCAGCCGAAGGCGCGCTACGCCTATGAGCAGCTGCGGTTCGAGCTGCGCACCGGCGCGCTGGGCGCCTCGATCAAGGTGGGGGAGTTCACCCATCTGGGCGAACGGATGACGCTCCGCATCGAACGCAGCCGGGACAATGGTCGCAAGCTTTCAGGAATCTTCGTTCACGCCGAAACGCCCAAGGGCGACTGGATCGGCGTGACTGCTGCCACGGGGCAGTTCCTGGCGACTGACGATCCCAATGTGATCATCTTCCGCCTCACGAACGGCACGCTGATCCACAATCGACCCGAGTTCGCCGCCCCTCGCACGCTGACTTTCTCCGCGCACGATCTGCCGATCGATCTGCCTCGCTTCGGCAGCTTCCGCGCGCGCGGGGATCGCAACCTGGAGAGGACGCTGCCGGAGCTCGCCATTCTGGGTCGTAGCGGCACCACCGAAGAGGCGCGAGACAGCAGCCGGGCAGAATTCCACTTCCGCCTGGCGGAGGTTGCCTCGATGTTCCTGCTGCCGCTGCTGGGTGTCGCATTGGGGGTGCCGCCCAAACGGTCCACCTCCGCGCTGGGCGTGTTCCTGTCCATCGTGCTGATCGTGACCTACCACAAGGTGAACCAATATGCCGCCTCGGTGGGAGAGCTGGGGCTGATCGATCCCCTGCTCGCCTTATGGGGGCCGTTCGCGATTTTCGCCGGACTGGTGATTTGGATGTACTACACGCTCGCACATACTCCCGGCGGCCAGCCGATCGGCGCGCTCGAACGAGTGGCGGGCAAGGCCTGGCGCGCAATCTCCAGGCGAATGCCCGGCCGGCGGCGGGAGCTCCGTCCGGCATGAACGGCTTTTTCCCATCGCGCACGATCAGCCTTTACATGGCGCGCATGTTCCTGGTGCGGACCTTCGGGATCCTTGCTGCGCTGGTAATCGTGCTCCAGGCCCTCGACCTGCTGAGCGAATCGGGCAAGATCCTGGCAGTCGCCGGCAACGGCGATCCCGAGGTGTGGCGTTATGCCAGTTTGCGGGCGCCGCAGATCGTGGCGCGCTTCCTTCCGTTCTCTGTGCTGCTGGGCACGATTCTCACGCTTATCACGATGAACCAGAACAGCGAGATCATCGCGCTAAAGGCCGCTGGCCTGTCCGCGCATCAGGTGCTCGCGCCGCTGATCGTCGCAAGCCTGGGCGTTGCCGGCGTCAGCTTCACGTTCAACGAGCGCGTGGTGGCGCGCGCCACCGCCACGCTCAGCCAGTGGCAGAAGGTGAACTATGGCCCCCTCCCGATCGACCGCGGCGACCGTACCAATGTCTGGGTGCGATCGGGCGACGACCTGATCGAGGTCGATCAGATCCGGGGACGCGGCGATGCTGCACAGCTTGGCG
Organism: Sphingomonas sp.; assembly: GCF_042096255.1. Lineage (GTDB taxonomy): Bacteria > Pseudomonadota > Alphaproteobacteria > Sphingomonadales > Sphingomonadaceae > Sphingomonas. Next base: position 13,703 of record NZ_JBELLZ010000069.1, on the reverse strand, counting down.
GCATCACTCTCTACGATCGGATCGACGGCCGGCTGACCGCGATCGTTACCGCACCGCGCGGGACGCGCGAGGGCGACGGCTGGCGCATCGCGCCCGCCAAGCGCTTCGACGTGGCGAGTGGCCGAGTGACCCAGCTCGAAAGCATCGTGGTGGCGCAGGGGGTCCGTCCCGACCAGTTCACCCTCGCCTCGGTCGATGCCGACGGATTGACGTTCGGCGCCCTCGACGAGGCGATCGGCGACCTGGAAGAGAGCGGTCGCCCGACCAAGGCCTTGGAAGGCGCGCTGTGGCACAAGCTGTCGGGCCCGCTCTCGTCCGTGCTGATGCCGCTCCTCGGCGCGGTCGCCGCATTCGGCATCGCGCGCTCGGGTAAATTGTTCGTCCGCGCGGTGATCGGCATGGCGCTAGGCTTCGCCTATTTCGTCGCCGACAATTTCGCGCTGGCGATGGGCAACCTGGGCGCCTACCCGCCCTTCCTCGCCGCCTGGGCGCCCTTCCTGCTCTTCCTGCTGATCGGCGAGGCGGTACTGCTGCGCACCGAGGAATAGGTCAGCGGCGGCCGAGGGTGCTGCGGCCAATCTTGGCGACGAGGTAAGGCAGGCCCGAATAGCTTGCCTTGTGATAAGGCGAACCCGGCTCCACCGCGGCGGTGAGCCGGCGGTGCGCCTCGCCCAAGTTGTGATACGGCACGCCCGGCAGCAGATGGTGCAGCGCGTGGTAGCGGAGGCCCACCGGCGCCCACAGACCGGGCAGCAGCGCCGGCGGCGGCACGTTGACCGAGTCGAGATACTGGGCGGTGACGCTCATCGCCTCACCCTCATTCTCCCACAGGTGCGCCACCAAGGTACGGACCTGGTTGAGCACCGCCACTGCCGAGGCCACCACCATGCCGATCGCGAACGCACGCAACGGCAGCACCCCGGTCGCGACCAGCACGATCAGCGCAATCGCCCACAGGCTGGAAAAGGCTTCGACGCGATCCCACTGGCGCTTGGCGTCCCCTTCAGGCGCGCGGCGGCGGAACACCGGGTTGATCGCCAGCGCCGAATAGCGCTCCACCACCGTGCGACGCAGCGCGGGAACCACCAGCGACAGCGGCGACAGCACGGCGTAGCGGAACAGCAGCGCCACCGGCGCCAGCGCGGAGACGAGGATGAAAACCGGCAGCGTCCACGGCTTCATCAGCGCCAACGGCAGATACTCCGGGTCCTCCGCGGTACCATAGCGCGTCTTGGCGTGATGAAGGTTGTGGACGCCCTCGTACATGAACGACGGGATCAGCATCGGAACGCCGACAAAGGCGTTATAGCCGGCGCGGAACCCCGGCACAGCCTGCGGGCGCAGGTGGCTTACCTCGTGGATGAAGCTCATCGCGCGATACAGCGCCAATACGGCGACCACGCCGGCCAGCACCGCCCAGCCGCCCGGCAGCAAAGTCGACGCGACCAGCGCGCCATAGCCGAGCATCGCCGAGCCGGTCATGTCCGCCCAATAGACCGCGGGCCGCGCCTGGACGAGATCACGAGTCAGCTCCGCCGCCGCCTTCAGCATTGCCTTGTCGTCGGCGATCCGGTGCGTCGGCACGCGCGTCGTCGCAGCGGCGGTTTCACGCGAAAGAGTCATGCTGGTCATGGCTTGGTCCATTTGCCGAACATAGTGGCGACAGCGTGACGCCGCGAGGGCGGCACCCGTGCGGAAAGCCCACTCGCCATGATCGAAACGGGCGATTACATCCGCGCCCTACCCTGCCGAAAGCTCCCAGCGTGCCGCTCACCATCCGCCCCGTCCTCTCCAAGCGCGATCGCAAGACCTTCGTGGACCTGCCGTTCCGGTTGTACCGGGACGATCCGAACTGGGTGCCGCCGCTCAAGGGCGAGGCGCAGGGGCTGATCACCCCCGAGAAAAACGGCTGGTTCAGCCACGCCAAGGCGCAGCTGTTCCTCGCCGAGGAGGACGGCCGCGTCGTCGGGCGCATCTCCGCGCACATCGACACGCTGGCGCTCACCCTACCGGCCGAGCAGGGCTTCGGCCCCGGCATCGGGCAATGGGGACTGATGGAGGCCGAGCGCGAGGACGTGTTCCGCGCTTTGCTCGACCGCGCCGAAGGCTGGCTGCGCGATGAGGGCATGGTCCGCGCGCTCGGCCCGATCAGCATGTCGATCTGGGAAGAGCCCGGCCTGCTGGTCGACGGCTACGATCATCCGCCCACCGTGATGATGGGCCACGCCAAGCCCGAATATCGCGGCTGGATCGAGGCGGCCGGCTACGAACCGGCTAAGCAGCTCTTCACCTACGAGTTGGACATCACCCAGGAATTCCCGCCGATCGTCAAGCGGATCATCCAGTCGGGCGAGCGGAACCCGCGCATCCGCGTGCGCGAGGTCGATAAGTCGCGCTTCGAGGAAGAGGCGGCGATCATCCTCGACATCCTCAACGATGCCTGGGCGGATAACTGGGGCTTCGTCCCGCTCACCCCGCCCGAGATCAAGGACGTGGGCGTCAAGCTGAAGCCGATCGTGTTCAACGACCTGATCCGCATCGCCGAGGTGGACGGCCGGCCGGTGGCGTTCATGATCACCCTGCCCGACCTCAACGAGGCGATCCGACCTCTGGGCGGCTCGCTGCTGCCCTTCGGCTGGCTGAAGCTGCTGCGCTGGCTGCGCGCGCCCAAGGTGCGCACCATGCGGGTGCCGCTGATGGGCGTGCGCAAGGACCTGCAATCCTCGCGCATGGCGAGCCAGCTGGCCTTCATGATGATCGAATATATCCGCCGCGCCTCGGTGGAGCATTACGGCGCCAGCCGCGGCGAGATCGGCTGGATCCTCGAAGACAATCAGGGAATGCGCTCGATCGCAGAGACGATCGAGAGCCGGGTGAACAAGGCCTATACGATCTACCGCAAGGCTCTTTGATCCGTGTCCCGCGGCCGCGCCGAAGCAGGCCGCGGGAAGATCGGACGCACCCGCGTAGCGATCACTGCACGCGGGGGTCGAAGCCGTCCTTCAGCCAGGCGTCGAGCGTGCGGCACTCGCGCCGCTCCAGGCGGCTGCCGGTCGGCGTGCTGGCGACGCAATAACGGCGCGGCTGGGACTTCGCGATCTGCGCCTCGGATGCGGGGCTCTCGACCGACTCGGCCGGCTTGGGCGCGGCGATCGCAACAGCGGGAGTGAGCGCGATGGCGGCGATCACGGCAGCGATGGTTTTCATGGCATGGTCCTCCTCACCGGCTCCGTGCCGGCATGAAGAGGATTGCACGCGGCGTGCCAAGCTCTTGGGCGACGTAAAATCAAACGCTTAGCTTCGACCACGCCTGTAAACGGCGCCGACAGCTGGCGAATGGCGCCAACGCATGGGGAAAGATCACCAACCCGGATTGGACTCGTGTTTTTGACAGTTTTGTGACATTCTCCGCTCCCGTCAACACCGCTGTCGGAGATCGGCAATGGAGAAAAATGTAAGCGCGCCCAAGGTCACCCAGTCAGAGCCACGCGGCGAGGACACGTCCTCCGTGGCCTCGCACCGGCGCGGAGAACGGATACGCACCTATGTGCCGCATCCCCGGCCCGAAGCGCGGATGTAGCACTTAGAACGGGATCGCGCCGCCAGCTACGAGCCCCAGGTAGGGCGCAGCGCGCGACGGGCCGGCCGCGGCGAGCAGGTCCAGTTGCAGCTGGTCGCGCGGCTGCCATCGTTTCGGTCCGGCAGTCGCTGGCGTCCTCCTCGCGATCGACAGAGACCTCGCCGGAAAGGCTCACCGCATCGCTAAGGCTGCGGGTGACGCCCGCGACCGCCATCATCGACAGGTGGCGAGCGCGCCAGCAGCGCAAGCTTCATCCGCGCAACGTCACCCAGGCGGGGGCGTGGTCGCTCGCCTTCTCGCGCCCGCGATACGCCTTGTCCACGCCCGCGCCGGTCAGGCGGTCGGCGACAGCGGGGCTGAGCAGCAGGTGATCGATCCGGAACCCCGCATCGCGCTGCCAGGCGCCTGCCTGATAGTCCCAGAAGGTCCATACGCCGCCCTTCGGCGCGCGGGTGCGCAGCGCATCGGTCCAGCCCTGCGCGAGCAGCGCGCGATAGCCGGCGCGGCTCTCGTGCTGCATCAGCGCGTCGCTCGCCATCGCCCGGACTGAGAAGGTGTCGTCGTCATTGGGGATGACGTTATAGTCGCCCGCCAGCACCACCGGTTCCTCCTCGGCCAGCAGCGCACGCGCGCGCTCCGCCAGCCGCTCGATCCAGCGCAGCTTGTAGTCGAACTTGGGGCCGGGCTGCGGATTGCCGTTGGGCAGGTAGATCGAGGCGACGACCAACCCGGCGACGCCGCACTCCAGGTAACGACTGTGGGCATCCTCGGGATCGCCGGCGAGACCCCGCTGCCGCTCTACCGGATCGGCCCCGCGTGCCAGCACGGCAACGCCGTTGAACCCCTTCTGCCCGTGCCACACCGCACCATAGCCGGCGGCGCGCACCTCCCCTTCGGGGAAGGTCTCGTCCGATGCCTTCAGTTCCTGAAGGCAGACGATGTCCGGCTGCTGCTCGGCAAGATATTCCAGCAAGCGCGGCAGCCGCGCCTTGATGCCGTTGACGTTATAGGTGACGATCTTCACGCGCGCCGTGGTTACACGGCGAAGCTGCTCCCGCAACCACAACCCGCTGCCGCCATCGGGTTGTTAACCCGGAACGCCGCGCCGCCAAGCGCCTCGACGTAATCGACCTCGGCCCCGCGGACCAGATCAAGGCTAATCTCGTCCACCACCAGCCGCACACCATCGGTCTCCGCGACCAGATCGTCCGCCTCCGGCGCATCGGCAAACCCGAAGCGATACTGGAAGCCTGAGCAGCCGCCACCGTCAACAGCTAGCCGAAGGATCGCGGGCTTACCCTGCTTCGCGGCAATGGCGGCGACCCGCGCCGCCGCGGCGGGGGTCAGCGAAATATCGGATGCGAGCGTTGCCATCATCCGGAGATAAGCGCCGGAACGCGCCGGGACAACCGCATCAATCCTGCGGCGCGGGTCCGCTGGACACCGGGATCATCCCCACCGAGCGATCCTTGGCCGCCAACAGATAATCGGCCGTGGTCAAAAACGGCACGGGGTTGACCGCATGGCCATCGATACGGACCTCATAATGAAGGTGCGGACCGGTCGAGCGGCCGGTCGAGCCCATCAGGCCGATCAGCTGGCCACGGGTTACGCGGGTGTTGTCGGCGACCAGGATCTTCGACAGGTGACCATAGCGGGTGGCGATACCCTTGCCGTGGTTCACCTCGATCAGGTTGCCATAACCGCCGCGGCGGCCGGCATGGCTCACCACGCCATCGGCGGTCGCGTAGATCGGCGTGCCAACGGGGCCAGGAATATCGACGCCTGCGTGCATCGCCGCAGTGCCGCGGAACGGATCGGAGCGGATGCCGAAGTTACTGGTGAACTGGAGCTTCTCGACCGGCTGCACCGACGGAATGGCGATCACGCCCTGCTCAAGATTGTCGAGCTTCTTCCAGGTCATGAACAAGGAGCGGAACTGCTGATCCGCCTTCAGGTCGGCGACGGCTTCCGCACTGGTCGCCTCGATCAGCGGGCCGCCCATGGCCGAAGCCTTGCGGACGATCCGGTCGGGGCGGAGGCCCAGGCGCCGGATCTCGGCCTTGGCGAGCGACAGGCGACGCTCCGCCAGCTTGCGCACCGCGGCGGCCTGCCGCGCCTGCGCCTGTTCCACCCGCTTGAGCGGGGCGATCGCCGAGCCGGCGACGCGGTCCGCCGCGGGATCGATGGAAAGGGTAGCGAGCGCCATCTCGCGGGTTTCGCCTTCGCCAGTCAGCGCAGCGACCAGCAGGTTCTGGCGATGCTCGATCCGGTCTGCGTGCAGCCGCGCGGTCTCGCGAATGGTAACGACCCGTGCCCGCATGGCGGCAACCTTGCGCTCCATCTGCGCAACGCGTCCGTCGGCCGCGCGGGCATCTTCGGCGGGCACCGCGTGCCCTGCCGCCTGCGCGATGCCATAGCTGCCGAAGCCGAGCAGCGCGGCGGCGGACGTCGCCAGCACCGCCTGCGTCCCGGCGGTCAGCCGCACCCGGCGAACCTTGGTCCCGTCATGGAAAGCGATCGCACGCTGCGGGAAGATCGTTCCGAGGCTTCCTCGAAGCCATCCGGAATGCGCGCGAAGGTTTTCGATCATCAAAGCTCAACGACCCCGTGCGCGGGACAACGACACACCGCCGCCCCGCGATTTATCTGTCATCTGGATTGCAGCCCACCCGCACCCCGGATGTCGTCACCGTGCCCCGCAATGTCGTCCGGGCGCAAGACTTTGGCCCGCGACTCGCGCCGGAGTGCCAGCGGCACGCGGCGAGTTGTTGGAATCACGCTACTTCGGCAGGTCGTCGACCGACTTCAGCACGTCGACTGCGTGGCCGGGAACGCGCACCTTGCGCCACTGGCGAGCGAGCCGTCCGTCCCGATCGAACAGAAAGGTCGCGCGCTCTATTCCCATGAACTTCCGGCCGTACATCGACTTCTCGACCCATACCCCGAAGGCCTCGCAGACACTGCCGTCCAGGTCGCTGGCCAGTGGCGGCACCAGCGCATGCTTGGCGATGAAGCGTGCGTGGCTGGCCACGTCATCGCGTGACACGCCCAGAAGCGACACGCCGGCTGCCGCGAAATCCTCATGGAGCGCTGAGAAATCCTGCGCCTCGCGGGCGCAGCCGCTGGTGTCGTCGCGCGGGTAGAACCAGAGCACCGCGGGAAATCCCAATGTGCGCAGGGCTAGCGGCGCCCCCGTCCGGTCAGTCAGGGTCACGTCGGGAACGGGATCACCGGCTTGCATCATCGATCTCCAGCGCCGCGACCTCCTGCCTGACGGCCGCCAGGCGGGCGATCACCGTCTGCCAGTCCGGAAGGTGCAATGCACGTGCGATCAGCGCCTGTGTCGACGGCGGCGGCTCCTGCGCATCGGGGGCGACCAGCCGGACGATCACCAGCAATCGCGCAAGCAGGCCATACGCCCCGTCCGCGGATTCGGCGATCAGCCCCTCGCCGATCAGCGCGCAAATGGCGGCCTGGAGGTTCGGCTCGAACGCCGTGCGATGGACCAGCTGGCGCACCTGCACCGCGAACTCCAGATCCACCAGGCCGCCGGGCAGCAGCTTGGCGTCCAGTGGCCCGACCGGCGGCTTGTGGGCGGCCATCTCTGCGCGCATCGCACGCGCATCGGCGGCGACATCGCGGCCGGAGGGTGTACGAAGCGCGGTGTCGATCACCTGCGCCACCGCCGCACGCGCCGCCGCGGAGCCAAAGATCGGCCGGGCGCGGGTCAGCGCCATCCGCTCCCAAGTCCAGGCGTCCTCCCGCTGATAACGGGCAAAGGAGTCGAGGCTAACGACAAGCGGCCCCTGCGTGCCGGATGGGCGCAGACGGGTATCCACCGGATACAGCGGACCCGCGGCGGTGGGAGCGGACAAGGCGGTGCTGATCCTGGCGCCGAGCCGGTTATAGTAGAGGGTGGCACCCAGAGGCTTGTGACCATCGGACTCGGCCGAGAAGTCTCCGGTGAAGAGATACACCAGGTCCAGGTCGGACGCATGCGTCATCGCGCCACCGCCGAGCCGGCCTAGCGCCAGGATCACGAACTCGCTGTCCGGAACACGGCCATGCGTACGGACGAATTCGGCAACCGTCGCGCCCGCCAGCACCTCCACCGCCGCCTCCGCCAGCCGCGCATAGCCCGATGCGACCGTAAGCGGGTCGGCCGCCGCCGTGACGATCTGCGTGCCCAGGGTGAAGCGCCTCTCCCCCACCACGCGCCGAACCTGCTCCAGCACCGCCTGATAATCCTGGTCCCGCCCCATCATCTCCTCTTCGAGGGCGGGCCGGTCCGGCAGGGGATCGAACGCACTGGCGTCGATCAACCCGTCCAGCAGATCGGGCCGGCGCGACAGGTCCTCGGCGAGGGTCGGCGCCTGCGCGAGGATCGTCGCCAGCATGCCCAGCAGTGCGGGTCGCGCTTCCAGCAGTCGGAAGATGTTCAAGGCGCTCGGCAATCGTTCGACCAGTCGGTCGAAGCCGATCAGCGCCGCGCGCGGATCGGGCGCTTCGACAAAAGAGTCGAGCAGCGAAGGCAGCACGATCTCGAACGCAGCCTGTGCCGCCGGGCTGCGCAATGCCGGATAGCGCCCGGAGCGCCAGCGTTCCAGAAGGCGCATGCATTCCGCTGCCAGAGGCTCCGTGAACCTGCCCGCCAACATCTCCGGAGACGCGGCCTTGGTCCCGGCGGTCCCGGCGGTCCCGGGCATCAGGGCATCGTAGACGCGCCCGACCCGATCAACATGCGGCGCAAGCGCGTGCAGGACGGCGGAGCCGGCGTCCCGACCGTCCAGCCAGGCCAGGCGATCGAGCGCGTCACCCGCAGGAAGCAGGTGGGTCTGGCGATCGTCGACCATCTGCACGCGGTGCTCCGCCGTGCGCAACGCTACATAAGCGGTATCCAGCGCCGCCGCGTCGCCCGGATCGATCAGGCCCGCCGCGGCCAGCCCCCCCAGCGCGTCGCGGGTCGCCGGCGTGCGCAGCGCCGGCTCGCGGCCACCGTGGATCAGTTGGTGGATCTGGGCGAAGAACTCGATCTCGCGGATGCCGCCGCGACCGCGCTTCAGATCGAAGCCGGGACCGAACGCCTGGCCGGACGCATGGTGGTCGCGGATCCGGGCGCTAATATCGGTGATCTCCCGCACCGCGCCGAAATCGAGGCTGCGACGCCAGACGAACGGGCGGATCGCCTCCAGAAACCGCCGGCCCAGAGCCAGATCCCCCGCACAGGCCCGGGACCGGATAAACGCGGCCCGCTCCCAAGGCAACGCCTCCGATTCATAGTGCGCGATCGCGGCAGAGAACGGCAGCGCGATCGGCGTGACCTCCGGCGCAGGACGCAGACGAAGGTCGACCCGCAGGACGTATCCATCCGCGTCGCGGGCCTGGAGCAGCTCGACCACCCGGCGGCCGATGCGCACCGCCGCGTCGGCCGGCTCCTCGCGCGCGCGCCTGGGCAGGACGGCCGGATCATAGAGCAGGATCGGATCGATGTCGGACGAGTAATTGAGCTCGCGACTGCCCTGCTTGCCCAGCGCAAGTGCCGCGAAGCCAACCATCGGGGCGCCCGGCGTGCGCTCCTCGATCGCCGCGCGGATCGCATGGTCAAGCGCACGGTCGGCGAAGTCGCTCAGCGCCCCTGTGACCGCGGCAAGGTCGAGCGTTCCGGCAAGGTCGCCAACAGCTACGATCAGAGCGAGGCGCCGTCGCGCGAGGCGGAGCGCCCGCGCCGGAGGCAGATCAGGGTCGATGGAGACGACCGGGTCGATCATCTCGCCGCGGTCCAGCCGCTCCGCTATCTCCGTTTCCCGGCCCAGCAGCATCGCCAAAAAGGGCGACCATGCCCTGGCACGTCCGGTCGCGTTGGTTATCCGAAATGCGATCTCGCGATCCGACGATTTGTCAAGAGCCGAGTGATCTCGCAAGCAACCTCTCGCTTACCCGGCCGTTGAGCACGGCATGAACGCCCCGACCCCGCCTCTTCGGTCCAGCGATCGCGCCTATGCGGTACGTCGCCCACGTCCCACGGACGCCATCGGCGAGTCCCTACGGCGCATCTATGGCGCCGCGCAAGCATTGCCGCAGGACCTGCAACGACTGCTCGGTAAGCTGGACCGGATCAACTGATCCGGTCCATAAGGGGTTACCGTTCGCTGCTGAGCTCGTCCACTTCGCCCATGATCGTGTCCAGCGCCGTGTTCTGCCCATTGCCATCGAACGAGCGCCGCGACGCCAGAGCTCCCTCGCTCAGCAGCGCTTCGAGGGCGACCCGTCCGCGCGCGACCCGGCTCTTGATCGTCCCGACGGCCACCTTGCAGATCTCAGCCGCCTCCTCGTAAGCGAACCCGCCCGCGCCAACCAGGATCAACGCCTCGCGCTGGGGCTGCGGAAGGTGGAGAAGCGCGCGCTGCATGTCGGCGAGTTCGACATGCTTGTCCTGACTGGCCGGTGCGGCGAGCAACCGGTCCGCAACCAGGTCGTCCCATTCGCCCTTGAAGCGCGCGCGGCGCATCTGGGAGAGATAGAGGTTGCGCAGGATGATGAAGGTCCAGGCGCGCATGTTGGTGCCCGCCTGGAAGCGCTTGCGAGCCGCCCACGCCTTCAGCAATGTTTCCTGAACCAGATCGTCGGCAGTATCTCGACTGCCCGAAAGCGATCGGCCGAAAGCGCGCAGGTGTGGGATCACCTGCGCCAGCTGTGTCTTGAAGTCGCTGTCAGAAAGCGCGACGTGCTCCGATGCGACAGGCGCATCCGCGGCCTCGCGCGGCTCGACTTGGGTCATGATGCTCCGTTCGGTCCACGCCATGGGGCGGTGATCGTCAAGATAGGAGGGGGACGCCGCGATTGCCAGCGCGGCGTCAGACGATTCGATCGGCGTGGATCAGAGACGGGGCCAGAGCAGCAGCAGCGCAAAGACGACGACTACCAGCACCAGCGAAATGGCGAGGATGTAACGCGTCATCCGCGGCGTGGCGCCGGCCCGCGCCTCGTCGGTTTCAAGATGCACTCGGTTGTTCGGATCTGCCATGATGCCTCAACGCCCCTCTTTCGTTTTGGGTCCGTATCGACCGCGTCAGGTCCCCGGAACCGTCCGTTCGTTGAAGAATAGGGCCTGGCTTATAGCGGTCTTGACCGTGGACCGCTGAAACGGCTTGGTGATCAGGAACGTGGGTTCGGGCCGCTCGCCGGTCAGCAGACGCTCCGGAAAGGCGGTGATGAAGATCACGGGCACCTGGAATTCCGACAGGATGTCCTTCACCGCGTCGATGCCCGAACTGTCGTCGGCAAGCTGGATGTCGGCCAGCATCAGCCCTGGTCGGTCCTCCCTCGCCAGCGCCACCGCCTCATCCCGCGTCACTGCCACGCCTGTGACATCATGGCCGAGATCGCGAACGATGGTTTCGATGTCCATCGCGATGATCGGCTCGTCCTCAATGATCAGGACGCGTGCCCGGGTCTGCTTCTCGATCTCAGCGAGCGCACCGGAGACGAGATCGTCCACCTCCTCCGGCGATACCTCGATCAGATAGGCGGTATCCTCCGGTGTGAACCCCTCCATCGCCGTAAGGAGAAGCGCCTGGCGCGACAGCGGCGTCATGCGGGCGAGCCGTGCCCGCGCGATCGCCTCGCTCTGATCGCCGGCGTCCGCATCCGTTTCCGCCTCCAGATTGGCGGACGCCCAGATCGCCTGAAACGTCCGATACAGGCCGAGGCGCGGGTCGACCTCTTTGGGAAACTCCTCGGGCGCAGCCACGATCGCCTCTAGGGTCGCGCGGACGTACTTGTCTCCCTGCGCCTGGCTGCCGGTGAGGGCGCGACCGTACCGACGGAGGAAGGGAAGGTGCGGTGCAAGCTTTTGTCCAAGCGACATGGGTCGGTACGTCTCCCTGAAGTGTCTGTCCTGGGCCGACCAGCGATGCCGCCCCCCGGTAATCCACGCATAACGCGCACCCGCACCGGACGGTTCAACCGTCCGACACGAGATTTCGTCGTAACAGCGGGAACAAACAAAGCCGCATTTGGTTTCCCGACCACATGGCGCGCCCTGCGCGTTGATCGCCGGCGGGTTCGCCGGCCTTTTTCGTCATGGCGCCGTTGCGTGGCGCCTTCGGGGGATGATGTTGAGCGCTGTAGAGGATTCACCGGAACGCGCCGCAGCCCAGGAACAGGCGGCGGACAATGGCGAGGCGCCAGTCAACACGCGTGCGCCTCGCGGCACTGATCCAGACCGTGACATGGGTTCCGCCTTGCGATCGATCTACCAGCGGACGGTGGAAGAGCAGGTTCCTGACGAGATGCTGTCCCTCTTATCCAAACTGGACTAAGCTGTCGGCATGTCCAAGCGGCCCGTGGCCCCCGGCGGCGACGTGGCCGCGACTCCGTCTTCCATCGAACGGTGGCCTACCGGGGCAAAAGTCTTCCTGATCCTCAGCGTCGCGTTGCTGCCGCTGGCCGTGATCGCGATCTTTGCCACGCTCCAGACCACCCGCACCTTCAACGATGAGGCGCGTGCACGGCTGCGGCTGGCGGCTGCGGAAAGCTCTCGGTCGCTGGCCATTGAGCTTGGCGGCGACATGACCGCGCTGAGGGCGACGGCGGCAGCGCTCGGCCGCGATCGTGCCGATGCGGCGTCCTGCGCGCGCGTACAGGGCGTGTTTGCCCAGCAATTCGCTGCCGGCGCGCGCATGACGGTGCTTGACCGCGCCGGCCGCCCTCTATGCGGCACGCCCTTTCCCGAGGCTCGCCGACCGCTACGGATGGCACCGGGCAGCGATGTCGGGACTCGGGTCGTCGAGGCTCAGGGCATCCTGCTCGCGGTGGAGGATGGCGCTACCGGCACCCGGGGCGTTGCGATGTTCCCTACCGAATTCCTCTCGCGTCTGAGCCGGCCCAGCGGCCTGAACGTTGCCTATGCAGCTGCACTTGTTGATGGCGAGCGCCTGGTTCTCAGCACGATTGAACCCGGGCGGGCGCTGGAACGCCGGGAATCGATCCGCACGCCGCTTGGGATCGGCGGGCTCGTCCTGGAGATGCAGATCCCCAGCACGCCGATCAGTTCACCCATGGTGATCGCGATGCTGCTGCCGCTGCTGATGTGGGCGCTTGCCGCCAGCATCGCTTGGTTCGTGGTCGATCGCCTGCTGATCCGGCCGTTGCGCGCACTAAGGTCAAGCGTTGCCGCCTTCGAGCCGGGAACGGAGATCGATCCCACCGTGACCCGCGGCATCCCCGCCCAGGAGATCCGGGAACTCGGCGAGACCTTTCGTGCCATCAGTCGCACGGTGGTGCTGCACGAGGCGGGCCTGGCCGAGGGTCTGGTGCGCCAGACCAAGCTTACGCGCGAGGTGCATCATCGCGTCAAGAACAACCTACAGGTGATCGCGAGCCTGATAAGCCTTCACGCGCGCGGGGCCAGATCGCCCGAGGCAGGACAGGCCTATTCGACTATTCAGCGCCGGGTGGATGCGCTGGCGGTGGTGCATCGAAATCATTTCGCTGAGATGGAGGAGAGCCGCGGGCTCAGCCTGCGCTCCATGATCGGGGAACTTGCGGCGAACCTGCGCGCGACCGCAGCGGACCATCCGGCCATGGGCATCGTCGTCGATGTTGAGCCCCTTTGCGTCAACCAGGACGTGGCGGTGGCGGTGGCGTTTCTCATCACAGAACTGATCGAACTCGCAATGACCGGGGATGCGGCAGCCAAGATCCGCATCTCGGTCAATCGCACCGAACCATTGCGGGCGACGCTACGGATCAGTTCACCCGCCCTGATCGAAGGCGACGTGCTGCGCGACGGATTGGCCAGCCGCTATGGCCGCGTGCTCGAAGGCCTGTCGCGCCAGCTGCGCGCAAAGCTGCACCACGATCCCCTGATCGGCGCGTTCGAAATTGCGATTGCCGTGGTTGGCAACGAATGATGCAACGACGGGCGAAATATCTGCGCGTCAGCAGGAACCGCGGGCGCGATAAAGGGTTATGACCTTCGGATAGCGACCTTATGCCCCCCCGCTCTCGCTATCCAAGACATAGGCCCGGAAGCGTCAACCCCGCCCCCCCCCCCGGGGCGCGGTCGGGGCGGGAAAATTACAGAAAGGGAGGGCACACCGCTGTAAACCAGTCACAG
>NZ_JBELLZ010000068.1:0-19526 GCF_042096255.1 Sphingomonas sp. | reverse complement strand
TCTATCCGGCATCGTCGGCAACGGCGCGACCTTGCTGTTGTGCTTGGTCGCGCTACCGCTCGGCTACAGGCTGATCCCGGCAGCCTATGTGTCGCCGATCATCGCGTCTGCCGCGGTGACGCTGCTAGTGCCCGCAGCGCTGCTGCTGTTCTCGCGCCGAATTTTCTCGCTGCCGCGGCACGATCTGTGGGTGATCTTCGGCATCCACGCGGTGCGCCTTGCTGCCAGTACCCTGCTGCTTGCGCTGGCGTGGCATTTCGCCATGCCCAGCGTCGCGGTGGGTATGTGGCTGATCCTCTCCGCCGGACGGTTGCTCGTTTCGCGCCTGCCCCTGTTGCCCAACAAGGATCTGGTCTTCGCCAGCGCCGCGATCCTGATCGTCGGGCAGGATCAGGAACTTACCGGGATGATCGCCTTCACCACCGCCTTGCAGTTGCTGCTCCACGCCGGCGTTGTGGTTGGGTTCAGCATGCTGAGCGCAGTGGAGGCGCGGCGATGAAGTATCTAATTTCTTCTCTGGCAGCGATGCTGCCAATGCCTGCCGCCGCTCAGCTGCTCGGCGACACCGCTGCCTGCCGCTCCGGCGGACCCGCAATCCAGGCTGACATCACCGGCCTCAAGGATCGGCGCGGCACGCTGATGCTGGAGCTCTATCCGGCGACCGAAGCGGATTTCCTGGCCAATGACTCGCGACTGCGCGACGCTGGCAAGACCTTCCGCCGCATCCGCGCCGATCCGCCCGCCTCCGGCACCGTTTCGCTGTGCGTTCGCGTGCCGGCGCCGGGCACCTACGCCCTGTTCCTCCAGCATGATCGCGACGGCAAGAACAAGTTCAACTTCTGGAGCGACGGGGCGGGCGTGCCGGGCAACCAGCGGATCGGGCGCGCCAAGCCGACGCTGGCGCAAGCACGCGTGACGGTAAGCAGCGGCGTCGCGACCGTGCCGATCACCGCGCAGTATCTCCACGGCTTCCCTCCCTCGTTTGGGCCGCTGCGGAAGTAGTCGGCGGTGCGGATCGTCGACGTCAACGAGCTCTACTCGCCCTCCGGCGGCGGAGTGCGGACCTATATCGATCGCAAGATCGGCATCATGGCCGATCTGGGCCACGAACTGATCGTGGTCGCACCCGGCAAGGAAACTTGGGTGGAGGAGCGCCCCGGCGGCGGGCGCATCCACTATCTCGCCGCGCCGCGCCTGCCGCTGGACGACAACTACGGCCTGTTCTGGGACCGGGAGTCGGTCACCGCGGTGCTGGATCACTATGATCCCGACGTGGTGGAATGTTGCTCGCCGTTCCGGATCCCGTGGATCGTTGGCGACTGGCAGGGACGTGCGGTCAAGTCCTTCTTCATGCACAATGACAACATGGCCGCCTATGCGCAGCGCTGGTTCGAGGATTTCGCCAGCCACGAGGCGATCGAGCGGGCGTTCAGCTGGTACACGCGCTACATGGCGCGCTTCCTCGACAAATACGATTGCGTGGTGACCAACGGGCCGGCGCTGGAGAAGCGCCTGCGCGCGCGCGGCCTCAGGATCGATGCCGCGATGCCCCTGGGGATCGAGCGGTCGCACTTTTCGCCGGACCTGCGGGACGAGCGGCTGCGCGAAGCCCTGCTCGCGCAGTGCGGGCTGGGGCCGGAAGGGCTGCTGCTGCTCGGCCTTGGCCGGCATCACCCTGAAAAGCGCTGGCCGCTGATCGTCGATGCGGTGGAGCGCGCGGGCGCGGAGGCGCCGGTAGGCATGGTGCTGATCGGCCAGGGGTTCGAGACCGCTCGGATCACCCGCCGGATCGCGGGATCGCCGCACCTGCGCATGTTCCGCCCGGTCTATGACCGCGAGCGGCTGTCACGGATCATGGCGAGTTGCGATGCGCTGATCCACGGGTCGGAAGCCGAGCCGTTCGGGCTGGTCGCCTCAGAGGCGATGGCCTCGGGCCTGCCGCTGATCGTGCCCGACACGGGCGGCTGCGCCGAAGTGGCCGATCCCCATGCCTCCGAACTCTACGAGGCGCGCAACCCGGAAGCGTGCGCGGCGGCGATCCTCCGGCTGGCGCGCCGTGACCGCGCGATGCTGCGCCGGGCGGCGGTGGTCGCGGCGGCGAGCGTGCGCACCGATCGCGAGCACACCGTGGACCTCATGAATTACTACGCGGCACAGGTGGCGGCGAAGCGGCTGCGGGCGGCCTGAGCCACAGGGTCAGCCGCTCGGGCAGTGGGTAGGCCTGGTAGCCGTTCGTCCGTGCCCAATGGTCGAGCATCGCGTCCAGGCGCGCGTCGCCGCTGGTCCACGCTTCCGCCCCCGTGAGCAGCGCGGGCGGCCGCCCCATCAGATGAAGGCGGCGGTGCGAAATCACGTCGAACGCGCGTTCGTCCGACGTGTCGAGCAGCGCCCGGCTGCGAAAATAGAACGGGCCGGCGGCGAAGCGCGGGTCCGGACTGCGGCCGGCGAGCAGTTCGGGCGCCAGCGTCACCACCCCGTCGCCGATGCCGACCCGGTCGAGATGGTCGTCCACCGTGTCGGCGGCGCGGACCGCGGTAGGCATCGCGGGGCGACCCGAGGCGAGCGCGACGATCGTGGGGACGAAGCCGATCACCGCGAAGGCGGCAAAGGCCATGCGCAGGCGAGGGCCGGGCGGGTGGCGGGTCAGCATCACCGCCAGCCGGACGAACAGCACCGGCAGCAGCGGCAGCAGATATTGCCGCCAGGTCGGCGCGGGCAGCACGCTGGCGAGCACCGCCGCCGCCAATAACACGTCGAATGCGCGGCCCGCGCGCCAGCGGCCGCGCAATGCGACCGGGATCGCCAGCAACGCCGGGCCGAGCGCAAGGAACTTGAGCGTGTCGATTGTTCGCGCGCCCAGGCCGGTGCGCCAGCCGCGCCCGGTGGCGGCGTAATATTCCTCGGGCGCCAGCGCGGGGAAGGTGACGGTGCCGAACCAGAAGGCGGCAGGATCTGACCAGGCGGAGGACGCCACGCCAAGGAGGATAGGTGCGGCGCCGGCGGCGATCCACACGGGGCGATGGCGTCGGTCCACGAGCGCGTAGAGCGCGTAGGCGCCCGCCGGCAGCGCATAGGACACCTTTGCCGCCGCCGCCGCGGCCAGCAGCAGCCCCGCAAGCATCGCCGAGCCGCGCGTCGTGGTTCCGAATTCGGCGCGCGCGATCGGGATCAGTGCGGCGGCGAACAGCGCGGCGGGCAGGGCGTCGTTGCGCGCCGTGCCGACGCTGAACAGGAAGATGTCGCAGGTGGCGAGCAGCGCCGCAGCCGCGAGTGCGGGCGCATGCGCGGCGCCGGCCCGGCGCGCGGCGACGAACACGCACAACACCATTCCCGCCCCCAGAAAAGCATTGGCGAGGCGCAGCGCGGGCCAGACCCACTCGTCCGCCATTGCGGCGAGCGGCGCCAGTAGCACGGGTTGCAGCGGCGTCTGGAGATAGGCGAAGTCACGATACGGCAGGTGACCATCCGCGACGAGCAGTGCCGCGGCGACATATTGGCTCTCGTCATGGTTGAGCGGCCGCGCCCAGGCGAGTGCCGCCAGCAGCAGCACGAATGCCGGAAGCACGAGGGGGAGGCGCAGGCGGGCGGGCATCCGCATCGCCTAGCATCGCTTGCGTCTCCGGAACATTGCCGGCGTACGGCATTGCCCACCCGACGCCCCGCCGTGGCGACCCGGAGCCAATAAAGTTCCCTCTTTTGAAAACTTGGTATGGTGCCGGTATGGCAGCGCCGGCCAGGCCGTTAACCAAGTGACGGCGGCGCGCGGAATGGGGTCAGCCTCGCATTCCCGCGCGCCGCCGGAGCACCCCTCCTCGGCGCGGCATCGCTTCTTGACTCGGCGTGCCTGCTGCCTGTTCGAGGCTTAGGTGCGCCCGTCCGACGCGCCAAGCCTGTTAAACGTGCACCCTGCTCGAAAAATGATCAGTGTAGCCGCTTTGCAACATCTGGTATGCTTTACTCCGACAAGCAGCCGCTATTCCGCGGCGCGCTGGTCCGCGATGAACGCGTCGGTCAATTGCGCGGCAACATCGTCGGTGAATTGCTGGGGCGGATGCTTGCAGAAGAAGGCGGACGGTCCTTCCAGCGGACCCGCGACCCCGCGGTCGAGCGCGAGCTTGCAGCAGCGGATCGCATCCACCACTACCGCCGCCGAGTTCGGGCTGTCCTCCACCGACAGGCGTAGCTCAAGGTGCATCGGCACGCCGCCGAACAACTCGCCCTCCAGCCGCAGGAAGGCGAGCTTGTTGTCGCCGAGCCAGGGGATGTAGTCCGAGGGGCCGATGTGAATGTTCTCCTCGGCCAGCCGCTCGGCGAGCACCGCCTGCACCGCTTCGGTCTTCGATTCCTTCTTGCTCGACAGGCGGGTGCGGTCGAGCATGTTCATGAAGTCGGTGTTGCCGCCGGTGTTGAGCTGGTAGGTGCGGTCCACCGCCACGCCGCGCTGGCGGAACAGGTTGGAAAGCACGCGGTGGACGATGGTGGCGCCGACCTGCGCCTTGATGTCGTCCCCCACGATCGGCAGCCCCGCCGCCTCGAACCGCGCCGCCCATTCCGGGCGCGAGGCGACGAACACGGGCATGCAGTTCACCACCGCAACGCCTGCGGCAAGCGCGCATTCCATGTAGAAGGCGGTCGCTTCCTCGCTGCCCACCGGCAGGAAGTTAACCAGCACCTCCGCGCCCGAATCGCGCAGCGCGGCGGTCACCTCGTTGGCGGTGGCGTCGGCGGTGTCGTCCAGCGCGAAGCCGCGGTCGTTGGCGGCGGTCATGTGCGTGGCGACGCCGTCGAGCCGCGCGCCCATCCGCACCGACACGCCGGTCGCGGGCACGTCGGCGTGGAACACCTTGGTGCAATTCGGCTTGGCGAAGATCGCCTCGCCCAGGTCGCGGCCGACCTTGCGCGGATCGACATCGAAGGCGGCGACGAACTCGATATCCGCGACCCGATAGCCGCCGATCTCCTCATGCATCAGGCCTGCGGCGGTGTTGCTCCTGGCGTAATGATATTTGCCCTGGACCAGCGAACTTGCGCAATTGCCCACGCCGATAACCGCGACCTTGATCGTCCCCATTTCACCTCATCTGCCGCGCAGGCACGGCTGTTCATCGATCGTTGCGGCGGGGTAACGTCCCGGACGCTTTGTAGCTCCCGTCTTTCGCCTGTTCCGCGTGCAAAGACAATGCGATGTCGCATCACGCGCCATTGGCCGGAACTTGCGCCCGACGTGGCGGGTTCGATTGCGGAACGGTTGAGGAGGCGAAACGATGCGCATGGGGGTGGCCGCGGCGGCGGCAATGGTTCTGCTGGCGGGCTGCAACGAGGACGGACCGAAGACCGGCATGCCGGTCGAGGGCGGGGCCAAGGCGGTGGCGATGCTGCGCACTGCGCAGGGCGCCGAGGCGGGACGCGCTTCCGCCACCGAAGTCGCCGGCGGGCTGCGTTTCGCAGTCGAGGTGGCGGGGCTGCCCGCGGGGACGCACGGTGCGCATGTCCACACCACCGGCCGCTGCGACGCGCCGGACTTCACCACCGCGGGCGGGCACTGGAACCCCACGCAGATGAAGCACGGCTCGATGAACCCACAAGGGCCGCATCAGGGCGACATCCCGAACCTCGAGATCGGCGCAGACGGCCGCGGCACCGTCGCGGCGACAGTGCCGGGCGCGACCATGGCGGCGCTGATGGATCAGGATGGCGCCGCCTTCGTAGTCCATGCCGGTCCTGACGATTTGATGACCGAGCCGAGCGGCAACAGCGGTGGCCGGATCGCCTGCGGCGTGTTTCAGCCCAGCTGAGCCTCACCCTGCTTGAGCGCGTCGCGCGCGAGCAGGGCAGTGGTGGCGACATCCATCATCACGTTGCCGAGCGTGCGCATGATGTCCGGGATCGTCTCCACCGCGACCAGCAGCCCCAGCGGCGCGACAGGCGCGCCGATGGTCGCCGCGACCGGCGCGATCGCACTGACGAAGCTGACCGTGCCCGGCAGGCTTACCGAACCCAGCGAAGTCAGCGTCGCCACCATCGTGCCCAGCGCCAGCGTGGTCACGTCGAGCGGCCGATCGAACCAGGTGGCGACGTAGATGGCCACCGCGAAGTTCATCGCCGGGCCGGTGGCGCGGAAGATCGCCACCGCCAGCGGCAGGGTGACACCCGCGGTCGCCACCGGCACGCCAAGACTACGCGCGCCCGCCAGCATTGCGGGCAAGGAGGCGAGCGAGCTCTGCGTGCTGATCGCCACCGCTTGGGCCGGCAGCGAGGCGCGGGCATAGTCGCCGAGGCGCACCCGCGCGCCGAACACCGCCAGCGGATAGGCGAAGAGGCTCCAGCAGCCGCCCACCGCTACCACCACCAGGATGTAATGGACCAAGGCGCCGAACGCGCCCGATCCCGCCCGCGCGCCCACCAACAGCGCCAGCGCGAACACACCAACCGGTCCGATCCACAGCACCCAGCCGATCACCACCAGCATCGTCTCGCGCACCGCGGTGAAGACGCGGGTGAGCAGGGTGCGCAGCTCCGCGTCGATCCGGGTCAGCGCAAAGGCGAACACCAGGGCGAAGATGATCAGGGACAGGAACGCGCTCTCGCTCGCCGCCTTGATCACGTTGGCGGGCACGATGCTCGCGAAGAACTCGCCCAAGGGCGGTGTGGGCGGCACCGCCTCAACCCCGGTCAGCGCGGCGCGCAGCGCGGCGGCGCTATCGGCCGGTAGCGGTGCCAACTGCAGGAACAGCGGTGTCAGGATTGCTGCGGTGACCGCGGAGGCGAACAGCAGCCCGACGTAGAGCGCGATCGCGCGGCCGGCGAGGCGGCCGGCCTGCGCCGCCTCCGCCGTCGCGGCGACGCCGGTGACGAGCAGCGAGACGACCAGAGGCACGATCGTCATCTGGAGCGCATTGAGCCAGGCATGGCCGATCGGCTCGGCCACCGCGATCGTGCCGGGTACTGCGGCCGGTGCCCAGGCGGCCAGCGCGATGCCGCCGGCGAGGCCCGCCACCAGCGCCAGAAGGATGCGGATCGAGGAGGACATCGGCTTTCGGCAACTCCAGGTCGACCCGGACTTGTGCCAAGGCCTACCGAACGGCAAGGAAATCGGCCGTACAGCTAGGCGAGCCGTGGATGCCGGCACAAGGCCGGCGTGACGGATGGGACGGATATGGCACGCAAATATTTCGGCACGGACGGCATTCGCGGGCTGACGAACCTTTCGCCGATGACGGCGGCGATGGCGATGAAGGTCGGCATGGCGGCGGGCACCTATTTCCTGCGCGGCGACCACCGGCACCGGGTGGTGATCGGCAAGGACACGCGGCTGTCCGGCTACATGCTGGAGAATGCGATGGTCGCCGGGTTCACCGCGGTGGGCATGGACGTGGTGATGACCGGGCCGCTGCCCACCCCGGCGATTGCGATGCTCACCCAGTCGATGCGCGCCGATCTGGGCGTGATGATCTCGGCCAGCCACAACCCTTATGCCGACAACGGCATCAAGCTGTTCGGGCCGGACGGCTACAAGCTCTCGGACGAGGCTGAGGCGGCGATCGAGGCGATGATCGATGGGCAGGTGGCGCTCGCCCCGGCGGCGGACATCGGCCGCGCCAAGCGGATCGAGGATGCGCGTGGCCGCTACATCCACTTCGCCAAATCGACCTTTCCCACCGACCTCCGGCTGGACGGCATGCGCATCGTTGTCGATTGCGCCAATGGCGCTGCCTATCAGGTCGCGCCCTCCGCCCTGTGGGAGCTGGGCGCGGACGTGGTGGCGATCGGAGTCACCCCCAATGGCAAGAACATCAACGACCAGGTCGGCTCCACCCACCCGCAGACGCTGGCCGAGACGGTGGTGGCGAGCGGCGCCTCAATCGGCATCGCGCTCGATGGCGATGCCGACCGGCTGATCGTGGTCGACGAGACCGGCACGGTGGTGGACGGCGACCAACTAATGGCGACGATCGCCGGCGGCTGGGCGCGCGAGGGCCGGCTGCACGGCGGCGCGCTGGTGGCGACGGTGATGTCCAACCTGGGGCTGGAGCGGCACCTTTCCGCACAGGGAATCGCGCTTGCCCGCGCCAAGGTCGGCGACCGCTATGTGCTGGAGCGGATGCGTAGCGACGGGTGCAATGTCGGCGGGGAACAGTCCGGCCACATCATCCTGTCGGATTATGGCACCACCGGCGACGGGCTGGTCGCCGCGCTCCAGATCCTCGCCGAGGTGCGGCGCGACGGCCGGCCGGCGAGCCAGGTGCTGCGCCGCTTCGATCCGGTGCCGCAGTTGCTGAAGAACGTGCGGTTCTCCGGTGGCAAGCCGCTCGAGGCGGATGCGGTCAGGGCGGTGATCGCGGAAGCGGAGGCGGAACTGAGCGGCACGGGCCGGCTGGTGATCCGCCCCTCGGGCACCGAGCCGGTGATCCGGGTTATGGCCGAGGGCGACGACGCCGCGCAGGTGGAGGCGGTGGTGGACCGCATCTGCGACGCGGTGCGCGTCGCGGCGGGGTGAGGCTGAAGGGCGTTGTCCAAACCAACCGTTCGTGCTGAGCGAAGTCGAAGCACATGCGCAACGTTCGCCCATGCCCTTCGACTTCGCTCTGGGCGAACGGAGGTCGAGAAGATCAGTCGTAAATCGCCCTACCGCGTCCGCTTCACATAGACGCGGCCGTCGTCGCGCCGCTCGGTAGAGAAATTGGGCACCGACTGGATCAGGTCCGACAGGCGCTTGAAGCCGTAATTGCGCACGTCGAAGCTGGAGCGGTTGGCGGCGAGCTGGCCCATCGCCGACAGGCTGACATAGCCGCGCTCGTCGCGCTTCACATTGTCATAAGCGTCGATGAGCAGCTTGAGCAGGTCCTCGCCCACCGTGCCCGCCTTCGCCGGCGCGGGCTCCTGTGGAGCCGGGTCGCGGCTCGCCGCCACTGGCGTCGCGGTCTTGGTCGACGTCAGCACGTCCACGTCGATGAAGCGCGTGCAGGCGTTCTGGAACGCGGCGGGCGTCTTGGCCGAGCCGAAGCCATAGACCTCGCACCCGTCCTGCCGCAGCCGCATCGCCAGCGGCATGAAGTCGCTGTCCGACGACATGATTCCGAACGCCTGGACCCGCCCACGATAGAGCAGGTCCATCGCGTCGATGGTCATCTTCATGTCCGTCGCGTTCTTGCCCTTGGTGATGTCGAACTGCTGCTGCGGTTCGATGCCATGCCGCACCGTCATGTCGCGCCAGCCCTTGAGGCCGGGCTTGGACCAATTGCCATAGGCCCGGCGCACGTTGACGTTGCCGAGCTCGGCGGCGAGCACGGTCAGCACCGGGTCGAGCGCGTGCCAGGAGGCATTGTCGGCGTCGATCAGCAGGGCGACGCTGCGGGTGGGGGTATCGTCGGGCACCGATTCCTCCTTCACCCTCGGCGGGCGGCGGTCAACCGCCCCGATCTCAGCCTGAGCCTCAGCCGTTGCTGCCCCGGCGATCGCTGTCATAGGCGACGCCGGCATCGATATCGTCCTGCTTGGTGGCGCGGGTGGTGCCATCCGGGTCATCGACCTGCTTCAGGTCCGCCTGGCTGCCGACATCGCGGGCAAGCGCGCCGCCGCTGGTGCCGGTGATCGCATCGCCGGCGGGGATCATGCCTTCGATAATGTCGGTGTCGTCATTGTCGCGGGCGGTCTGGGTGCGGGCGTTCTCGGCCATCGGGACTCTCCTTAGGGGAGGAGAACCGGCGAGCCTTCGTGCCCGTTCCGTCAGGCGGCCGGATAGGTGATGGCGATCACCTCATATTCGCGCTCGCCGGCGGGCAGGGCGACGCGGCGGAGGTCTCCCATGGCGGCGCCGCGCAGCGCCCGGGCGAGCGGCGCGTTCCAGCCGACCAGCCCCTTGCCCGCATCCGCCTCGTCGTCGCCGACCAGGGTCAGCGTCCGCTCGGCATCGTCCTCGTCCGCAATCGTCACGGTGGCGCCGAAGAACACGCGGGCGCGATCGGGCGCGGCGGCGGGATCGACCACCTTGGCCGCCTTCATCCGCTTCGACAGCCATCCGAGCCGCCGGTCGATCTCGCGCAGCCGCTTGCGGCCGTAGATATAGTCGCCGTTCTCGGACCGGTCGCCATTGCCCGCCGCCCAGGCGATCGTCTCGACCAGGGCAGGCCGCTCGGTGGCGAACAGCTGATCGTACTCGCTGCGAAGCGCGGCATAGCCGGCGGGGGTGATGTAATTCGGGCGATCGCTCATCCCGGGCGCCGCTGGCCGAGATACCAGCTGAGGTTCGCGGGGCCGCGGCTGCGCGCGCGGCCGGGGTTCATCAGGTCGTACACCACCGCATTCTCCAGCACGCGCTGCACATAGTTGCGCGTCTCCAGATAGGGGATCGCCTCCACCCAATCGACCCAGTCGACCCCGCCGGTGCGCGGATCGCCGTTGGCGCGCAGCCACTTGTTCACGTTGCCTGGCCCGGCATTATAGGCGGCGATCGCGAGCGGATAGCTGCCGTAGATGCCGTAGATCCGCTGGAAATAGCCGGAGCCGAGCTGGATGTTGTAGCTCGTGTCGCGGGTCAGCGCGCTGGCGTCATAGGAGAGGCCGAGCTTACCGGCCTGCTCGCGCGCGGTACCCGGCATCAGCTGCATCAGCCCGCGCGCGCCGGCGTGCGAGATGGCCGCGCGATCGAACTGGCTCTCCTGGCGGGCGATGGCGTGGATCATCGTCCAATGACCCTCGTGACCGGACGGGACCGACACGGTGGGAAAGGCGTTGGCGCTATATTCGGTCAAGCCGTTCTGCATCGCCGAACGGCCGACCAGCACCGCCAGATCGGGGCGGCCCATGCGGTCGGCCAGTTCGTCGGCGAGGTGGTGGTCGACATCGCTCTCCGCGGCCGCGGCGATCTGCTTCACGAAGGCGGTCTGATCCTGCCAGTCGCCGATCGAACCGAGGAACTGCGCCGCCTGCACCACCTCGCGGTTGAAGAAGGCGGCGCGCGTCGCCGGATCGATCGCGGGGCGGGGGGCGGGCGGCGGGGCGACCAGTCGGCCGCCGAGCCGCTCGATCGCGAGCTGGCCATAATATTGGTCGCGATAGCCCGCGGCACGCTGGAGGAAGGCGTCGCGATCGGCGCTGCGCCCGGCAGCCTCGGCGGCACGGCCCGCCCAGTAGAAACCCTTGGCGCGGGTCTGCGGCGCCTGGCTGCCGCGGCCGTAGCGATCGAACATGGTCATTGCGTCGGCGGGGCGGCGCAGCTCACGCATCGCGGTGGTACCGGCGAGCCAGACGAGCGAGGTGTAGTCGTCGCGCTCGCCATAGGGCATCTTGGACACGTCGGCGCCGGCGGGCAGCGCGTCATCGACCTGGCGGGCGATGT
The DNA here is from genome assembly GCF_042096255.1 of Sphingomonas sp. Classification (GTDB taxonomy): domain Bacteria; phylum Pseudomonadota; class Alphaproteobacteria; order Sphingomonadales; family Sphingomonadaceae; genus Sphingomonas. The sequence goes on along the minus strand of NZ_JBELLZ010000068.1, from coordinate 8,188 downwards.
CATAAGCGGTCTGCCATTGGCGGTCGCTGGCGGCGGCGCGCGCGTTGGTAAGCAGCACCTCGTAAAATTCCTCGACGTCGCCCGGCCGAGTCATGCCGTTGCGCGTGCGCGCGAGCCAGGAGCGGGCGCTGGGCGAGGCGCCCATGTTGCGCAGCCAGGTGGCCTTATCGGCGACATAGCCCGCGTCGCGCGCGCCGATCGCGTCGGTGGTGGCGGCGAGGTCGGAGGCATTGGGCGCACGGGTGCGGAAGGCGATCCGCGCCTCGAATAACGGGCGCCGCGCGGGCGAGACGAGCGGCAGCAGCCGCTGCGCCTGGCCGGTGTTGCCCTGCCACAGCAGCATGTCGAGCCGGACGTCGTGATCAGTCGGGGAGAGCGCGCCGGCGAACTGGGTGAGAACGGTCGATTCCTCGGTGCTGCTCAAGGTCCCGCGCCGCCAGGCGGTGCGCGCCGCCTCGTTCGCCTCGGTGGCGCGTCCGCTTGCCGCCAGCGCGCGCGCATAGGCGACTCCGCCGGCGGCGGTCAGCGGCGGATAGCGGCGGAAGAAGGCCGCGACGCTACCGGGGCTGCCCGATCCCAGCCCCGCCTGCCGCTCGGCCGCGCGGCGGTTCGCCGCCTCGCCGGGCCAGCCGGGATGCGCTATGAGGAAGCCGGCGTAGCTGTCGAACGGCAGGCTGTCGGTCTGCTGGAGAGCGCGCCAGGTCGCCAGCGTGGACGCGAGCGAAGGCGCCGCCATCGGCCCGCGCGGCTGGTAGGCCGGGACGCCGCCCTGCGCCCGATTGGCCTGCTGCGTCTCGTACGCGCCGTCCTGCCCCACCAGCATCATCAGGGCCGCGCCCGCAAAAAGTCCGATCACCGTTCCCGCCTTCAAATTCCGCCTCGTGTGGACAGGATAGCGATCCAACCCGTATCTGTCCTGAACGTCTCGCCGCTTCCGGCGTCAGGAGCATGACATGTTTTCCGGATCGATCCCGGCGTTGGTGACCCCGTTCCAGGCCTCAGGCGCGCTCGACGAGACAGCCTATCGCGATCTCGTCGAGTGGCAGATCGCCGAAGGCTCCTCGGCGCTGGTCGCGTGCGGCACCACCGGTGAGGCGGCGACGGTGACCTTCGACGAACAGTTCGCCATCGTGCGCATCTGCGTGGATCAGGCCCGGGGCCGCGTGCCGGTGATCGCCGGCGCCGGCTCGAACGACACGCGGGTCGCCGCGCAGAACATGCGCGCGGCCAAGGACGCGGGCGCGGCGGCGGCGCTGATGGTGCCGCCCTATTACAACCGCCCATCCCAGGAGGGCATCTTCCGTCACTTCGAGGCACTGGCGCAGGACGCGCCGCTGCCGGTGATCCTGTACAACGTGCCCGCGCGCACGGTGACGGACATCCTGCCGGACACGCTGGTGCGTATCGTCCAGGCATTTCCCAACGTGTTCGTAGGCGTGAAGGACGCCAGCGGGGTGCTCCAGCGCGCGTCGCAGCATCGCGCGGCGCTGGGCGCGGATTTCTGCCAGCTTTCGGGCAACGACGATCTCGCGCTCGCCTTCAACGCGCATGGCGGGGTCGGCTGCATCTCGGTGACTGCCAATGTCGCGCCGCGGCTGTGCGCGGACTTCCAGCGCGCCTGCGCCGACGGCGACTATGCGACAGCGCGTGACCTGCACGACCGCTTGTTCGCGCTGCATGTGGCGCTGTTTACCGACGCCTCACCGGGCCCGGTGAAATATGCCATGACGCGGGTGCGCCCCGGCTTCCCCGAGGCGTTGCGGCTGCCGATGACCTGGCCCTCCGAAGCGAGCCGCGCGGCGGTCGACGTGGGGCTGGCGCGCGCCGGGGTCGCCTGACCGGCTACAGCATGCTGCGCTACGCGGGTTCCTCCTCTGCGTCGAAGTCATGGTGCGCGTACATAAAGGCACACCTCTTCGGTGAGCGGGCGCGCCTTTTCGCGCGGGTCGGCAGCAGCGTTGAACATCTTGGTCACCGCCTTCCAGTCGGCGAGCGGTGATAGCGTCACCACGCCAACAAACCGGTCCGCTATGGAGATTTAACCATTGTCGGCGATCTTTCAGTTACCGTTTTTCCCTGAACTTCGATCAGGCGATAGACGGAGGATGTACGCGGATGGCCGCCCACCCGGATGCCGAATACCATTTCAGCCGTGAGGCGCAGGAACTGCGCCACGCCTGGCGGGCGGGCAGCAAGGAGGTTCGGCAACTGCATTTGGATCTCGCCAACCATCATCGGGCGACGGGGCTTGCCTGCCTGCTCGCCCGTCGGTCCGTCATCGCGGCAGAGCCGGCCTGACGCGCCTCAGGCGCTGGCCCTGGCGAACTCCGTACGCGCAGCCAGCCGGTCGACATAGGCACGCGGCGCGTTCCGTTTCGCATAGCGGCGGCCCATCCGGAGTGCACGTTGCTGGATCTCGGCTCGATTGCGCAGGATGTCGCAGACGGCGCGGGCCCATTCCTCCGGGGTGCGGCATGCGACTACCACGCCCTCGTCGGTGAATTCCTCGACGATCGTGCCGGCCGAGCCGAGAATGATCCGGCCGGCGGCAAGCGCCTCGGCGATGATGCCTGAGCCGCGCACCGCGTAGTTCTCGGGGCGATAGGGGAGCAGCACCACGTCCGAACCGACGATCAGCCGGCGGTATGCGTCGTCGTCCAGCGTCTCGTCGATCGTCTCCACCATCGGTACCGCGGCGATCGCCTCCAGCGCCGCCTGCAACGGCTCGTTCGCTCCGCCGAAAGGGGCCACACGCTGGACGATCAGGCGCACCGACCTAGGCGGGACGGCGGCGGCGATGGCGGCAAGGATGGCGGGCAGTTCCAGCGGTCCCTTGTCCAGTCGCGCTTCGCCGACAAAGGCCAGCGTAAGCGGGCCGGCACGCTCGCTGACCGCGTCCGGCGTCCATGCCGGGGCGGGCAGCGGCAGCGCGCTGACCGGCTTTCCTAGCCTTGACGACAGCAGGCTGGCGAGCGCGCTGGTCTCTGCCCACAGGAAAAGCCGGTCGCCAAAGGCGGAATGGTTCCCCAGTCGTGCGAGGTACCAGTCCAGTTCGCGCCCTGCCTGGCGTGCCGGCATGTGCCGGGTTTCGTACGGTGTCGACAGATGCACGACACCACGCGGCATACCATCGGCGAGCATCGTGTCGAGCGCGCGGACGAAATGGCCGTCAGTGGTCTGAACCAGGTAGTGCGTGGTGGGGGTGTCATATTTGTCGATCACCGCGCGCCAGCCCCGCGCGATCTCCGGGGACAAGTCGGCCCCTTGCTGCTCCGCCACGGAAAGGTCGAATACCGAGGTCTCGAACACGCCCTCCATTTCCACACCCTTCGGAACGCTGGCGCGATCCAGGCGGCGATTCGCCGCCCACACCACCCGCGCACCAGCCTGAAGTGCACCGGTGGTGATACGTTGGGCAACCGGCAGGTAGTGGCCGCGCTCGCCGGTAAGATTGTTGTCCAGCAGCACCAGCGTGTTGAGGCGACGACGGCGCGCCAGGGTGTAATCGGGGAGGGGATCGTGGACGATCGGAACGCGCGCCATGATCTCCGCAGGGGGAAGATCGGAGGACAGGCGATGCAGGAAACCGCGCTGCGCCAGGCGCCGCCGCACCATCTCGCCGGCGTCCGGATCGCGTAGCTGCAGCCACACGGCTCGTGCCGCATCCAGCAGAGCCGGCGCGTCGAGTTCGATCAGGCGCACTGTCGCGGGATCGACGAAGCGGAGCATCAGGCCATCTTCGGCTGCCGCCACGATCGCGGCGGTGGCAGCGATCAGGGTATCAAAGGTCTGCTCCTGGCCCGCGGATCGCAGCAGCACGGCGCCCTCATCCAGGATGAGATTGTGGACGGCTCCCTCGCCGAACACCTGGACGAGCAACGCGGCGGCCGGCTTGCGGGTGATGGTGACGATGCGGGGCGGTGCGTGCCAGCCGCCGGTCATTCGGTGCACCGCGGCGATTGCGGGGGTTGTCACGGGCAGCCTCAGTCGACGTAGTCGTAGAGGCGGAGATATTCAGCAAACAGGCCGTTCAATCGATCGATCGTGTCGGCGGTCAGGTGCGCCTTGTAGTTGCCGGGAGTGACCTGGCGGACATGCTGGTCGGGTCGCTCGACATCGGGGCGGATGTCGAATCGATCGGCGATCGCGTCACGCCGGTCGGCGGGAACGTCCCACTCCAACCAATCGCAAATGTCCGCCAGCCAGCCCCGCTTGTCGAAGATAACGTCCTCGTAGCGATAGGTCACCACGTTCGACCGCCACAGGAAACCCTGCGCCAGATAGCCCTCGAACATGCGTGTGTACTGGATTGCCGCGGCATGGATCACCCAGGCATCGATCGGCACCGACGCGACATTGGCGCGAGCCTTCTCGAACTCGGCCCGGGCACCGCCTTCGGCACCGCTTCCCTCGGGCAGCACGTGGCTCTTCATCATCGAGAAGTAGAGCGACACCGCCATGTCGCGCGGATCACGCACCAGGAAGATCGACTTGGTCGAGTGCAGGATCGGGATCGGATAGGCGGGAAACTGGCGGAAGCCGCCGTAGCAATAGCCTTCCTGACGAAACAGGTTCCCCACGTTCGAGGGCCGGTTGTTGACGCTGATGTCACCGGCAAAGAGCGCATCCTCAACCGAGAAGTAGGTCAGCCCCGCTTCGGGCGCGAGTACCGACAACATATCGTACAGCAGCGTGCTGCCGGCCTTGGCCAGCGAGAAGGCCAGCGCGCTCTGCCGGTCCGATCCGGGTTCCGGCGGCTGGATCGGCTGGTAGGCACCGGAAGGCTGGAAGCGCATGGAGTGTCCCTGAATGCGACAAGAGTCCGCAATCAATGCATGAATTCCCGCAGCCGCCAAGCCTGTTCGCCGTCGCCAACGGCGATTGCGACATCCTCGACGACGATCGGCTGCGGCTCCGGAGTCTGGCGGAGCACCACAAATACCACGCTGAGATAGTTGAACCGGCGGTCCAGGACGAACTCCGCCTTCACCCTGCGTGTCCCGTCCTCCTTGGTGAAGGCGCGCTTGCGTTCGATGGTGCCGCCCGACGGCTCGCGCAGGTCGACGCCGATGATCTGCGCCGGATCCCCGCGCAGTTGGAAGGTGATGGTGACGAGGTCGCCGGGCTCGAACGACTGGGCGGAGGGCCAAAGCGAGCGGCTGAACGTCGCCTCCGGCGACGTGAGCACGAGCCGCCCGTCCTGCAGCATCGCCTCGCTCAGCCGCGGCTTGCCCACCGAATAGCGCCCGCGCCGGTGCGCATTGTCCTGCGCGACGGGGCCGTGCGCGACGGTTGCGGCTGGAAAGCGCTGGATCAGGTGGTTGCGCGTCCAGACATAGTCGCCGGATTGTTCAGCGTGACCACCGATGTTCACAATGGTGTCGATCAGCCTGAACTTGTGCAGCACCCCGCGTGAGACGATCCAGTCGTGATGGCCGGCATAGTCCATCTCCTCCCGGTTGAGGAACGCCTCCCACGCGCAGTCATAGGCGAGGTCGGGATCATCCTTCTCGATATAGTCGAGCATCCACGGCCACAGGATCTTGTCCAGGAAGGTCCAGAATTCCGGATCGCCGACCTGGTAGAGCGCGTTACCGTTGATGTGCCGCGCGACCCGCCACAGCAGCGGCGAGGCGCCGCTGTAATGGGCGCCAAGCACCCAGGCGTCCTCATGCCGCTGGCAGGTGCGCGTCAGCCGGCGCAGCCAATTGGGCACCAGCGGCACGCAGTCCGTTTCCATCAGGAACACGAAGCGCGCTTCGTCGCGCAGTGCCTTCATGGTCTCGTAGAACATCCAGTTCGGGCCGGACTTGTAGCCGTATTTCGGCGCCGGTCCGGTCGGCTTGCGGATGTACTTGTCTTTCTCGGGCGGCAGATCGAGGAAACGGACCTCCATGGCGGCGAAGGATTCGCGCACCCTGGGCGCCTCCTCGAATGCATCGCGCAGCCGCTGCTCGATCGAAGGGTCGGGTGCGCAATTGAACGAGAAGATGAAGCGCGGCTTCTCGTGTCCGGGGAAGGGAGGGCCGGGCGGCAGATCCGCGTCCCAGGTTGCGAAATTGCGGATTGCCAGGTCGAGTTCGCGCGGGATCAAAGGGCAGACGATCGCGCTCAGTGGGTTGGCATCCGTCTTTGCCGCATTCGGTGCGGCTGGTGCCGTCCCACTGTCCATCGTTCCGCCCCGACCTGTGTGTTCGCCGGGCGGTATCGGATCAAGCCGCATGTGATGCAACCGCCGGAACGCACGGTTAGCGTGCGTCGGTCAGCCAGGCCGGATGGTCGTGGATGCTGGCCAGCGCGAGGCGGCGCAGCCGCACCGTCACCGCGCCGGCACTGCCTTCCGCCCGGCGCACGCTGAGCACAGGCTGGATAAGCCGCGATTCGCCGCCTGCCATGCGGGCTGCGGCCACGGGCACGGTGCCTCGGTCGAGCGGCACGGAGCGGGTCGCCTGACCGACATAGGTGCCGCCAGAGATCCATTCGCGCAGGATCAGGAACGCGGCCGATACGCCCGACTGGCGCACCATCTCCATATCCATCCGCAAGGCGAACACATCGTCGGCCTGCACCGGCACATAATCCGCCAGCACCACGCTGACGAACGGCGCTGCATTGGTGGTGTTGAAGGCCAGCGTCACCGTGATCGACGGCCCGTCGGGACCGAGGTCGATCGCCTCGACAGTCACGTCGTCGGCGTTCTCGTTCGACCAGCCCTGCGGCAGCTTACCGTTGGCATGGATGGAACCCTCCCGCGCGAATCGGAAGCGCGAGAACGGCGGCAGGCTGTTCGACGTCATGACCTTCGGTTCCCCCTAGGAACGGACTGCTGCTGCACCGCAAAACGCTTCCGAAACGATCGAGTCAAGTCGAGTCGTGATAATCGTGCCGATCCGCGCAGTTGTCAGGCCGAATGGTGGGCACGAGCAGGCACGAGACGCCGTTGCCGGTTCCCCGTAACGTCCCTACACCCATGGCATGGAGAGCGAGACATTGCCCGATGCCATCCCGGCGGCAACCCTTGTGGTCTTCCGGCACCGCCAAAGCGATGCCCCCGAGGTGCTGATGGTGGAACGCGCCAAGGCGATGGTGTTCGCGGGCGGCGCGATGGTCTTCCCGGGCGGCCGGATCGATCCCGCCGATCAGTTGCTGGGCGCGACCATGGCAGAGGATGCGGACGAAGCCGCGGCGCGGATCGCGGCGATCCGCGAGACGGTCGAAGAGGCCGGCTTGCCGATCGGCCTCAATCCGCTGCCCGGTTCGGCGACGCTCGCGAGCATGCGGCGTGCACTCCACGACGGCGAAGCGTTCGGCAAAGTGCTGGCGGACGCGGGCGTTTCGCTGGACCTTGACGCCTTGGTGCCGTTCGCGCGGTGGCGCCCCGCTCACCGAGACATGCGGGTTTTCGACACCCGTTTCTATCTTGCGGAGCTGCCGGCGGATGCTCCCCGCGCGACAGTCGACGCCACCGAGAACGTCCGGCTGGTCTGGATGAATGCGCAGGCGGTGCTGGACCAGGCCGATCGGGGGGCGCTGCGGATTATCTTCCCCACCCGCCGCAACCTGGAGCGACTGGCGCGCTTCGGCAGTTTCGCGGAGGCGGTGTCCGATGCGGCGGCGCACCCGGTGACGGTGGTGACTCCCTGGACCGAGGATCGCGACGGCGACCCTCACCTGTGCATCCCGGAAGGGATTGGTTACCCCGTCACCGCCGAACGGCTCGAAAGCGCCTCGCGCGGCTGATGCAGGCGCTACGCCGCTGGGCGGTGCGACTGTTAATCGCCGGAGCGGTCGCAATCGCAATGCTCGTTGGCTGGAGCACCCTGCGCGGGCGATCGCAGGACCTGCCCTGGACGCCGCTGAACCTGGGGGAACCGGTCGGCCTGTTCACCGGGCGCAAGATCGTGTCGCTGGGTGAGGATTTCCCCCGTTGCCGGGCCTTGCTGGAACGCGCCGGCGTGCGCTTTACGGTGCTGCCGCCCTTGCGGGACGGCCAGTGCAGCTATGCAGACGGGGTGCGGCCCGCTACCGGCGGCGCGCTGCGCATCGGGTTCGAGCCTGCCGGCCTGGGCGTCGCCTGCCCGGTCGCAGCCGGGCTGGCGATGTGGGAGTGGAACGTCATCCAGCCGGCCGCCCAGCGCCTGCTCGGCACGCAGGTGACCGCAATTCGCCATTTCGGCAGCTATTCCTG
>NZ_JBELLZ010000067.1:0-19871 GCF_042096255.1 Sphingomonas sp. | reverse complement strand
ACCTGTCCCCCGGCCTCGACTTCGAGACGAAGCTGTTCGCCAAGCCCGATGCTGCGGCGCTGCTCCGCGCCGAACTGTCGAAGCGCAGCTACACCTGTGCGCCGATCGCGATGGGCACCAACACCGATCCCTATCAACCGATCGAATCGGACTGGCGCATCACCCGCAGCGTGATCGAGGTGCTGGCGGAAACCAACCATCCGCTGGTCATCACCACCAAGTCCGATCGAGTCGTCCGCGATATCGACCTGCTCGCGCCGATGGCGGCGAAGGGCCTGGTCGCGGTCGCCATCTCGGTCACCTCGCTGGTCCCGAAGATCGCGATGACCATTGAGCCGCGCTGCCCGCATCCCGAGCGCCGGCTTAAGGCGGTCCGCATGCTCACCGACGCGGGCATCCCCACCTTCGTCAATATGGCGCCGGTCATCCCCGCGATCACCGACGACGAGATCGAGGCGGTGGTCGGCCGCGCGGCGGAGGCCGGCGCGTTGGGCGTCTCGTTCATCCCGATCCGCCTGCCCTGGGAGGTCGCGCCTCTCTTCCGCGCCTGGCTCGACACGCACTTCCCCGAGCGCGCCGGCAAGGTGATGGCCACCATCCAATCGCTGCGCGGCGGGCGCGACAACGATCCGAACTTCGGCACCCGCATGCGCGGCCAGGGCGTCTGGGCAGAGCTGCTCCGTACACGCTTCCTCCTCGCCCGCAAGAAGCATGGGATCGACCGCAACAGCGAGAAGATGCAGCTGCGCACCGATTTGTTCAGGCCGCCAAGCGGACCGCAGGGGGAGTTGTTTTGAAGGTTTAGCGGCCCTCATCTACGCACGCTTCCCCGGCGAAGGCCAGGGCCCAGCATCGAAACGCCCGCGACTGGGCCCCTGCCTTTGCCGGGGAAGCGGTCAGTTGGATTGGATCAATGTCCGCTGGACCCTGGCCGCCGGCCGGCGCGTTCAACCCGCACCGCAAGGAAGGTGACATGACCGATCGCGACCGCACCATCGACAACAACACCACCGGCGGCAGCCGCGAGCAGATCCAAGAGGACACCGCGCCCGAGAGCGAGGCGGGCCGCACCTCCAGCAGCACCATCCGCCGCCAGGGCGGCAGCAACCTGGGCGCGGGCACCGGCAGTGGCCCGGGCACGGGCACCGGCGGCATGGCCGGCGGTCAGCCCAGCCGCAGCGCCGCCGACCGCGGCTGACCGCTCACCCGCGTCATGCCGCGAGCAGGTGCCGCCAGCGAGGATGTCATCGATCCGCCCCTCACCCGTCATCCCGCGAAAGCGGGGACCCATCTCCTGCGGCCGGCTCCCTCGCAGCCGTCGTGATCGGGACTGAGCGGCGGAGATGGGTCCCCGCTTTCACGGGGATGACGGAGGTGGTGCCGTAGCGACTTACCCTCTCAGTCCTACCCCCGCACGAACGCCAGCAGGTCCGCATTCACCACATCGGGATGCGTCGTGCACATCCCATGCGGCAGCCCCTCATAGGTCTTGAGCGTGCCGTTCTTCAGCAGCTTCGCCGAGAGCGGCGCCGAATCGGCGTAAGGCACAATCTGGTCGTCGGTGCCGTGCATCACCAGCACCGGCACCTCGATCGCCTTGAGATCCTCGGTGAAGTCCGTTTCCGAGAACGCCTTGATGCAGTCGTAGTGCGCCTTGGCGCCCCCCATCATCCCCTGCCGCCACCAGTTGCGGATCACGCCCTCGTCCACCTTCGCGCCCTCGCGATTGTAGCCGTAGAAGGGGCCGCTCGGCACATCGAGGAAGAATTGCGCGCGATTGGCGACCAGCGCCGCGCGAAAGCCGTCGAACACCTCGATCGGCAGCCCGCCGGGATTGGCTTCGCTTTTCACCATCACCGGCGGCACCGCGCCGATCAGCACCGCCTTGGCCACGCGACCCGGCTTGGCGCGTGCGACATAATGCGCCACCTCGCCGCCCCCGGTCGAATGGCCGATGTGGATGGCCCCCTTCAGGTCGAGATGGTCGGTCAGCGCCGCGACATCGGCGGCATAGGTGTCCATCTCGTTGCCCGTGTCGGTCTGGGTCGAGCGGCCGTGCCCGCGCCGGTCGTGCGCGATCACGCGATAGCCCTCGGCCAGGAACACCATCATCTGGTTGTCCCAATCGTCGGCGGAGAGCGGCCAGCCGTGATGGAACACGATCGGGGTCGCGTCCTTGGCGCCCCAGTCCTTGTAGAAGATCTGCGTGCCGTCGCTGGTGGTCACCATATTCATCGTGCCTGCTCCCCATCAACCCCGCGGCGCATATCCGCCCGATGTTACAGATGATTGCTCACGCCAGTCCGCCCGCGACCGTCGGCAGCAGCTCCGCGACGGTGGGATGGATCGGCATCGTCCGGGCGAGAATGTCGGCATCGCCGCCCGCCGCCATCAGGTTGAGCACGGCGTGGATCGCCTCGTCCCCGCCGGTGCCCAGGATCGCCGCGCCCAGGATCGCGCGCGTGTCCGCATCGGCGACGATCTTGATGAACCCGAGCGTCTCCGCCTTCTCCACCGCGCGGCCGACCTGCGTCATCGGCCGCGTCGAGACGAGTACGCGCCGCCTCGCCGCCCGCGCCTCCGCCTCGCCCATGCCGACGCGCCCCAACGGCGGATCGACATAGAGCGCATAAGCGGGAATGCGCTGCGCCAGCGAACGGTACTCACCATCGAGCAGGTTCGCCGCCAGGATCTCGAAATCATTATAGGCGGTGTGGGTGAAGGCACCGCGCCCGTTGCAGTCGCCCAAGGCCCAGATGCCGGGCACGTTGGTCTCCAGCCGGTCGTTGACGGTGATATAGCCGCGTGCGTCGGTCGCCACGCCTGCCATGTCGAGCGCGAGATCGTCGGTATTGGGCCGCCGCCCCACCGCCAGCAGCACATGACTGCCGATCACGCTCGGCGGCGCCTCAGCGCAGTCGACATGCACCTCGACGCCCGCGCCATGCGGCGCCAGCCGGATGCACTCAGCACCCGGCCGCACCGCGATGCCCTCGCGCTCCAGGATGCCCCGCACCGCGTCGGAAATGTCGGTATCCTCGCGCCCGATCAGCCGCGCGCCCTTCTCCACCACCGTCACCGCGCTGCCGAACCGGCGAAACGCCTGCGCGAACTCCAGCCCGATATAGCTGCCGCCCACCACCACCAGATGCTCGGGCAAAGTCTCCATCGCCAGCAGGCTGCTGTTGGTTAGAAACGGCACGTCGTGCACGCCCGGCATGTCGGGCACCGCCGCTCGCCCGCCGACGTTGATCGCGATCCGCTCCGCCACCAGCACCGCCTCGCCCACCTGCACCGTCTTGGGCCCGGTGAAGCGCGCATGGCCGGTGAAGACGGTGCACCCCGCCATGCCGCGCAGCCAGTCCTCGACGCCCGCGCGCGCCTCCGCCGAGATCGCCGCCGCGCGCGCGTGCACCCGCGCCATGTCCACCCGCACCGGCCCGGCATCGAAGCCATAGACGGCGCCCCGCCGCGCCGCCTGCGCGGCATAGGCGCTCGCCACCAAGGTCTTGGTCGGCTTGCACCCGGTATTGACGCAGGTGCCGCCGAACAGGTGGCGCTCAACCAGCGCCACGCGCAGCCCCGCCGCGGTCAGTCGCCCGGCGAGCGGCGGCCCCGCCTGCCCCGCGCCGATGATAATCCAATCGAAGCGCTGGAGGGTCACGCCGCCATCACGATCAGCGCCGCGCCCGCGATCGCCACCACATCCTCGATCAGCGCCGCCGGCAGGTCGCGCCCGAACGCCGCCGCCAGCCGAGCCCGCGTCGCCGCGCCGCCCAAAGTCCCCGCCACCGCGCCGAGCGCCCCCAGCGCCGCGCCTGCGGTCGCGCCACCGACACCCAGCAGCGCCGCGCCGCACACCGCGCCTGAGACAACACGGGTGGCGAACTGCACCGGCACCTTGCGGCTCGGCGTGCGCGGCAGCTGGTCGCTCACCAGTTCGGCGAGCGCCAGCGCGCTCAGCAGCCACGGCGCCCAGCTCGACCCCAGGAAGGAAAGCCACCCGCCCGGCGCGATCAACCCCAGATGCGCGCCCCAGCTCACCGCCGCCAGCGGCACCATCGCGCGCAGGCCGGCGACACCGCCGATCAGAAATGCCAGGATGAAAGCCACGTCCCGCCCCCGTCGCTCACCCGGCCCGCCGATCTGCCCCCATACGCGGCACGGCATGGCCGGGGCGGACGCTACACCCTTTCGCTGGCGGAATGAACACCCAAGTGCACGCCCAAGCATCACGCCGCACTTTCCTACAACGAACCATATGGGTTACACACCCACCCATGCAGCACTGGACCCCAACGCCCGCCGCCCAGCGCGACCTCGTCGCGTTCGAGCCCGTTCCCCGCAAATACCGCTATGACGGCTGGACGGCGGAGCGGCAGCGCGCCTTCATCGCCGCGCTGGCGGAGACCGGCTCGGTCACCGCCGCCGCGCGCCGCATCAACATGAGCAGCGAGGGCGCCTATTACCTGCGCCGCCAGCCGCAGGCAGAGGGCTTCCGCCAGGCCTGGGCCGCCGCGATCGCCAGCGGCGCCCAGCGCCTCACCGACATCGCGATGGACCGCGCGATCGAGGGCGTGCCCGTGCCCGTCTTCCACAAGGGCGAGCAGGTCGGCGAGAAGCGCGCCTACAACGATCGCCTCCTCATGTTCCTGATGCGGCACCACCTGCCCGGCCAATACGCGCCCAACATCGCCCGCGCCGCCGACGTGCCCGGCGCCGACGCGGAGCACGCCGTCACGGAGGAGGAAGCCGCGGAAACCGCGGAATGGCTGCGCCAGGTGCTCCACCGCTACGCGCTCAAGGTCCGCGCCGAGCGCCGCTACCGCCTCGGCGGCGACGTGGTCGCCGCGGACTTCACGCTGCGCCAGCTCACCTATATCGAGCTGGTGCTCGATCTGGGCGGTCGCAGCCAGGAGCTGCTCGATCTCTACACCGGCACCGACGATCGCGACGAAACCGGCGCGGACCTGCAATGCAGCTGGATGAGCGCCGAACTGGACCGCCTCCGCCGCGCCATCTGGGACGCCCGCGACGAGCCCCACGGCCCCACGCTGGACCTGCGCCCGCACGCCCAGCCCCACGCCATGATCAACGGCGCCACTCTCGCCGATCGCAGCAAGGCCCGCAAGGAGGCCGAGCGCCGGATGGCGGAAGCGCAGGCGTTGTGGGAGGCGAGCGCGACGGAGGAAAGCTGGGCGCGCTTCAGGCACTCAGCCGAATGCTGATCGCCGCCTCGGAAGCGCGCCCCGGCCGACGACCGCGCGGGCAAGCCGCGCGTGTCGATCGACGACGCGGCTTTGCCGCGGCGGCAGGCAAATTGTGGGTCGGGAGCCAACCGGAGGCTTTCGGGTGGACGATCGTTGAAAGGTGCCGCCGATGAGCGCGGCGGGTAGCCGGCGGCTACCGACCAGGTATCGCCGTTCCTCTGTGACGACGTGAAGGTCCGGATCTAACAGGAGCTGCCGATCAACGTCGAACAAGTGCTGTGCTAGATCAAGATCCTCCGCCGCGATCACCGATAGCTTGCCGGCCGCCGCCACGTCCGGCCGGCCCAGCACCTGCGCCGACACGAAACGCTGCCCCACCGCGGCGTGCGCCGCCGCCAGCCTGGCGGTGAGGTCCACGCTGATCGTGCTGCAAGAGATTGTCGGCGATGCCCGAGCCCATCTGCCCGAGCCCGATAAATGCTACATCCACTTCTAGCTCCTCAAGCTCCGAAGGCGCCTGCGATCTGAGTTGACCAACCAAGCGACATCGGCGGTGCTCGTTAAGCGCCGACCAGATCGGCAAGGTGCGCGGCGAGGCCCGTTTGGCCCGGCGCAACATGATCGGCCATGGTGTGGCGATCGGGGAAGTCGCCGCCGTTTTGCAAACGGAAGGGAATCGGCGTGTCGGTGAAAAGCCCGGCGAGACGCACACGCCATGCCGCCTTGATCGCCTCCACTTCCTCCGCCGTGGAAACGTGACCCGCGCCATAGACCGCGTGCGTCGGGAGCACGTCCATGCCGGGGTAAAACAGAGCGCCATGGGTCAGCGGGAACAGCAGTTGCTCGATCGGCCCGTTGATGCCCCGCGGGCCGTAATCGGCAGGTGGGCCGCCGGCCTGCACGTTGACCAGCGCTCGCTTGCCTTTGAGGATGCCCTCGCCAAAGCGGAACTCGTTGGAGCCATTCTGATAGCCGTAGGCAAAGCCGAAGGCATAGACCCGCTCTATCCAGCCCTTCAGGATCGCAGGCACGCCGTACCACCACAGCGGGAACTGCAGGATCACAGCATCAGCCGCGAGCAGCTTCTGCTGCTCGACAATCACGTCGGGCGTCTGATGCCCGCTTGCGTAAGCATGGCCCGACTCCATGATGAACGACAGCCGTTCGGGGTTGTCACGCACTGGAAAGTCATCGGCGTCGTACACCGCCTTCCACTTCATGCCGTAGAGGTCCGAATGGATCACGGTGTGCCCCGCTGCCGACAACGTCTCAGCGGTCACGTCGACCAACTGCCGTGTCAGCGAAGTGGGTTCGGGGTGCGCGTAGACGACAAGAACTTTCATGATGATCTCTTCTCGATAGTTGGGGAATACCAATATTCGGCAGGAACACCCGCGCGCCGAACAGGTTGGGGAAGGGGAAAGGGGCGCGGCCGATTCGGCCATGGCCACCATGCCTCCGATGCTCGACATGGTAGTGCTGAGCAGACAGCAACAGGATCGTGAAGTTGGCGGCGCTGCGGTCTGCGGTGCCGCGATTGCCCTTCGGCTTCTAGCGGCCCTCGCCTGCCGTGTCGCGAGCTGCGGCCGTTAGCCCGTCGAGCCATTCCTGATGACCGTTGAGCATGGGATTTGGCCGGGTCGTCGCCATGTCCTTGGCCGGCGCGCCGTTCTGCGTCTCCTGCGTCAGGATGCGGACACGGCCGCCGCCCAAGTTCTCAATCAACCAGGCGTGGTGAACGTCCAGGCGGGTATCTCCCTCGCCGGCCCAACCGTGCCATGCGACCCGGCCAGGCTCCTCGCCGGCCGGGGCAACATACTCCACGACCTCGGCCTCGATCGGGAAGCCGAACGTTTCGAAGTAGAAGCGGCGGCCGAGTGCAAGCGTCGGGCCGTCGCCGTCATGGAAGCGGACGTTAGCGCTATTGGCATAGTAGCTCGGCCAGCGCGGCGCTTCGGCGAGGAACGGCCATATCTCGGCGGCGGTCAGTCCGGCGACGATCGCCTCGTTTGTGGTGAAATTGTCGGCATGGCCGGGGACATACCCTTGCGGCCATTCGATCGCGTTCATCATGGTATCTGGTTCCTTGCCGTAGTTCGTCTCGTCGCCGGCCCGTCCCCGCCGGGGCGGGTGGGTAGCGTTGTGAGCAATAAGTCCGCGCCCAATCAGGCTCCCCGCGTCCTGGTAAGCCTGGATAGCTTTCATAGGCGAACTGGTATCCGTGCCGTCGATTGAAGCGCTGCGGGATTAACCCCGCTACGAGCCTAGATGGTGCGGCCACCTTGAGTCTTGAAATCGAACGTTTTACGTGTCGTTATCGACGTGATGGATACCAGGAACCTTGATCTCGGACTTCTCGTGACGCTTGAGGCCCTGCTTGCGGAGCGTAACGTCACACGCGCTGCGCGCCGGCTGAACCTCAGCCAGCCTGCTTTGTCCGCACGGCTGGCGCGGCTCCGCGAAGCGCTGGGTGATCCGCTCCTGATCCCGGGCCAGCGCGGAATGATCCTGACCCAGCGCGCACTCGAGATGATGCAACCACTGCACGAGGCACTGGAGGGTGTTCGCCGCGTCGTCGAGCAAGGAGCAACGATCAATCCGGAGACCCTGCGTGCCACCGTGGTGATCGCGGCGAGCGACTACGTCCAGTATGCGCTGCTGGCACGCTACTCGGTCGCCTTGCGCGCCGAGGCGCCGATGATCCGCATCGCCTGGCGGGCGCTCGACGTGATGGCACTCACGACACAGTTGGAGCGTGGCGAGGTGGATCTGGCCTTGGCAACGCCCCAACACGCGCCGGCGGCGATGCGCCAGCGCCGGCTCTACGAGGAGGAGTATATGGTCATCGCGCGACAGGAGCACCCAGCCGTGCGGGGTGCCCTTGATCTGGACTTGTTCTGCGCGCTGGACCACGTTGTGGTTTCACCTCAGGGCGGCGGCTTTGCCGGGCCCACCGATGCGGCGCTTGAGGCGATCGGCCGCCGTCGTACCGTCGCCTTGTCCACGTCGGGCTTCCTGATCGTACCGGAGATCGTGTCACGATCCGATATGATCGCGCTAATTCCACGCCGGATCGCAGACGGTTGGTCAGACCGGGTGCAGGTGCTGGAACCGCCGCTCCACATACCCGGATTTCTCATCGCCAGTATCTGGCACGAACGCACGACCAACCATCCAGCACAAAGCTGGCTGCGTGACAGGCTCGCTGGGCTGGCGTGACGTTCCGCCCAACGTACGAAAGACCGGGCCTATTTTCCCAAAGCACGTTCCTCTCGGCACGCCCGCGAACGGCAGTTCTTGGTTGATCCCGCCGTTTGACGAGACCTGTGCCGATAGCGGACTTGTCCCAGCTCCGGTTATTCGAGCCACCGCTCCAGCAGAAATATGAACGACGGCTCTTCGGTGCGCGGACGCCCGAGCTGAACGGCTGGAATAGGGCGCTAAGCCCGCCTCACCCCTCATCACCCATCCTGAGCGCCGCGATAAACGCCTCCTGCGGGATGCTCACATTGCCATATTCTAGCATCCGCGCCTTGCCCATCTTCTGCTTCTCTAGCAGCTTGCGCTTGCGGGTGGCGTCGCCGCCGTAGCTTTCAACGGTCACGTCCTTGCGCATCGCGCTGATCGTCTCGCGCGCGATCGCCTGCATGTCGGTCAAGGATACTGACGCCGGCTATGCAACACGTTCACCACCTCGATGGCGTCCGCCGCCACTCGGTACACGAGGATGTAGTTCGGGTGCACCACTGCCTCTCGGGTGCCAGGCACCCGGCCACGCCGGTACATGAACGGATGATCGGGCAAGCGCTCGGCGCACGCCTCGATATCAGCCTGCAAGCGCCGTGCAGCCGAGACATTCCGCTCGCTTATGTAGCTGATGATCCCCTTTAGGTCGTTTAGCGCGGTGCCGCGCCAGATCAGTCGCAAGCACGCCGGCCTTCACGATCATGCCGGTCGATGATCGCGCGCACCTGCGCCATCGCCTCGTCATGCGCGACACCCGGCAGTCCGTCCGCGAGCGAGGCAGCAACCTTCGCGCGGAACCAGCGATCATACGCCTCGGCATCCTCGGTAGTCTCGAACTCAGAGACGATCGGCGACAGCTCGTTCATAAGGTCAAGGTACGCCTGCGACGCCCGAATGCAACTGCCCGCGCCGCGTCGTCGATCGACACGCCCGGTGTGTCCGGGCGGTCGTCGGCCGGGCGCGACGCTGGTCTTCGCCTAGCGCCCGTATCGCGGCGCGATCCGCTCGCTAGCCTCAAGCGTCGTCGCCCATCCGCAACGCCGCGATAAACGCCTCCTGCGGGATGCTCACATTGCCATATTCCCGCATCCGCGCCTTGCCCTTCTTCTGCTTTTCCAGCAGCTTGCGCTTGCGGGTGGCGTCGCCGCCATAGCATTTGGCGGTCACGTCCTTGCGCATCGCGCTGATCGTCTCGCGCGCGATCACCTTGCCGCCGATCGCCGCCTGGATCGGGATCTTGAACATGTGGCGGGGGATCAGTTCCTTCAGCCGCTCCACCATGCCCCGGCCGCGCACCTCGGCGGTGGCGCGGTGGACGATCATGCTGAGCGCGTCGACCGGCTCCTCGTTCACCAGGATGCCCATCTTGACGAGGTCGCCCTCGCGATAGCCGATCTGGGTGTAATCGAAGCTGGCATAGCCCTTGGACATGCTCTTCAGCCGGTCGTAGAAATCGAACACCACCTCGTTCAGCGGCAGCTCGTATTTCACCTGCGCGCGGCCGCCGACATAGGTCAGGTCCTTCTGGATGCCGCGGCGGTCCTGGCACAGTTTCAGCACGCTGCCGAGATATTCGTCGGGAACGTAGATCGTCGCCAGGATCCACGGCTCGCTGATCTGCGCGATCTTGTTGGGATCGGGCATGTCGGCGGGATTGTGCAGCTCGATCTGGCCGCCATCATGCGTCAGCTCGATCTCATAGACCACCGATGGCGCGGTGGTGATCAGGTCCAGGTCGTATTCGCGGGTCAGCCGCTCCTGGATGATCTCCAGGTGGAGGAGGCCCAGGAAGCCGCAGCGGAACCCGAAGCCGAGCGCGGCGCTGGTCTCCATCTCGAAGCTGAAGCTGGCGTCGTTGAGGCGCAGCTTGCTGATCGATTCGCGCAGTTTCTCGAAGTCGTTGGCGTCCACCGGGAACAGGCCGCAGAACACCACCGGCTGCACTTCCTTGAAGCCGGGCAGCGCCTCCTTGGCGGGGCGCTTCACGTCGGTCAGCGTGTCGCCGACGCGCGCCTGCGCCACGTCCTTGATCTGCGCGGTGATGAAGCCGATCTCGCCGGGGCCAAGGTCGGTCAGCTGCTCGATCTTGGGGCGGAAACAGCCGACGCGGTCCACCAGATGCTGGGTGCCCGCCTGCATGAAGGTGACCTGCTGGCCCTTCCGCAGCGTGCCGTCGATCACGCGGACGAGGATGACGACGCCCAGATACGGGTCGTACCACGAATCGACCAGCATCGCCTTGAGCGGTGCGGCCGGGTCTCCCTTGGGTGCGGGGATGCGTTCGACGATCGCGTCGAGGATCTCGGTGATGCCGATGCCGCTCTTGGCGCTGGCCAGCACCGCGCCGCTGGCGTCCAGGCCGATCACGTCCTCGATCTCGGCGCGCACCTTCTCGGGCTCGGCCGCGGGCAGGTCGATCTTGTTGATCACCGGCACGATCTCATGGTCGTGCTCGATCGACTGATAGACGTTGGCGAGCGTCTGCGCCTCCACCCCCTGCGCCGCATCGACCACCAGGAGGGCGCCCTCGCACGCGGCGAGGCTGCGGCTGACCTCATAGGCGAAGTCGACGTGGCCGGGCGTGTCCATCAGGTTCAGGACATGGCCCTTCCATTCCAGGCGCACGGTCTGCGCCTTGATGGTGATGCCGCGCTCCTTCTCGATCTCCATGTTATCAAGGACTTGCTCGCTCATCTCCCGGTCGGAGAGCCCGCCGGTGGCCTGGATCAGCCGGTCCGCGAGCGTCGACTTGCCGTGGTCGATGTGCGCGATGATCGAGAAATTGCGGATCTTGCTGATGTCGGTCGCCATGATCGCCGCGCGTTAGCAGGCACGTCGCGCCTTGCGAAGGCTTCGGCGCACGGAGGTCGCACCCGTCGCGCCCGGCGCGACACGCCGCCGCAACCCGCTACCGGCGCGCCATCACTTCGCAGGAACACGATCATGACCTACCGCCACCACATCCTCTCCCTCGCCGCTGCCCTGATGACCGGCAGCCTTATGCTCACCAGCGTCGTCGCGTGACGCTGGATCGCCCGCGGCGTCGGTGCTACCGTCGCGCGCGGGGTCGCAGGCGGGGCACATCCGCCGCGTGAGATGTCCAACGGGGAGTTCGAAATGATCAGGGGAGTATTGCTCGGCGCGGCCGGCGTCGCAGCACTGATGAGCAGCGGGGCCTATGCGCAGGCGCGGCCCTCGGGCACGCAGAAGACGCAAGCGCAGATGATGCAGGACGTGCCGCGCTGCGTGCGCAAGCTCGGCACCATCTCGGTCGTCGACGGCGACGATCCCTCGGGCTGGACGCAGTACAGCCTGGCGCCGCCGCAGAAGCTGCTCAAGGTGCTGATCCAGCGCTCGGGCTGCTTCAACCTGGTCGATCGCGGCTCGGGCCTCCAGGCCGCGCAGCTCGAGCGTGGCATCGGCGGCGATCTCGGCCTTCAGCGCGGATCAAACGTCGGCCAGGGCCAGATCAAGGCGGCGGACTATGTCCTCGTCGCCGAGGTGCAGGCGGCCAACCGCAACTCGGGCGGCAGCGCCGTGGGCGGCGCGATCGGCGGGCTGATCGGCGGCCGGTTCGGCGCGCTGGCGGGCGGGATCGGCAGCCGCAAGATGGAGGCGAACACCGTCCTGTCGATCACCAACGTGCGCACCACCGAGACGATTGCGGTGACGGACGGCTATGCCGCCAAGAACAGCATCAGCTTCGGCGCGGGCGGCGGCACCGGCTTCCTGGGCGGCGGCCTGGGCGCGGTCGGCGGCGGGTATGACAACACCGATATCGGCCGCATCGTCACCCTCGCCTTCATCCAGGCCTATGCCAAGATGGTGAACGAGCTTGGCCTGGTAACACCGGGCGACGCGGGCACCGCACAGGCGGCGCCAACCAAAACCTTCACCGCCCAGGCGCCGGTCGCCATGCGCGTTGCGGCGCTCGCCACCGCCAAGGCGATCCGCACGCTGCCGCCCGGCGCGATCGTCTATCCCACCGGCAACAAGAACGGCCTGTGGTGGGAGGTCGCCGACGAGAACGACAATGTCGGCTGGGTGCTCAACACCAAGCTCGCACCGTCGATGTAACGTCCGCTCCGGCGATTGAATGCGGCGGGCGCCGGTGATACCGGCGCCCGTCCCCGGCTCGTGGGGTCCCTCCCCTCCGGCTGGAAGCTTTCCGATGACGCGACGCGCAATCCTGCACATCGGCACCGAGAAGACCGGCTCCACCAGCATCCAGCAGTTCCTCGCGCGCAACCGCGACTGGCTGGCCGCGCACGGTTTCCACTACGCCAAGGCGCCCGGCTCGCCGAACCACACGCGGCTGTTCAGCTACGCGGTCTCCTCTCCCGCGCTCGCTTTCACCGTGCGGACCGCAGAGGAGCACGAGGCGCTGCGCACTCGGCTGGAGGCCGATCTCGCGACGGAAGTGGAGGCGAACCCGGGCAAGGTTTTCCTCTTCTCCAACGAACATTGCCACAGCCGCCTCTACGCGCCCGAGGAGGTGGAGCGCCTGCGCGCCCTGCTCGCCCGCCATTTCGATCGGGTGGACGTGCTCGTCTATCTCCGTCGCCAGGACGAGCTCGCGGTCAGCCTGTATTCCACCCTGCTCAAGGCGGGTACCAGCGGCCGCGAATTGCTGGTCCGTCGCCCGGTCCCCAGCCTTCCGGTCGGCTCGCCCGAGCAGACGCTCTACTATGACTACGAAGCGCTGCTCGCGCGCTGGGGCGCTGCGTTCGGTGCCGAACGGCTGATCGTGCGCCGCTTTCCGCAGGACCTCGTCGCCCGCTCGATCATCGACGACGTCTGTCATGTCGCCGGCCTGCCCACGCCCGAGCACCGGCCCGAGCGCGCGAATGAATCGCTCCGCCCGGAGTTCCAGGAATATCTCCGCCTGATCAACCCGCACCTCAAGGTGCAGCAGGGCTCGACCCGCGGCGAGATCGTCCGCGTCCTGTCCGAACTCGGCAAGGGGAACGGGCGCCTGCCCGCGCGCGGGGCCGCCCGCGCCTTCTTCGATCGCTTCCGGGACAGCAACGAGGCGGTCCGCGCGGCGCGCTTTCCCGACGCGGCGACGCTGTTCGACGAGGATTTCAGCCGCTACCCGGATGCCAGCGCCGCCGCCCCGATCGGCGTCGACACGGTCGCCCGCATCACCGCGGAGGTGCTCCGCCAGATGGCGCTCGATCTTCAGGACCTGCGCGGCGGCGGCAAGGGTCCCCGCCCCCGCCGCGCCGGCGGCGGCAGGATGCGCGGCCGCAAGCGGCAGGCCGGAGCAAAGGCGCGCGCTGGCGATTGAGCCGGGCATGACCCAGTCCGCCTGGCATGCCTGGCCGCGCTCCGCCCGGCCCAAGAAGACCGCGCTACTCCGCTTCGGAGAGGCGAAGACCCGCAAGGGTCTGCGCAACCTATCGGCCGCCGCGCGGATCGACAGCTCGCTGTTCCTCGGCGCCGACGAACATGGTGGCATCGACCGCCTCACCCACCGCGGTCAAAGCGAATGGGCAGGGCACCGCCGCTTCGAACTTGCCAATCTGCTTCCACTCGCCGATCCCGACGCGGAAGTGGACATTGAGGGCCTGGCGGTCGGCGACGGCTGGCTTTGGGTGCTCGGCAGCCACGCACGCACCCGTGCCAAGCCGGAGAAGCTGCCCGGCGAGTGCATCGATCTTGATGCGCTCGCCGACCTCAAGGACACCCGCGCGCGCTGCCTGCTCGCCCGCCTGCCCTTGATCGAGGACAAGGATGGCTGGACACCCGTCGCCGCCGACGGGGAACGCCGCGCCGGCATGCTCCCGCAGGACGCCACTGGCAATGCGCTCGCCCGCGCGCTCGCCGACGATCCGCTGGTCGCCCCATTCACCCGCATCCCCGCGAAGGAGGGCGGG
The DNA here is from genome assembly GCF_042096255.1 of Sphingomonas sp. Lineage (GTDB taxonomy): Bacteria > Pseudomonadota > Alphaproteobacteria > Sphingomonadales > Sphingomonadaceae > Sphingomonas. The sequence goes on along the minus strand of NZ_JBELLZ010000067.1, from coordinate 5,536 downwards.
CTCGACATCGAGGGGATCGCGGTCTGCGGCAGCCGCGTCGCGCTCGGTCTGCGAGGCCCGGTGATCGGCACCCACGCGCTGCTTCTCGAACTCGACCTCGCCGTGCGGGACGACGGTACCCTGGCAATCGCACATGGCCCGGTCCGCCGCCTGCTCGCCATGGAGGGCCTCGGCATCCGTGATCTCAAGCGACTTGGCGACGACCTGCTCGTCCTCGCCGGCCCCACCACCGGTCTCAGCGGCCCCTGCGCGATCTATCGCTGGTCCGGTTGGGCGACCGACCCTGCGCGCGACCCGCACAAGGTCCGCCTCCACCGCCCCGAGCGCGTCCTCGACCTTCCCTTCGGCCGCGGCTGCGACCACCCCGAGGGTCTCGCCGCCTGGCGTACCGCCAAAGGCAACACGCGCGTTATGGTTGTCCATGACAGCCCCTGCGATGACCGCGTCGATGCCGACGCGCGCACGATCGTCGCGGATGTGTTCGCATTAAGGTAGCTCAGCGATCGCCTTTCATCCCGCGCGATGCTGCGGGGGTCCGATACAAATCCGAGTCACTTTACCGCTGGCCCTCATCCATATATCGTGTATTCCAGATATATGGATGATAGTTCCGCTCTCGTTGCGCTTGCCGCGCTCGCGCAACAGAAGCGCCTCGACGTATTTCGCCTGCTGGTACACCACGAACCCGCCGGGCTGGCCGCGGGTGAGATAGCGCGTCAACTTCATGCACCGCAAAACACGATGTCGGCACATCTCAGCACCCTGTCACGGGCAGGTTTGGTCCGATCCGAACGACATGGCCGTTCAATCATCTACCGCGCCGATCTGGATGGCCTGGGCGCACTGACGGTCTTTCTCGTCAAGGATTGCTGCGCCGGCAATGCGCAACTGTGCGCGCCGTTGCTGGTCGAACTTACCCGCTGCAACTGAGGGGTAGCACCATGGCAATCGATATCATCCTCTATCACAATCCGGGGTGCGGCACCTCCCGCAACACCCTCGCCCTCATCCGCAATGCCGGAATTGAACCGCACGTCATGGAATATCTCAAGACTCCGCCGTCTCGCGCTCTCCTGGTCGAGCTGATCGGACGCGCGGGAATCTCGCCACGGCAACTGTTGCGCGAGAAGGGAACCCCGTACGAACAGCTGGGCCTACACGACCTGTCTTTGTCAGCCGATGCCCTGGTGGACGCGATGATCGCGCATCCCATCCTTATCAACCGGCCGCTCGTGGTTTCACCGCTCGGCGTGAAGTTGTGCCGGCCTTCCGAGTTGGTACTCGATCTGCTGCCAAAGCGACAGCAAGGCGCGTTCGCCAAGGAAGATGGTCAGCAGGTGGTCGATGCATTGGGCCGTCGCCTAGGCTGATGCTGCTCGCCGCCCTGATCTTCATCGCCACGATCACCCTGGTTATCTGGCAGCCCGGGGGTCTCGGGATCGGCTGGAGCGCAATGGGCGGCGCCGTCGTGGCGCTGCTCGCGGGCGTCGTCACGCTGTCCGACGTACCCTTGGTGTGGGGCATCGTCTGGAACGCCACCACGGCGTTCGTCGCGATCATCATCATCAGCCTGCTGCTTGATGATGCCGGCTTCTTCGAATGGCTGGCGTTGCATATCGCGCGGTGGGGAAACGGGCATGGTGACCGCCTCTTCGTTCTGATCGTCCTGCTCGGCGCGGCGGTTTCCGCGTTGTTTGCCAACGATGGGGCGGCGCTGATCTTGACTCCGATCGTGGTCGCCATGCTCCGAGCGCTCGACTTCGACGAGCGAGCGACCCTCGCGTTCGTCATGGCGGCAGGATTTGTCGCAGATACGGCCAGTCTGCCGCTCGTCGTTTCGAATCTGGTCAACATCGTGTCGGCTGATTTCTTCAACATTGGCTTCGGTGAGTTTGCCGCCGTGATGGTGCCGGTCGATCTGGTGTCGATCGCTGCGACGCTGGGCGTACTGCTGCTGTTCTTCCGACGTGACATACCGAGATACTATGACCTGCGGGCGCTCCGCGCGCCGCGTGCCGCGATCCGGGACGTCGCGACCGTCCGCGCCGGATGGGTTGTCCTCGGATTTCTTCTCGCCGGCTTCTTCCTGCTCGAACCGCTTGGCATACCGATCAGCGCCGTCGCTGCGGCGGGTGCGATCGCTCTCCTGATCGTAGCCAACCGGGGCCAGATGATCGACACGGGCAAGGTGGTCCGGGGTGCGCCATGGCAGGTCGTGATCTTCTCGCTCGGCATGTACCTTGTCGTCTATGGCTTGCGGAACGCGGGATTGACGGATCACCTCGCGGCGCTCCTAGGGCACATGGCGCAAGGCGATGTGTGGGCAGCGGCACTGGGAACGGGCGTCGTCGCTGCCTTCCTGTCGTCCGTGATGAACAACATGCCGACCGTGCTGGTCGGCGCGCTATCGATCGACGCGACCCCTGCGACTGGAACGGTGAAGGAGGCGATGATCTACGCCAACATCATCGGTTGCGATCTCGGTCCGAAGCTTACACCGATCGGCTCGCTTGCGACGCTGCTTTGGCTCCATGTTCTGGGCCAGAAGGGTGTCCGGATCGGATGGGGCCGTTACTTCAGTATCGGGGCGAAACTCACCCTACCCGTATTGCTGATCACGCTTGCTACGCTCGCGCTACGCATCACGATGGCGTGACCCGCCCGCTCTTCGAGGAATAGCATTCTGCCTGCCCTCGCGCCGATAAGGTCTCGCCGGAGCGGCACCATATGTCTGCCCGCACTCCGGGCTCAGTTCCCCCGGCCTGCCGCCTCGCGTGCCGCATTTGGATCCACCGAAGGCGCGCCACTTGCCGGCGTACCGGTGTTGGCGATGTCGCCGGTCGCGCCGCGCACATCGCTTTCTACCGCGTCCACCGCATTGGCCGCGCCCGGCGCAGCGCCATCGCCGCCCGGGGCCGCGCCACCTTCGGCCGGCGACGCGCCCGCTGCTGGCGCCGCCGGCAGCGGCAGGTTCGATCCCTGCTGGTTCAGGTACAGGATCACATTGGCGCGGTCCTGCGGGTTGGAAAGGCCCGCGAAGGTCATCTTGGTGCCGGGGGCGAATTTGCGCGGGCTGGTCAGCCAGGCGTTCATCTTCTCCCAGTCCCAGGTGCCGCCCACCTTCTTGAGCGCATCGGAGAAGGCGAAGCCTCCCTTGCCGGCTGCCAGCGCCTCGCCCATCGTGGCGTAAAGGTTGGGGCCCACGCCGTTGGCGCCGCCCTGGTTCACGGTGTGGCAAGCCGCGCACTTCTTGAACACCTCGGCGCCCTTGGCGGCGTCGGCGCTACCGAGCAGGCTGGCGATCGGCACCTCAGCAGCGGCGCCGCCGGCGCCCTCTTCCTCGACGCCTTCGATCACATAGCCCATTTTCTCGGGCCGCTCGCCATGGAAGATCATCCCGCCCACGATTGACAGGCCCAGCGCCGCGCCGCAGCCTGCCAGCACCCAGCCGGCAATCGTGTTCGTCCGATCGTCCATATTCTGTCTTATGCCCCTGAAACCGGATGGCATCCCATAGAAAAGGGATTCGACCGCCGCAAGCACGCTTGAGGCGTCGGGTCTCCCTCCGTAACGCCCGGTCGATGACCGAAGATTACGCCGCTCCCGCCCGCCCTCTGGTGGCCGCCATGTCCGACGCGGCCGCCCGGGAACCGGGCCGCGCGGTTTCCTTCCAGGGCGCGCCGGGTGCGAACAGCTATGTCGCGGTCGGGGAGGCGTTCCCGGAGGCTCTGCCCCTGCCCTGCTTCTCGTTCGACGATGCGATAGACGCGGTGAAGTCCGGTCAGGCTGATTGCGCGATGATCCCAATCGAGAACTCGCTGCACGGGCGCGTGGCGGACATCCACTTCCTGCTGCCCGAATCGGGACTGGTCATAACCGGCGAGCACTTCCTGCCGATCCGCCACGCGCTGATGGGGCCGGGCACGCGCGACCAGGTGCGCGAGGCGATGAGCCATCCGCAGGCGCTGGGCCAATGCCGCCACTGGCTGAAGGCGCACGGCATCCGCCCGCTCGCCTATCCTGATACCGCGGGTGCCGCGGCAGTGGTGGCGGAGCGGGACGATCCTTCGCTCGCAGCACTGGCGCCGCCCGCCGCTGCCGCGCTCTACGGCCTGAACCTGCTCGCGTCCGACATCGCCGATGCCGAGCACAACACCACCCGCTTCGTGGTGCTGGCCCGCGGCGGGCGCCCGCCAGTGGGTGACGGGCCGTGGATGACCACCTTCATCTTCGAGGTGCGCAACGTGCCCGCCGCACTCTACAAGGCGATGGGCGGCTTCGCCACCAACGGCGTCAACATGACCAAGCTGGAAAGCTACCAGCACCGTGCCAGCTTTGCTGCGACCGAATTCTACTGCGACGTCGAAGGCAAGCCGGGCGATCCCGCCTTTGACCGGGCGATGGAGGAACTGGGCTTCCATTCCAAATGGGTGCGCGTGCTCGGCACCTATCGCCAGGCACGCACGCGCGGCTGAGCGGTGGCGGCGCGGATCAGGCGGGGGCGCCGATCGCAATCGGGTCGAAACCGCCGAAGTTGAAGGCGGTAAGGTCCGCCAAAGCGGTATCCTCCAGCCGCAGCACCGCCTCGAAGCCGAAGGCGCTGCCGCCGGCGTCGCGGTCGATCTCGATCAGCGTGTCGGCTCCTACGGAGTTCAGGCGCGCATGGCCGGTAAAGGGATCACTTCCCGCCGCAAAGCCCACCGCTTCCGCCGTCAGGAAGGCGCGCAGGTCGATCCGGTCACCATTGTCGCCAGCAGCGAAGTCCGCGATCACCGGCACCGACCAGCGTGGCGACAGCGCCGCGGCGGTCTCCAGCCTTACCGTGTCGACGCCGCCGCCCAGCACCACACGCACGCTCGCGGCGCCCAGCGTGATGCCGGCCAGATCCTCACCGCTGCCCAGGCTCAGTTCGAAACGGCCCGCGCCGCTGACGTGCGCCGCATCCGCATCGGCACCGCCATTGAAGGTGAAACGGTCGCGCGCGCCCGCCGCGCCCGCCATCGTCGCCACGTCGTCACCAGCGCCACCAAAGATTCGCGTGGCACTCACGGTGCCGCCGGGCCGGTATTGGTAGAAGGAATCAGCCCCGTCACCGCCCATCAAGCGATCGTTACCGCCCGCGCCGCCGCTCAGGAAATCGGCGCCGTCGCTGCCGATCAGCAGGTCGCTGTGAAGGGATCCGTCGACCTGCTCGAAGCCGGCCAGCGTGTCCTTTCCTGCCCCTCCGGTGTCCTGCGCGCTTCCGGCGCGCCGCAGGTCCACCGTCACCCCCGCATGCGCATCCTCATAGCTGACCACATCGAAGCCGACGCCGCCGTCCAGCCGGTCGTCGCCGCCACCCCCGACGATCCGGTCCCCGCCCTCGCCACCGGTCAGGATGTCGTCGCCCATACCCCCCGCGAGCATGTCGCCCAGCCTTCCACCGATGATCGCGTCGCCCCCCGCCCCGCCATGGAAGCGAACGATTTCGACTCCGGTGATCGTACCGATCTGGCGGCCGTCCGCGGTGATCGCGGTCTGCGCACGGGCGTTACTC
>NZ_JBELLZ010000066.1:0-19996 GCF_042096255.1 Sphingomonas sp. | reverse complement strand
GGGGAGGCGCTGGGGCGTCCTCGAAAGAGGCGTCTCGCGCCCACCCTACCGAGACCCGCCAGGGGCTCGGTCGAAGTGCAGCGGAGATAGAGCGGCGGTCCCGCAGGGAGGCGCCAACCCTTGCCTTGCTTTTTCCGGCGTCATCGACTAATATGAAGTCATTGACTTATGGAGGCGCACATGGCGGTCATGACGATCCGAAACATCGACGATGCGATCAAAAATCGTCTTCGTCTGCGTGCGGCGATGCACGGGCGGTCGATGGAAGACGAGGCCCGCGACATCCTGCGTTCGGCACTCTCGACCGAAATCCCGCGACCTCGCAATTTGGGCCAGGCCATCCATGAACGCTTCGGCGCCTTGGGCGGCGTCGATCTGCCCGACCTTCCCCGTGAGCCGATCCGGGCGGTGGACTTCGGCGAATGATCGTCCTCGACACCAATGTCATTTCCGAGCTGATGCGGCGTGAGCCTGACCCGAGGGTCATGGCGTGGATCGCCGAGCAGCCGATGGCGGGCGTCTTCACGACGACGCTGACGCAGGCGGAAATCTTCTACGGTCTGGCGCTGCTTCCCGAGGGACGCCGTCGCGATGACCTGCTGGCGGCCGCGCGTCCTATGTTCGAGGTCGATTTCGCGGGCCGCGTGCTGCCGTTCGATACCGACGCGGCACTTGTCTATCCTGAGATTGCCGCCGGGCGGAAACAGGGCGGCAAGCCGATCAGCCAAATCGACGCGCAGATTGCCGCGATCGTGCGCTCGCGCGGCGCGCGGCTGGCGACTCGCAACGTCCGCGACTTCACCGGGTGCGGGATCACAGTCGTCGATCCCTGGGGCGAAGCATGACGCCCGCCGCCGTGCGCCCCTATCTGCGCTTCGCCCCGCGAGAGGCTTTGCGTGGGATGCGGTCAGGCGGCAGCCTGCCGCTATGGCCCTTCCTCGCAAGCTCCGCCGCCGCACGCCTCGCCGCTGGGCCGAATGCCCGGATGACTTGCATGACTACACCAACCGCGTCGCGCCGCGCCGGGCTTCGCGCCGGCCGCGCGAAGATGATGGGCCAATCGTCGTCACCGACGACTGGCCGGAGCAAGTACCGATCGGCGACGCCGAGTTGCGCGCGATCGAAGGCCATATGCGGCACGAGCTGGACAAGCTGTTCGGACCGCTGCCGTGAAGTGAGGAGTGAAGCGTCATGACCAGCGCCGCCTTGCAGCGAAATGAGGATGAGGCGCCGGTCGTAGCGACCGCCCGCGCTGCGCTCTACCTGCGGGTCTCGACCGGCCGACAGGCGGAGAGCGACCTATCGATTCCCGATCAGCGCCGCCAGATCGAAGGCTATTGCCTGTCGCGCGGCTGGGAGGTCGCGGCGGAGTTTGTCGAGCCGGGGAACACCGCGACCGACGATCGCCGACCTGCCTTCCAGGCCATGATCGATGCGGCGATGACCAAGCCGTCGCCGTTCAATGTGATCCTCGTCCATAGCTTCTCGCGGTTCTTTCGCGACCAGTTCCAGTTCGAGTTCTACGTCCGCAAGCTGGCGAAGAATGGCGTGCGGCTGATCTCGATCACGCAGGACTTGGGCGATGATCCGATGAGCGTGATGATGCGCCAGATCATGACGCTGTTCGACGAGTATCAGTCGAAGGAGAACGGCAAGCACACGCTGCGAGCCATGAAGGAGAATGCCCGGCAAGGCTTCTGGAACGGCGCGCGTGCGCCGATCGGCTATCGCGTGGTTGCGGCAGGGGAGCGCGGCGCGAAGATCAAGAAGAAGCTGGAAATCGACCCGATCCAGGCCGAGACGGTGCGGCGCATCTACCGCATGGCATTGAACGGCGTCGATAACAAAGGGCCGATGGGCCTCAAGTCGATCGCCGCCTGGCTCAACGAGAACAACATCCGCACCCGCGACGGCGGGCGCTGGGGCTTGGGCGCGGTGCATCAGGTGCTCACCCGCACGACCTATATCGGGCAGCACCGCTTCAACACGCGCGATCACAAGACGAAGACGCCGAAGCCCGAGAGCGAGCACGCCGTCATGGAAGTGCCGGCGATCGTCTCGGAAGCGGAGTTCGAGGCCGTGCAACGCTCGCTCAAGGCGCGCAGCCCCAAGATGATGGCGCCGATGGCGGTGGGCGGCCCGACGCTGCTCACCGGCATCTGCTTCTGCGCATGCTGCGGCGGAGCGATGACGCTGCGCACCGGCACCAGCAGCGTCGGCCGCGAATATCGCTACTATACGTGCTCGACCAAGGCGCGGCAGGGTGCGACCGGCTGTCCGGGCATCACCGTGCCGATGGACCGGCTCAATGAGGCCGTGGTCGATCATCTCGAAGCGCGGCTGCTCGACCCGGCGCGTCTCGAAGCTCTGATGGATCAGATCCTCGAACGCCGCGACGAGTGGGTGAACCAGCGCCGCGAGCATGTCGCCGATCTTGAGCGGCGCGCGACCGAGGCGGAAGCGAAGCTCAAGCGTCTCTATGATGCGATCGAGAACGGCGTCATCGACGTGAGCGACCCGTCGCTCAAGGATCGCATCGCCGAGCTGACCGCGACGCGCGACCAGGCCAAGGGCGACTCCGAGCGAGCCTTGGCGCATATCGTGAAGATCGGCCCGGCAATCACGCCCGAGAGCCTGCGCGCCTTCGCGGCTGCCCTGAAAAAGAAGCTGCGGAACGGCGACGGGACGTTCGCCCGCGATCGGGTTCGCGCGGTTGCGCAGCGGGTGGAAGTCGTGAGCCGGAAAGAGGTCCGCATCCGCGGGCTGCGGAGCGAATTGCTCCGAACGCTAACCGCCGCCTCTGGCGTAGAGGCGGCGGTGCTAGGCGTTCGTGCCTTTGAACCGAAATGGCGCCCCCGGCGAGATTCGAACTCACGACCTGCGGTTTAGGAAACCGTCGCTCTATCCTGCTGAGCTACGGGGGCGCGCGGCGGAGCGCTACGCGCGGGGCTGAGTCGGGTCAACTCAGTGCGTGCTTTCCGGCGGAGCGACCGGCAGCGGCAGGGGGGCAACGGGAACGCCGTCGTCGATCAGCGCCTTGGCCTCCGCCGGCGTCGCCTGGCCGTGGATCGTCTCCCCCGTGCGCTCGCCGGCGTGGATGGCGCGCGCTTCCTCGGCGAAGCGGCGGCCGACCCAGCGCGAGTTCTTGAGCGCCTCCCCCTGCGCGGCGGCGAGTGCGCGGAGCATCGCCTTGGCTTCAACGGGCGAGACGTCTCCCCTGCGCTCGCCGCTGCCGACCCGCGGCGCCATGACCGCCTTGCCGACCTCGCTGGAGCCGCAGACCGGGCAGTCGACCAGCCCGCGCGCGACCTGGTCGTCATAATCGCCCGACGAGCCGAACCATGCCTCGAAGACGTGGCCGGTGCCGCAACGCAGGTCGAAGACGATCACGATGCCTCGACCGGCGGGATGGCGCGGCGGTGCGCGATCACGGGAACACGCGCGCGGGCGGCGGTAACGGCATCGTCGGGCAGGTCGACGAAAGCGAGGGCCGCCGCTTCGCCCATATCGAGCAGCACCTCGCCCCATGGGCCGATCGCCAGCGAATGGCCGAAGGTGGTGCGGCCGTCCTGATGCTCGCCGGTCTGGGCGGCGGCGATCACGAAGGCGGCGTTCTCGATCGCACGGGCACGGAGCAGGACATGCCAGTGTGCCGCGCCGGTCGGGCGGGTGAAGGCGGCGGGGACGCTAAGGATCGTCGCACCGGCATCGCTCAGCGCCTGGAACAACCCGGGGAAGCGCAGGTCGTAGCAGATGGCGAGACCGAGGCGACCGAGCGGCGTATCCACCACCACCGCACGCTCGCCGGGGGCGTATGCGGCGGATTCGCGCCACGACTCGCCGGTGGGGAGATCAACGTCGAACAGGTGGAGCTTGTCGTAGCTGGCGCGGATCGCCGCCGTCCCGTCGATCACGAAGCCGCGATTGACGTAGCGGCCATCCGGGCGGCGCAGTGCGAGCGAGCCGAGATGGACCCAAAGGCCTGCCTTCGCCGCCGCCTCTCGCACCGCCGCGAGAACCCGATCCTCCTCCTCCGTCACGATCGCGGCATCGGCACGCCTGCGATCCCGGTCCAGCAGGCCCGACATCTCGGGCGTGAACAGCATCGCCGCGCCGCCGGCCGCAGCCTCCGCGATCGCATCGGTCAGCACGCGTGCATTGGCGGCGGGATCAATCCCGCTCGTCATCTGCAACAGCGCCGCCTTCATGCGGCGAGCAGCGGGTCCAGTCCGCCCTGCGCGTCGAGCGCGGCGAGATCGTCCGAGCCGCCGATGTGGCGACCGTCGATGAACACCTGCGGCACGGTGGTGCGGCCGTTGGCGCGCTGGATCATCTCCTGCCGCTGCGGCCCGCCCATGGTGATGTCATACTCGACCGGCTCGACGCCCTTGCCGGCGAGGAGGCGCATCGCGCGGCTGCAATAAGGGCAGAACGCCTTGGTGTAGATCTCGACCTTAGCCATTGGGGGGAGGTGTGGTCACGGGGCAGGCTTGTCAATCGTCCGCGTCATCGAGCACGCGCGCCCAGACCAGTATGGAGACCTTGGCCGCGCCTGCCCTGAGCAGCACGCGCGTGCACGCATCCGTGGTGGCGCCGCTGGTGTGGACATCGTCGACCAGAACGACGTGTCGGCCCTTGAGCGCAGCCTTCCGATCGGGCGCCACCGTGAACACGCCAGCGACGGCCTTCGCCCGCTCGCGCCGGCCGAGCCCGCGCAGCATCGGCGTCGCGCGCGGGCGGAGCAGCGCGGCGCGCTCGACCGGAATGCCGGAAGCCCTGGCAAGCGCCTCGGCGATCAGCAGCGACTGGTTGAACCCGCGCGACCAGATCCGCCAGCGGTGCAGCGGCACGGGCACGAGCAGGTCGGCGCCCGGCGGCATGCGGCGAAGCATCAGCCGCGCCATCGACTCCGCCAGCCCGATCCGCCGCCCGTGCTTCAAGCGCAGCACCAGATCGCGCGCGACCTCGCCATAGGCGACCGCAGCGTGGATGCCGGCATGGCGCGGCGGGGTGGCGAGGCATTCGCCGCAACGCGCGCCCGCCCCGCGATCGAACGCGAACGGCACGCCGCAGGCGGCACAGCAGGGAGTGCCGAGGAACCGCAGCGAGCGCCAGCACGCCGGGCAAAAGGCATGCGGCTGCCCCACCACGCCGCCGCAGCCCCCGCAGCGCGGCGGCAGCGCCAGCGCGAAGGCCGCTCCGATCGCCTGCCCCGCCCACCCCATGCGGCTGTTGTCGCGGGCGATTGCGGCGGGCACAAGGGCGCGATGCAGCCCATCTTCAGCCGCACGCGCCGCCGCCGGCAGCGCGACCGCATCGCGCCCGGCTTCGGCGACCATGATTTCCTCCGCGCGGCGATGGTGGATGGGCTGGCCGAGCGGCTGGCGAGCGTGAAGCGCAGCTTCGCCGATGCGCTTGACCTCGGCTGTTTCGACGGCAGCTTCCCTTTTCCGCCCGGCACCCGCGCGGCGCGAGTGGACGCGGGGCACCGCTTCGCCAACATGGCGGGCGGGGTGCAGGCGGACGAGGACGCGCTGCCCTTCGCGGACGCAAGCTTCGACCTGGTGGTCTCGGCGGGCGTGCTCGACACGGTGGACGACCTGCCCGGCGCGCTGGCGCTGGCACGGCGCGCGCTGCGACCCGACGGACTGTTCCTGGCGGCGTTCCTCGGCGCGGGATCGCTGGCCACGCTCCGCGCGATCCTGCGCGAGGCGGAAGGCGAGCGCCCGGCGGCGCGGCTCCACCCGCAGATCGAGGTGCGCGCCGCGGGCGACCTTCTCGTCCGCGCCGGCTTCGCGCTGCCCGTGGCGGACGGCGAGCCGCTGAGCGTGCGCTACGCCAGCTTCGCGCGGCTGCTCAGCGACGTGCGCGGCAGCGGATCGGGCAACCTGCTCGCCGAGGTGGCGCCGCTGTCGCGCGAGACGCTGGCACGGTTGGCGGCGGCGTTCGAGGCGCGCAGGGATGCGGACGGGCGGGTGACCGAGCGGTTCGAGATCGTCACGCTCACCGGCTGGGCGCCGGATGCCTCGCAGCCGCAGCCCGCGCGGCGGGGGAGTGCGACGGCGTCGCTGGCGGCGGCATTGCGGGTACCTGAATAGGCCACATCCATTCGCCCTGAGCGAAGTCGAAGCCTGTCCTGAGCGCCTGCTGGGCAGGCAGTCGAAGGGGGCAAGCGCTGCGCCCGCTCATGTGCTTCCACTGGCGCAATGCGTCAGCCTGTCCTGAGCGGCTGGCTCGCCAGCCAGCCGAAGGGCTCAGCACGAACGGAGGTGGGAGGAATTCTACCGCCCCTTGAACGCTGCCGGCCTTTTCTCCAGGAACGAGGCCATCCCCTCCCGGAAATCCTCCGTCCGGAACAGCGGCAGCAGCTGGAGGTAGACGTGCTGGACATGCGTGTCGAAGCGCTCGTCCAGCCCCATGCGCATCATCCGCTTGGAGGCCTGCACCGCCAGCGGCGCATTCGCGGCGATATCGCGCGCCATCGCCGCCGCCCGCGCGGGCAGCTCGGCGGCGGGCACCACCGCATTGGCGAGGCCCAGCTCCAGGCATTCCGCCGCGCCGAGCGTCCGCCCCGTGAAGATGATCTCCGCCGCCTTGGCCCAGCCGAGCAGCCGCGGCAGCAGCCAGGTGCCGCCCGATTCGGGCACGATGCCGCGCTTGACGAAGGCGGGCGCCATCTTCGCCTCCTCCGCCATCAAGCGGATGTCGCAGCCGATCGCGAGGTCCATGCCATAGCCCGCGGCCGAGCCATTGAGCGCGCAGATCACCGGCGTGTCCATCGCGTGGAGCACGGTGGGCGGGGTGTCGCGCAGGTCGATGGTGGCGCTCATCGCCGCGCCGCTCGACCCGATCCCCTCGCCGGACGTGGCGGCGTTGAGGTCCAGCCCCGCGCAGAACGCGCGTCCCGTACCCGTGAGCACCACGCAGCGCACCTCCGGGTCGCGGTCCGCCTGCACCAGCAGCGCGGCGAGGCTGTCGAGCATCGGCCCGGAGATGGTGTTCATCCGCTCGGGACGGTTGAGGGTCAGCGTCGCGACGCCGCACTCCACCGCATAGAGCACGTCCTCGCTCACTCCGCCGCCTCGGCGTAGCGCGACACCATCGCCTGGAGCCGGCCCTCGATGATCTCCTCCGCCTCGGCGACGATGCGGTCGACCAGTTCCTTCACCGTCGGCACGTCGTGGATCAGGCCCTGCACCATGCCGGCGGACCAGATGCCGTCCTCGGTATCGCCGCGCTCCATCGCCGATCGGCCCCGCGCGCCGGCGACGAGGTGCTGGACGTCCTTGAACTCCGCCCCGCCCGCGCGTTCGATCTGCACCACTTCCTGGCTGACCTTGTTCTTCATGACGCGTGCGGTGTTGTGCAGCGTGCGGAAGATCAGGTCGGTCTGGCGCTCGTCGTTGGCCACCATCTGCTGCTTGAAGCTGTCGGGGATCTGCGCCTCCTGCGTCACGCAGAAGCGGGTGCCCATGTTCACCCCGTCCGCGCCGAGCGCCAGCGCCGCGACCAGCCCGCGGCCGTCCGCGAAGCCGCCGCTGGCCAGCATCGGCACCTTCACCTTGTTCGCCGCCGCAGGAATCAGGATCAGCCCGGGAATGTCGTCCTCGCCCGGATGGCCCGCGCATTCGAAGCCGTCGATCGAGATCGCGTCCACCCCCATCCGCTCGGCAGAGAGCGCGTGGCGGACCGCGGTGCATTTGTGGATTACCTTGATGCCATGCGCCTTGAAGTCGTCGACATGCTCCTGCGGCTTGTAGCCGGCAGTCTCGACCACCTTGATCCCGCCCTCGGTGATCGCGCGGCGATATTCGGCATAGGGCGGCGGGGTGATCGTCGGCAGGATGGTGAGGTTGACGCCGAACGGCTTGTCGGTGAGGTCCTTGGTCCGCTGGATCTCCTTGGCCAGGTCCTCGGGGGTCGGCTGGGTAAGTGCGGTGACGAAGCCCAATGCACCGGCATTGGCGACCGCGGCGACCAGCTGCGCCTTGCCGACCCATTGCATGCCGCCCTGCGCGATCGGATACTCGACCCCGAACGCCTCGGTGAAACGCGTCTTCAGCATCATCCTCTCCCCGCTGCCGCTCGGATGCGGCTGTCCGTAACTCCTGTTATGCTCGAATCGGCTCCGCACGCAAGCGCGGGCTGACGAAAGGTGCTAGCCGGGCGGCATGTCGACGATCACCTATCGCAGCTACCTGCGCCTGCCCGAGCTGCTCGCGCTTCAGACGCCGCTCAGCGATACGCATGACGAGCTGCTGTTCGTCACCATCCATCAGGCCAGCGAACTGTGGATGAAATTGTGCCTGCACGAGCTGGTCGCCGCGCGAGACGCGATCGCCGCCGACGATCTCGCCCCCGCGCTCAAGATGATGGCGCGGGTCAGCCGCATCCAGGCGCAGCTGATCCAGAGCTGGGAGGTGCTCGCCACCATGACCCCCGCGGACTATCGCCGGATGCGCGCGTCGCTCGGCTCCAGCTCGGGCTTCCAGTCGGACCAGTACCGCCGGCTGGAATTCCTGCTCGGCAACCGCAACCCGGCGATGGTGGCGCAGTTCGGCGACGAACCCGAGGTCGCGAACACGCTGGAGGCGGAACTCGCGCGGCCCAGCCTGTACGACGAGGCGCTGCGCCTGCTCGCCCGCCACGGCCTGGCGGTGCCGGCGGACCGGCTGGAGCGCGACTGGGCGCAGGTGGCGCCGCCCTCTCCCGGCGTCGAAGCGGCATGGGCGGCGGTCTATGCCGAGCCGGAACGCTATTGGGACCTGTACGAACTGGCCGAGAAATTGGTCGATCTGGAATATCATTTCCAGCTCTGGCGCTTCGGCCATCTCAAGACGGTGGAGCGCGTGATCGGCTTCAAGCGCGGTACCGGCGGGACGGCGGGCGTGCCGTACCTCGCGAGGGTGGTGGAGCAGCGTTTCTTCCCGGAGCTGCTGGACGTGCGCACGGCGTTGTAGATCTCCGTGCGCAAACGTCATTGCGAGCGCAGCGAAGCAATGACGGGTAAAGCGGCGCCCCTGCGCTCACACGCGCCGGAACGTCAGCTCCATCCGCGACACGTCCATGTCCAGCTCCATGGTCAGCGTCCGGCTCTCGACGCTGCCGTCGGGGCGCAGGTACAGCCACTGGCGCACAGTGAGGCCGGGATCGATCTTGTAGCGGACCGCCAGCGTGTTGCCGCGGACCTGCATGATCACCGGCTTGTCCGATCCGGTGAGCGTGCCGATCCAGCGGCCGGGCTTCACCTGCCGGAGCGTCCAGGTGCGCAGCTCGGGCGCCTCGCCCGCGACCAGGATGCGCTGGGTGAGCATCAGCCGGTCCTCGGCGGCACGGCCGGTCGATTCGATCACCACCTGCTTGGGACGGCTGAGCACGCGGTGGAGCGTGCCGGTCGCCTGGGTGCGGCCGACGAAGAAGGCGACGGGATCGAACACCGGCGCCGGCGCCGCCAGCGTCTTGCGGCCGAGTTCGGGAACGCATCCGGAGAGCGAGGCCGCGGCCACCGCCGCGATCGCCAGTGCCAGCCTTTTCACTCCCCCACCCCCGTCACGCGCGTGTCAGATCGCCATCAAAGTCTCGCCCTCATAGCGGGCGTCGGCGGCGTCGAACAGCGGGCTCGGCTCGAAGCGGCGCGCGGTGATCCGCAGGGGATTGAGTCCGGCGAGCTTGAACGCACCCACCTTGGGCTCGCGCGGCGGCTTGCCGTCGCGCTCGATGGTGAGCGCATCGACGTAGAGCTCGCCATGACGCGTGTAGAGGATGTGCGGGGCCAGCACGACCTCGCCGCGGTTGTAGCTGGCGGCAACCGCCATGCGCTTCACGATCGCTTCCAGGATCACCGGCGCGGCGCCGGGCGCCGGCTGTGCGAGGACGCGATCTTCCTCGGTGTTGAGCTTCATCATCTCATCATGGCCGGTCTGCTGCATCGCAGCAAGAACCGATTCGGCAACTCAGCGGTTCCGCATCGGGACATGCCGGAGCGACAGTGATGAGCGAGACCGCCGAAAAGACCGATCCCAAGCTCTGGGAGGAGGTGAAGGACGAGGTGACCGCCGGGTCCAAGGGCGGCAAGAAGGGTCAATGGTCCGCGCGCAAGGCGCAGATGGCGGTCGCCGAATACAAGAAGCGCGGCGGCGGCTACAAAGGCGAGAAGGACGAAGACAACTCGCTCCACCAATGGACCGAGGAGGATTGGGGCACCAAATCCGGCAAGGAGAGCGGCGACACCGGCGAGCGCTACCTGCCCAGGAAGGCGCGCGAGGCGCTGTCGGACGAGGAATACAAGCGCACCACCGCAAAGAAGCGCGCGGACACCCGAAAGGGCAAGCAGCACTCCGCGCAGCCCAAGAACGTGGCGGACAAGACCCGCAAGTACCGCGACCACCGCACCAAGGCGGAGCTCTACGCCGAGGCGAAGAAGCGCGACGTGCCCGGCCGGTCGAAGATGAACAAGGATCAGCTGGCGAAGGCGCTGGCGGGGTGAGGCAATCCCATACCCGTTCGTGCTGAGCGAAGTCGAAGCACAAGCCCCAACGTGGGGCCTTCGACTTCGCTCAGGCTGAACGGAGGTTGCCCCCTACTTTCCGTCCACCAGCTTCTGCGTGAAATACACCGCCTGCAACGCCTGCAACCGCGCCCCCTGCGCGATGTCGGCATCGCCCGAATGGCCGCCCGCCGTATCCTCGTAGAACAGGTACGGCAGCCCGTATTCCTTCATCCGCGCCGCGAACTTGCGCGCCTGCTGCGGGCCGACACGGTCGTCCTTGGTGGTGGTCCAGATATAGGGTTCGGGATAGGCGACGCCGCGGTTCAGGTTCGCATAGGGCGAGATCCTGGCCAGGAACGCGCGCTCGGCGGGCACCGAGGCGCTGCCATATTCGTCCACCCAGGAGGCGCCCGCGGCCATCTGCTCGTAGCGGAGCATGTCGAGCAGCGGCACCGCGATCGTCACCGCGCCCCAGAGCTCGGGATGCTGGGTCATTTCCACGCCCATCAGCAGGCCGCCGTTGGAGCCGCCGAAGATGCCGAGCTTCTTGGCGCTGGTGATCTTCCGCGCGAACAGGTCGCGCGCGACGCCGGCGAAATCGTCGTAGATGATCTGCCGCTTGGTCTTGCGCCCCGCCTCGTGCCACTTGGGCCCGAACTCGCCGCCGCCGCGGATGTTGGCGAGCACGAAGGCGCCGCCGCGCTCCAGCCACAGCTTGCCGGTCACGCCCGAATAATAGGGCGTGCGCGACACCTGGAAGCCGCCATAGGCGGTCATCAGCGTCGGTGTGGTCCCGTCGAGCGGCGCATCCTTCCGGTGGACGACGAAATACGGAATCTTGGTGCCGTCGCTCGACGCCGCCTCGAACTGTTCGACGACGAGCCCGGTGGCGTCGAAGCGCGCCGGGCTGGTCTTGACGGTCGCGGGCGCCGCCTCCTTCGACAGGTCCACCGCGAGCAGCCGCGTCGGCGTCGTGAAGCCGGTCACCGCGACATAGCCGCGCCCGTCCTCCTCGCTGAAGCTGACCAGCTCGGTGGAGAGATTGTCGGGCAGCGCCAGCGTGCGCGCCGTCCAGCCGCCCGCGCCCGGCGTGAAGGCCATCACCCGCCCGCGGACATTGTCGTACACCGCCGCGACCACCGCTCCATGCGTCACCGCCACGCCGCGCTCGACCGACTGGCGCGGGCCGGGCGCGAAGATCAGCTCGGGCTTGGCATCCGTCGCGCTTGCGGTGGCGAGCGGCACCGCGATCAGCGCGCCTTCCGGCATGCCGCGCCACGCCTCGCTGGTGCGCACCACCAGCCGTCCGTCGATCAGCCCCGCAATGTCGGATTTGGCAGGCAGTGGCAGCGGTTTCAGCCCCTGCGGCGTCCACAGCGCATATTCGCTCTCAAAGAACGTCCTGGCGGTTGACACCACCACTGCACGATTGCCCTTGCCGTCGAGCAGCACCGCGCCGCCGGTGCCGATATCGTCGGGCGTGCCGCGGTGGATCTCCTCCGCCTGCGCCAGCGGCTGGCCGCGCTTCACCAGCTTGACCACGAACGGATAGGTGGACTTGGTGAGCGTGCCCGGCCCCCAGTCACGCGACACGATCAGCGTGTCGGCGTCGATCCAGTCCACCTCCTGCTTGGAGGTGGGCAGCACAAAACCGTCAGTGACAAAGCGGCCCGCCTCCAGATCGAACTCGCGAAGAGTGGTGGCATCCTCACCGCCCTCGGACAGCGCAACCAGACAGCGCCGCTCGTCGGGCTTGAGGCAGGTGACGCCTTTCCACACCCACTTCTTGCCTTCCGCCTTCGACAGCGCGTCGAGGTCGATCAGCGTGGTCCATTGCGGGTTCTCGGAGGCGTAGCTCTCGGCGGTGGTCCGGCGCCAGATGCCTTGCGGGTGCGCCTCGTCGCGCCACAGGTTGGTCACCTTGCCGCCGATCAGTTCGGGCATCGGGATGCGGTCCTGCGCGGACGCGATGGCGAAGGCCTCGGCGTAGAAGGTCTTGTAGCGGGGATCGTTTTGGAGGCGCGGCAGCGTGCGGGCATTCTCCGCCTCCACCCAGGCCAGCGCCTTGGCGCCGTCCTTGTCCTCCAACCAGATGTAGGGATCGTCTGTCATCGGCGCCGATTGCGCGAGGAGCGGCGCGGCGACAAGGGCGAGCGGCAGGAAGCGAAGCATGTGTGTCGTGTGGCAGCGCGTCCCGGCGCACGCAATCCGCTGCGACGCTTTGACATTCGGGCGCCACGGGTGTCCCAGACCCGGATGACCGACGGCCTCCCCACCCCGCGCCGCTACCAGGCGGTGGCGGCGCTCTCCTTCGGATCGGCGCTGGTGATCATCGATGGCGGCGTCGCCAATGTCGCGCTTCCCACCATCGCCCGCGACCTCCGTGTCGCCCAGAGCTCGGTGGTGTCGATCGTCACCATCTACCAGGTGACCCTGGTGATGCTGCTCCTTCCCCTGGCTGGCCTGGGCGAGCGGATCGGCCTCAAGCGCACCTATCAATGGGGCCAGCTGCTGTTCGCCGGCGCGACCTTGCTGTGCTTTTTCGCGCGCAGCCTACCCTTCCTGTTGATCGTTCGCGCGGTGCAGGCGATCGGCGCGGCGGGCGTGCTCAGCGTCGCCTCGGCGCTGATCCGCCAGACCTATCCGGCAAGGCAGCTCGGCCGCGGCCTCGGCATCAACTCGGTGGTGGTGTCCAGCTCCGCCGCAATCGCGCCGACGATCGGCGGATTGGTGCTGGCGGTGGCGCCGTGGCCCTGGGTGTTCGCCAGCGCCCTGCCCTTTGCGGCGTTCAGCCTGCTGCTCGGCCGCGCCTTGCCCGATCCCAGGCCGCGGGTGGAAAACTTCGACCTGCTCGGCGCGCTGATGTGCGCCGCGATGTTCGGGCTGGTGATCGGCGGGCTCGAAAGCATGGTCCATGGCGACAGCCCGGTGGTGTCCGCCGCGATCGTCGCCGCGGGTGTGGCGGTCGGCGTCTATTTCACCCGGCGGGAGCTCGGCGCGGCGGCGCCGATCCTGCCGGTGGACCTGCTCGCCCGGCCGGTGCTCGCGCTGTCCGCCTTCGGCGGCCTCGTTGCGTTCACCGCCTCCATGACATTGCTCGTCTCCATGCCCTTCCGCCTCGCGTCGGCGGGCTGGTCGACCGCGGAGATCGGCGCGGCGATCGCGCCCTGGCCGGTGACCAACATGGTGGTGGCGCCGCTCGCCGGCTTCCTGTCGGATCGGATCCCGGCGGGGCTGCTCGGGGGAATCGGTATGGCGGTGTCGATCACCGCGCTACTGTTGATCGCGTTCATGCCGGCGGACCCGAGCTGGTTCGACGTTGCCTGGAGGATGGCGCTGTGCGGCTCGGGCTTTGGCACCTTCCTGCCGCCCAACGCACGGCTGATCGTCGGCTCCGCACCCAAGGCGCGCGCGGCGGCGGCGGGCGGGCTGGTCTCCACCGTGCGCCTCACTGGGCAGACGATCGGCGCCACCCTGGTGGCGGCGCTGCTGGCGTTCGGCGTGGGTGACGGCCGGGTGCCGCCTTTGGTCGCCGCCGGCCTCGCGCTGGTCGCTGGCCTGTGCAGCGTCGCGCGCCTGCGCCCCTCGATCCGCGAGCCTTCGCTCACCGAGACGCGCGACGAGGTGCCGGTGCTGCGTCAATCGCGTTAGCGGAACGGGCGCGCAGGCCGGCCGTTGACCGGCCGCACCCTAAAGCAGGACGCTCCCATGCCCTATATCAAGACGCGCGACGGCACCGATCTCTACGTCAAGGACTGGGGCTCCGGCCGTCCCGTCGTGCTCATCCACGGCTGGCCGCTCTCGTCGGACAGCTGGGACGAGACCGCGATGGCGCTCGCCAACGCCGGCTTCCGCACCATCGCCTATGACCGGCGCGGATTCGGCCGTTCGGGGCAGCCGTGGAGCGGCTATGACTATGACACGTTGTCGGACGACCTTGCCGACGTGATCGAGGCGACCGGCGCGCAGGACGCGACCCTGGTCGGCTTCTCGATGGGCGGCGGCGAGGTGGCGCGCTACATGAGCCGGCACGGTGGCAA
Source organism: Sphingomonas sp. (assembly GCF_042096255.1). Taxonomy (GTDB): domain Bacteria; phylum Pseudomonadota; class Alphaproteobacteria; order Sphingomonadales; family Sphingomonadaceae; genus Sphingomonas. The sequence goes on along the minus strand of NZ_JBELLZ010000066.1, from coordinate 5,467 downwards.
GGGCGTCGTCGCGGCGGCCTTGGTGTCGTCGGTCGTGCCCTACATGCTGAAGACCGACGACAACCCCGACGGCGTGCCCGCGTCCGCGCTGGCCGAGATCGGTGAGGGGATCCTCAAGGATCGGCCGGGCTTCTTCCAGAACTTCTTCAAGCAATTCTACGGCGTCGGCTATGTTACCTCGCCGGTGAGCGACGGCCGGCTCGACTGGGCATGGCAGGTCGCCATGCAGGCGGGCCTGAAGCCGATCCTCGCCTGCGCCGAATCCTTCGGCCACACCGATTTCCGTCCGGACCTTCCCGCCTTTCGCGTGCCCACCCTGGTGGTTCACGGCACCGGCGACGAAACCGTGCCGATCGACGCAACCGGCCGCGCCGCCGCCAAGGGTATCGCGGGATCGCAGCTGGTGGAATATGACGGCGAGCCGCACGGGCTGACCGTTACGGCGAACGAGCGGCTCAACGCTGACCTGCTGACGTTTTTGGGGCGGTAGGCGGAAACCGTGTAACGCCCTTCTGAACCGTTCGTGCTGAGCGAAGTCGAAGCACTTGGCAGGCGAAGCGCTTGCCCCCTTCGACTGCCTGCCAAGGCAGGCGCTCAGGTCAGGCCTCGACTGCGCTCAGGGCGAACGGATGTTGCCGAATTCCGCCTACTTCAGCGGAACGATCACTTCATCCGGGTGCGCAACGTTGAGGTCGCGCCGCACCAATTCGTCCACGAGGTCCGGATTGGCATGCCGCGGGTCGAGCAGCGCCACACGGTTGCGCAGCATCTCGCGCTTGGCGTCCAGCGCGGCATAATCTCGCTCGCGCTTCACCAGCTGCCGCTTGTAGTCGCCGTACGCGAGCGCGCCGTTGGTGCCCATCACCGCATAGACGCCGAAGAACGCCATCACCGCGATCGCCGCCGCCGGCCCCGCCGCGCGGCGGAGCAGCGGCAGGAACACGGCGGCTTTCGAAGCCTTTGGCTTGACCTTGCGAGGCATTTCCGACTCATCGCGCAACGACTCGCCCGAATCAAGATGAATCAACGGGTTCGAAGCACGTCCTGTCCGGCGTAATAGCTCACGTCGCCCAGTTCCTCCTCGATGCGGATCAGCTGGTTGTACTTGGCGAGCCGGTCCGACCGCGCGAGGCTGCCCGTCTTGATCTGCCCGCAGTTGGTGGCGACAGCGAGGTCGGCGATGGTGGCGTCCTCGGTCTCGCCCGAACGGTGCGACATCACCGCGGTATAGCCGGCGCGGCCTGCCACCGCGATCGCGTCCAGCGTCTCGCTCAGCGTGCCGATCTGGTTGACCTTGACCAGCAGCGAGTTGGCGAGCCCCTTGTCGATGCCCATCACCAGCCGCTCGGGATTGGTGACGAACAGGTCGTCGCCGACCAGCTGCACGCGGTCGCCGATCGCGTCGGTCAGCGCCTTCCAGCCCTCGAAGTCGTCCTCGGCCATGCCGTCCTCGATCGACAGGATCGGGTAGCGGCCGGCGAGATCGGCCAGATATTGCGCCATCGCCTGCGGCTCCAGCGACAGGCCCTCACCACTGATCTCATACTTGCCGTTCTTGAAGAACTCGGTCGCGGCGCAGTCGAGGGCCAGCATCACGTCCTCACCCGGCCGGTACCCCGCCCGCTCGATCGAGGCCATGATGAAGTCCAGCGCGTCGGTGGTGCTGGCGAGGTTCGGGGCGAAGCCGCCCTCGTCGCCCACCGCGGTGGCGAGGCCCTTCTCCGAAAGACCCTTCTTCAGCGTGTGGAAGATCTCGGAGCCGCAGCGCACCGCTTCGGCCAGGCTGTCCACGCCGACCGGCATGATCATGAATTCCTGGAAGTCGATCGGGTTGTCGGCATGCTCGCCGCCGTTGATGATGTTCATCATTGGCACCGGCAGCACGTGCGCGTTGACGCCGCCAATGTAGCGGTAGAGCGGCAGCCCGCGCGCGTCCGCGGCCGCCTTGGCGGCGGCGAGGCTGACACCCAGGATCGCGTTGGCGCCCAGCCGCCCCTTGTTCTCCGTCCCGTCGAGCTCGATCATCGCAAGGTCGATGTCGCGCTGGTCCTCGGCATCCATGCCGACCACCAGCTCGGCCAGCTCTTCGTTCACCGCCTCGACAGCGTCGTCGACGCCCTTACCGAGCCAGCGATCCTTGTCGCCATCGCGCCGCTCCACCGCCTCGTGTGCGCCGGTGGAGGCTCCCGAGGGCACCGCGGCGCGGCCGAAGCTGCCGTCTTCCAGCAGCACGTCCACCTCCACGGTGGGATTGCCGCGGCTGTCGAGGATGCGGCGGCCATGCACGTCGATGATTGCGGTCACGTAACGATCCTCTACCTGTTGGCGTCGGCGCGGCTCTACCGACTCGCGCGGATGGAGCAAACCCCATGGAACCGCCGCGCCCACGCCGGGGTTGAGGGGCGAAACGGAGGCACCCATGTCCGATACCGATCGATCCACCGATTCCGCGGCCCACGCGGGCAGCCCGCAGCCGATGACCGGGGCGGACACCACCCCCGCGAGCACGGGTTTCGAACCGGCCGCTCCGCTCAAGGGCGCCACGGTCGGCGCCGGCGCCGCGGCCGAGGCGGGGACCGACACCGCCGGTACGCAGACCACGAACGGCGACAAGGGCGAGCCGGTCGACCTCAAACAGACGCTCAAGGACAAGGCGGGCGAGTTCCGCGGCCAGGCGACCGAGAAGGCGCGCAGCCTTGCCGAGGACGGCAAGTCCCGTGCGACCGGCGCACTGGGTGAGTTGTCGAAGATGCTCAGCGACGCGGCCGGACAGGTCGACGACAAGATCGGCGCGCAATACGGCCAGTATGCCCGCGACGCGGCCGAGCGCGTTCAGGGCTTCTCCTCAACCATCGACGAGAAGAGCCTGGACGAGCTGCTCGATATGGGCCGCGACCTCGTCCGCAAGAGCCCGGCGATAGCGATCGGCGTCGCCGCAGCGCTCGGCTTCGTCGTCGCCCGGCTGCTGACCGCTGGTCTCGACAACCGCGACGCGGCCTGAGCCGATGGCAGGGGAGGCCAGCGATGACAGTATTGGCGAGCTGTTCACCAGGCTCGCGCATGACGCAAAGGATGCTGCCCAGGCGGAAGTCGCCCTCGTCCGGGCTCGCGCGACATCGCTACTTACTCGCTACAAGGGGGCTGCGATCTTCTTTGGGGCCGCAGGCGTGCTGTCGCTGGCGGCACTGGTGGCCCTGCTGGTGGGATTGATCATGACGCTGACGCCGACGACCGGACCGGGGATCGCGACGTTGATCGTGGTCGGCGTAGTCCTGCTCCTCGCCGGCATCCTTGCGATGGTTGGCCGATCGAAGCTGCGCGCGGAGCCGGTGGCATGACCGCGCCCAGCGTCACCGCCGCCGAAGCGCATGCCGCCGAGACCCGGCAGCGGCTGATGGGCACCGTGGCGACGATCCAGGAGCGGCTTCAGCCAAGGAACGTGCTCAGCGACGTGACCGAGACGGTGTCCAACGGCAGCCGGCGCGCGCTCGCCACCACGGTTGAGGCCGCCGAACGCAAGCCGATGGTGGCGGTGGGCGCAGCGGCGCTGGTGGTCGCGATCCTCGCCCGCCATCGCCTGGTCGATCTCTTCCGCCGCAAGCCCAAGCCCAAGACTTCGCTTGAAACGATCTACACGAAGGACGCATCATGACCGACGCGCACACCACGCCCCCGGGCGAGCCCCATCAGGAAACCCTGAGCGACAAGGCCGCGCATGCCTATGAGACTACGCGCGACAAGGCCTATGACGCCGCGCGCACCACTGCCGAAACGCTGGAAGGCAATCCGCTCGGCATGCTGGTGGGCGGCATCGCGCTGGGCGCGCTGGTCGCCGCGGTGCTGCCGCGCAGCCAGCGCGAACGCGATCTGCTCGCGCCCGCCGGCCGCCGCCTCGCCGCCGCGCTGACCGCCGCCATCGCCGCCGCGAAGGAGGCCGGGCGCGGCGAGCTGGAGCAGCTCAACCTCACGCCCGATGCGGCCAAGGAGAAGGCGCGCTCGCTGCTCGACGGGCTCGGCAAGGCGGCCAGCACCGCGGGCAGCGCCGCAGCCAAGGCGGGCCGCGAGCACGTTTCCGCCGGCTAAGACCCTTCCGATGTCGCGGCCACCACGGTAGAGGCGCAGCCCATGAGCAAGCTCCACCTCGTCTTCGGCGGCCGCGTCGCCGATCCGCGCACCCTCGACTTCACCGACCTAAAGTCGATCGACATCGTCGGCGTCTTTCCGGACTATGCCAGCGCCGAAAAGGCCTGGCGCGGCGCCGCGCAGCGCACCGTGGACGACGCCGAGATGAAATATGTGGTGGTGCATCTACACCGCCTGCTCGAACCGGACCTGATCGGGCCGGCGGGCTGAGCGGATCACCGGGCTCTCACACCCTCCGTTCGGTCCGAGTGAAGTCGAGAAGCGCTGACCAGGTGTCTCAACTGGCGCGACACGCCAGCCTGTCCTGAGCGACTGCCGCAGGCAGGCAGTCGAAGGGCTCGACACGAGCGGGGTGCGGTAGTCTGCGCGATCGCGGACCTAGAAGAGTTCGTCCAGACAGCGGTGGAGGGCGAGCCGGTCCGCATCCGGCTGCCGTAGCCCGATCGCGTCCAGGAATCGCTGCTGCATCGCCGGCCCATGCTCGGCTAGGTTCTGCCAGAAGATCGCGATGTCCTGGTACGGATCGGCTACGCCGAGGCGTCCGACATCGATGCACCCGGTCACGGTCATTCCCTCGTCAAGGATCAGGTTCCCGAGCGAGAAATCGCCGTGCGTCACGCACGTGGCTTTCGCTATGGGTGCCAGTCGCTCCACCTCGGCCAGCACGTCGCCCGCGCTCCAGCCCTCATGGTCGGGATCGAAGTCGTCCTCGTCGACCAGCCCCTCCCGGACCTGCCGCCGCGCATCGGCGATGCGCACCGCCGCGTCGGCACGGAACGGACATTCGGCAGGATCGAGCGCGTGCAGCTGGACCAGGAAGCTCGCGAACGCGTCGATGATCCGGGGCAACAACGCCGGGTCGCGCTCGAGCCAGGCGTCGCCGGATCTGCCCGGTAACGCCGCGGTGAGCAGCCATGCCTGCGCGTCCTGCGTCACGAAGGACAGCGGGCGCGCGGCGGGCATGCGGCCCTGCAGCCACCACAGCCGGTGCGCCTCGTCCGCAATCGCCTGCGCAACCGCGTGCTCGCCCCATTTCAGGTACAGGTCGCCGCCGCCCACCAGCCGATAGACGGCGCCGCCGGATTCGCCGGCGGCGTCGCGGCGCCACGCCCGTTCCCCGATCAGCGCCGCCAGCGGAGCCGGCAGCGGAACGGGCGGGCTCAGATGAACTCGATCTTCGAGACGACGTAGTAACGGTCCCCCGCCGGAACCGACACCTCGACCTCGTCCTCGACGCTGCGGCCGATCAACGCGCGGCCCAGCGGCGAGTTGTAGCTGATCCGCCCGGTCTTGGCGTCCGCTTCGGTCTGGCCGACGATCTGGT
>NZ_JBELLZ010000065.1:0-20969 GCF_042096255.1 Sphingomonas sp. | reverse complement strand
AGGACGCGGCCCTTTCACGGCTGAAACACGGGTTCGAGTCCCGTAGGGGTCACCATCCTCCCGCGGGCGTCGCAGGAGGACAGGATGGCGCAGCACGCCACGGCACCATCGCACCGCGTGCGCGCGATCCTGGGCGGATCGGCCGGGAATCTGGTCGAATGGTACGACTGGTACGCGTATTCGGCCTTCACCCTCTATTTCGCGCCGCATTTCTTCCCGGCGGAGGACCGCACCACCGAGCTGCTGAGCACGGCGATGGTGTTCGCGGTCGGCTTCGTCATGCGCCCGGTCGGCGGCTGGCTGATGGGCGTCTATGCCGACCGCCACGGTCGCAAGGCCGGGCTGGCGCTGTCGGTCACCCTGATGTGTGCCGGATCGCTGATCATCGCGCTGGTGCCGACGCGTGAGACGATCGGCTGGGCGGCGCCTGCGCTGCTGGTGCTCGCGCGGCTGATGCAGGGCCTGTCGGTGGGCGGGGAATATGGCGCCAGCGCGACCTATCTCTCCGAGATGGCGGGGCGGGACCGACGCGGCTTCTTCTCCAGCTTTCAGTATGTCACGTTGATCGCCGGCCAGCTGGTCGCACTGGCGGTGCTGTTGCTACTCCGAGCACTGTTGGGAGAGGCGGCGCTGGAGGCGTGGGGCTGGCGCATACCCTTCGCGATCGGCGCGGCGCTGGCGATCGTTGTCTATTGGATCCGCCGCCGGCTGGCCGAGACCGAGAGCTTCCGCAACGCGCAGGCCGAAGGCGCGCCGCGCTCCAGCCTCACTGCGCTGCTGCGCGAGCATCCACGCGAGTTCGTCACGGTGATGCTGCTCACCGCGGGCGGCACGCTCGCCTTCTACGCTTACTCGATCTACATGCAGAAGTTCCTGGCCAACACCGCCGGGTTCAGCCGCGGCACGGCGAGCACGATCAGCGCCGCGACCCTGTTCGGTTTCATGTGCCTCCAGCCCCTCGCCGGCGCGCTCTCCGACCGGATCGGGCGCAAGCCGCTGATGGTCGGCTTCGGCATCGCCGGCGTGCTCGCCACCTATCCGATCTTCTCCACGCTGGAGGGCGTGCGCGATCCCTGGATCGCCGGCGCGCTCGTGCTGGTCGCGCTGGTGATCGTTACCGGCTACACCTCGATCAACGCGGTGGTGAAAGCGGAGATGTTCCCGGCGCACATCCGCGCGCTCGGCGTCGCCTTTCCCTATGCGGTGGCGAATGCCATGTTCGGCGGCACCGCCGAGGCGGTGGCCTTGTGGTTCAAGCAGGCGGGCTGGGAGCGGGGCTTCTACTCGTATGTCACCGCAATGATCGCGGTGTCGCTGGTCGTGTACCTGCGCATGCGCGACACCCGGACGCACAGCCGCATCGTCGAGGACTGATGAGGAACTGGCCCCACTTCCGTTCGCCCTGAGCGAAGTCGAAGCCTGTCCTGAGCGCCTGCCTGTGCAGGCAGTCGAAGGGGGCAAGCGCTGCGCCCTCCAAGTGCTTCGACTTCGCTCAGCACGAACGGGTGGGGAGTAGTTGCGCTCTAGGTTAGCGGCGCTTCGGCTCCGGCGGGCGGAGTGCCGGCACAACTCGCGCAGCATCCTCCAGGTCGATGTCGGGGCGGGCGCCGGCAGGAATGGTTTCGTCGCCGCGGGTGGCGCGGGCGGCGCGCAGGATCGCCTCCACCAGTCGGGGGTAGATGCCGCAGCGGCACAGGTTGGTGATCGTCCGCCGGATCGTCTCCTCGTCGGGATCCGGGTTCGCCTTGAGCAGCGCCGCGGCGGTCATCACGATACCGGGGATGCAGAAGCCGCACTGGACGACGTTCTCGGCCAGGAAGGCGAGCTGGACGGGGTGCGTCCGCTCGCGCGACAGCCCCTCGATCGTGGTGACGAAGCTCCCCTCGGCGGCGGCGATGCTCAGCCGGCACGCGCGCACCGCCTTGCCGTCGACATCGACGGTGCACGCGCCGCATTCGCCGGTGTCGCAGCCGTATTTCGTGCCGGTCAGGTTCGAGGCGTCGCGCAGCGCCCAGAGCAGGGGCGTGTCCGGGGGCAGCCGGTATTCGATCGCCTGGTTGTTGACGGTCATCCGCGTCATGCGGTGCCGCTACGCCTCCACCCGCTCGAAATGGCCCGGTTCGAAGCCGTCGGTCGCCAGCGCAACGATCCGCGCCGCCACCGCCTCGGGCGGCTTAACCGACTGCGGGTCCTCGCCGGGAAAGGCGCGCGCGCGCATCCGGGTGCGCGTGGCGCCGGGATCGACAATCGCGGTGCGGACACGGCTGATCTCCGCCAGTTCGTCGCCATAAGCGAGCAGCAAGGTCTCGAACGCCGCCTTGGAGGCGCCATAGGCGCCCCAATAGGCGCGCGGCTTGCGGCCGACCGAGGAGGTGATGCCGATCACCTTGCCCGCGCTCGCCGCGCGCAGCAGCGGATCGAAGGCGGCGATCAGCGCCGCCTGCGCCGAGACGTTGAGCGTCAGCACCGCGGCGAGCTCCTTGGCGTCGATCGCCGGCACCGGCGCCAGCGAGCCGAGCGTCGCGGCGTTGAGCACCAGCAGGTCGAGCCCCGACCAGCGCTCGGCGGCGGCGGTGGCGAGGCGCCCGATCGAATCGCTCTCGGTCAGGTCGAGCGGCGCGATCGTGGCGGAGCCGCCCGCCTGGTGGATCGCCTCCTCCACCTCCTCCAGTGCGCCGGCAGAGCGCGCGGTGAGGATGACATGCGCACCCGCCGCGCCCAGCGCGATCGCGGTGGCGGCGCCGATGCCGCGCGACGCGCCGGTAACGAGCGCGAGCTGGTTTGCGAGAGGTCTTCCGGTCACAATAGCCATGCGCTCCGCCTAGGCGGGCGCGCGGCGGGTGGCTAGCCCACCCGCTCTTCAAGCATCGCGAACTGGTCCACCTCGGCGGCCTCGTCCTGGTCGGTCAGCGGCGTCGGATAGTCGCCGGTGAAGCAGGCGTCGCAATGGCCGGGACGGACCGAGGGCCGCCCGCCTTCGCCCAGTGCCTTGTATAGCCCGTCGATCGAGACAAAGGCGAGGCTGTCGGCGTGGATGAAATCGGTCATCCCGCCCAGATCCAGCTTGGCGGCGAGCAATTTGGCCCGCTCGGGCGTGTCGACGCCGTAGAAGCAGCTGTGCTTGGTCGGCGGCGAGGCGATGCGCATGTGCACCTCCGCCGCGCCCGCCTCGCGCATCATCTGCACGATCTTGAGGCTGGTGGTGCCGCGCACGATCGAATCGTCGATCAGCACGATGCGCTTGCCCTGGATCAACGCGCGATTGGCGTTGTGCTTCAGCTTGACGCCGAGATGGCGGACCTTGTCGCCCGGCTGGATGAAGGTGCGGCCGACATAATGCGAGCGGATGATGCCCAGCTCGAACGGGATGCCCGATTGCTGGGCATAGCCGATCGCGGCGGGGACGCCCGAATCGGGCACGGGGATGACGAGGTCGGCCTCCACCGGCGCCTCGATCGCCAGCTGCGCGCCGATCGCCTTGCGCACCGAATAGACCGACTGGTCATCGTAGATCGAATCGGGGCGCGAGAAATACACCCACTCGAAGATGCACGGCCGCGGCGCCATCGGCGCGAACGGGCGGATCGAGCGCATCTCGGTGCCCTGCACGATCACCAGCTCGCCTGGCTCCACCTCGCGGACGAACTCGGCACCGACCACGTCCAGCGCCACCGTCTCGGAGGCGAAGATGATCGATTCGCCCAGCCGCCCCATCACCAGCGGGCGGATGCCCAGCGGGTCGCGGCAGGCGATCATGCCCTCGGGCGTCATCACGATCAGCGAATAGGCGCCCTCGACCTGCTTCAGCGCATCGATGAACTTGTCGAGCAGCGTGCGGTACGAGCTGGTGGCGACCAGGTGGATGATCGTCTCGGTGTCGCTGGTCGACTGGAAGATCGATCCGCGGCGCACCAGCTCGCGCCGCAGCCGCTGCGCATTCGAGATGTTGCCATTGTGCGCGATCGCGAACCCGCCCGACGCCAGTTCGGCATAGAGCGGCTGGACGTTGCGCAACGCGGTCTCGCCAGTGGTCGAGTAGCGGACATGGCCGCAGGCGACCACGCCGGGCAAAGCGCGGATCACCTCGTCACGGTCGAAGTTCCCCGCGACATGGCCCATCGCGCGATGGGTGTGGAAGTGGGTGCCGTCCCAGCTGGTAATGCCCGCGGCCTCCTGCCCGCGGTGCTGGAGCGCGTGCAGCCCCAGCGCGACGAGCGCGGCGGCGCCGTCGGAAGCGGAGACTCCAAAGATGCCGCACTCCTCGTGCAGCGAATCGTCGTCGAACGGATGTGTGGTGAGCATGGCGGCTTTCACGGCGGGCTGGCACGGCAGGCTGGCCGCCATATAGGGGCTGTCGCGGAAATGTCATCCGGCGAACTGACCCGCGCGGAACGCGGGCGCACCTGCGTCGTTCGCACCGCCCCGGGAGAGGCCAATGGAAGATCTGCGCAAGACGTTGGAGCAACTGGAGCAGGAGGCCGCTCGTGTGCTGCACCGCGTGAACGACGCGGACCTGTCGGTGGTGACCGCCGAAAGCTGCACCGGCGGGCTGCTCGCCTCGCTGCTGACCGACATAGAAGGGTTGAGCGGCGCCTTCGAGCGCGGCTTCGTGGTCTATAGCGAGAAGGCCAAGTGCGAGCTGCTCGGGCTGGAGCAGAGGATGATCGATCGCTGCGGCGCGGTGAGCGCAATCACTGCCGAGGGCATGGCGCGCGGCGCGCTCGACCATTCGCACGCCGATGTCGCGGTGGCGATCACCGGCTTCGCCGGTCCGGGCGGGGAGGGGGACGAGGAAGGTCTGGTCTATCTCGCCGGCATGCGGCGCGGGCGCGATCCGGTGATCCGCGAGGAGCATTTCGGCACGATCGGACGCGAGGCGGTGCGACTGGCGACGGTGAAGGCCGCGCTGGCGATGCTGGACGCGGCGGTCTGAACGGGCACCACTGGCGATCCGCGCCCCCGCCGCCTAGATGCGGCGCATGGTCCGACCGCGCCTCGCCTATCATCTCACCGAGGGCACCGGCCCCGCCATCGTCTTCCTGCCGGGCTATGCCTCCGACATGCAGGGCGGCAAGGCGCTCGCGCTGGAGGCCTGGGCGCGCGACCAGCGCCGCGCCTTCCTGCGCTTCGACTATTCGGGCTGTGGCCAGAGCGAGGGCGTGTTCGCCGAGCAGACGCTGGCGCATTGGCTCGATGACACGCTGGCGATGATCGACGAGGCGGTGTCCGGGCCGGTGGTGCTGGTCGGCTCCTCAATGGGCGGCTGGCTGATGCTGCTCGCCGCGCGCGCCCGGCCCGACCGGGTCCGCGGCATGGTCGGCATCGCGCCCGCGCCCGATTTCACCGACTGGGGCTTCACCGCCGACGAGAAGATGGTCCTGCTGCGCGAGGGCCGGCTGGAGCGCGCCAACCCTTATGGCCCGGAGCCGACGCTCTACACCCGCGCCTTCTGGTCCTCGGGCGAGGCGCATCGCGTGCTTAACGGCGCAATCGCCTTTGAGGGCCCGGTCCGCATCCTCCAGGGCCAGCGCGATCCCGACGTGCCCTGGCACCACGCTACCCACCTCGCCGACCAGATCACCGCTGCCGACGTGCAGACCTGGCTGATCAAGGACGGCGATCACCGCCTTTCGCGGCCGCAGGACATTGCCCTGCTGGTCCGTGCGGTGGAAGACGTCAGCGCCCGAATCTGAACGGAGCCCCCATGAAGTACCTCCACACCATGATCCGCGTTTCCGATCCGGACGCGACCATTGCCTTCTTCGAGCTGCTCGGCCTGAAGGAGGTCCGCCGGATGGAGAGCGAGGCGGGGCGCTTCACCCTGATCTTCCTCGCCACGCCCGACGACATGAATGCCCCCGGCGAGCGCGCCAATGCCGAGGTGGAACTCACCTACAACTGGCCTATCCAAGGGCAGGAGCCCGAGGTGTACACCGGCGGTCGCAACTTCGGCCATCTGGCCTATCGGGTCGAGAACATCTACGACACCTGCCAGCGGATCCTGGATGCCGGGCACATCGTCCATCGTCCGCCGCGGGACGGCCACATGGCGTTCGTCAAGACGCCGGATGGCATCTCGATCGAGCTGCTCCAGGACGGCGTGCTGCCGCCGCAGGAGCCCTGGGCGTCGATGCCAAACACGGGGAGTTGGTGATGCTGGAGATCGTTCGTGTCCCCGTCCTTTCGGACAATTACTCCTGGCTGGTCCATGATCCGGACAGCGGTGAGACGATGGTGGTTGATCCGGGCGAGGCCGCGCCGGTCGAGGCCGCCGCGGCCGAGCGCGGCTGGACGGTTGGCGCGGTTTGGCTGACCCACTGGCATCCCGACCATATCGGCGGTGCGGACGCGTTCCGGGCGCAAGGTGCGCGCGTCCTCGGCCCGGAAGCGGAGCGGGCCAAGATTCCGATGCTTGGTGACGGCGTGGGGGAGGGCGATGTCCTTCGCCTCGGCGCGCATCCGGCGCAGGTGCTGACCGTTCCGGGCCACACCCAGGGTCATATCGCCTTCCACTTCGCGGGCGATGCCGCGATCTTCACCGGCGACACCCTGTTCGCCATGGGTTGCGGCCGGCTGTTCGAGGGCACGCCCGCCGACATGTTCGGCAACATGCAGCGCTATGCCGCCTTGCCGGACGAGACGCAGGTATTCTGCGGCCATGAATACACGCTGTCGAACGCACGCTACGCGGTGGTGGCCGAGCCCGGCAATGCGGCGACCGCCGATCGGCTCGCCGAGGTGGAGGCGATGCGCGCCCGCGGCGAGCCGACGATACCGACCACGATCGGCGCCGAGCGTGCAACCAATCCGTTCCTGCGCGCGTCCTCGGCGGAGGAGCTTGGCCAACGCCGTGCCGCCAAGGATGCGTTCAAGGGTTGAGAGGAGGCCGGACGATGCGTGCACCGCTGATCGTTGCTCTCGGCGTCCTGGCCGCCAGCCCGGCAGCGTCGGTTGACCGGCCTTCGGCAGACGATCGCCTGGCCAAGGCTCTGGCGGGGATGACGCCGGGATCGCCGGTGTCCTGCCTCGAACGGCGCCGCGAGACGGGCTATCGCGCAATCGGCGATGCCCTGGTGTTCCGCTACGGATCGAAGCTGGCATACGTCAACCGCACGCGGGGCGGCTGCAACGGCGTCGGACCGAACGAGGCGGTGGTGATCCAGGCCGGCATCTCGCGGCTGTGCACCGGCGATCTCGCCCGCATCGTCGATCCGCGCACCGGCATGGAGAGCGGCTCGTGCACGCTCGGCGAATTCGTGCCGTACCGCAAATGAAGCGCGCGGCCCTGCTCCTCTTAACCGCCCTGCCGCTGGTCGCTGCCAAGGACGACCCCTTTGCCGGGCGTGTCGCCGGCAAGCCCGAGCGCTGCCTCAACACCACCGTCACCAGCCGCGGCGGGGTGATCGTCGACGACACTACGATCTTCTATCGTGACGGGCCGCGGCTGTGGCGCACCGGTCCGCGGGGCAGCTGCCCGGCGTTGCGCCCGAACGCCACGCTGATCGTCGAGATCTGGGGCGGGCAGCTGTGCAGCGGTGATCGCTTCCGTGTGCTCGAACCAGGCGTCCGGATCCCCTCGGGCGCCTGCCTGTTCCGTGATTTCGTGCCCTACACGCGACCCCCGGCGCCACCCGCTTCTCAGCAGCGGATGTAGCGGAAGTACCAGACCTTAGCCAATGGCCCCTTATTACATTTTGCTTCCAAGGTCAAAAATAGGAAAGCTTAGCCCTCTGCAAGCTGGCGGTAATCACCGGGTAATCACCGTATCAAGCGAACGTCGATGTATGGCAGTCTTTAGGTAGGCCGCCTCCGCACCTTCGATCGCACCGCCGCCACCCACGACCGAGAATGCTCAGAATGGTTTCACGACTACAATGATGTATCTGGATGTCAGGCGAGACACCGGAAACGCCTAGCCAATCTAAAAGCATGTCCCGCAAATCTGCGCCAGTACCGGCCAGCGGCAGGTATATGACTTCGTTGCGGAGGTCGGTCCAGTGCACTACATCACGTTCTGCTAAGAGGTGCGTCGCCGGGAGCGCGGCAAGCACACGCTCGCTCCAAAGTGGCTCACATCGAAAGCCATTTTGGTTAGCCGCACCAATTAGCACTGCAACGTCGATTTCACCCATGTCTAGACCGGCAAAGAGAACATTGCGATCCGCTTCAACGCACTTCACGTCGACACCGCCATCAGCATGGCGCCAATCCATCATCGCTGCGCACGAGTTCCCGGCTGACAAGGAGGTGTTATGACCGAGCTCCATGCCGCCCTCTCGGTCTTGGCTCGCCGCATGCATCATCGCAACCATCCTGTCTGCTATTGAGACAATCTGCTTTGCGTTTTGAACGAAATACAACCTGCGAAAGTCAGCTTTACTCCTGCGCGAGTACGCTCAAAGATTGGCATCCCTAGTGAGCGCTCCAGTTTGCCGATGGAGCGACTTAGGGTAGACTGTTCAACATACAACGCCCTAGCGACACGGTAAAACTGCCGCGACATGCGGCCGCAATGACGAAGCTGTCGAACACCTATAGTCATACTATGCCTACGGCCGCATCATACTTCACGGCGACTCGGGAACAGGTGGAATAACCTTAAGCACGGCGCAACAAAGAGGCCGAGTATAGCTCCAGGTGCCGAGAAGCCTAGCTTTACAAAACGCCAAACTGTATCAGAGAGATTGGAACGCAATCTTGATAGGCGTTGGCAGGACGTAGCTCCTCCTGAGCGAGCCCCACCATCAGGATCGGTCGCACTCAACGAAAGATGCAAGTGACCGCGCCGGCAGAATGAGATAGTGAATCAGCAAAGCAGAATGGCGTGCTGCTTGCTTGCTGCTCTCAATGGGTTGGCGCTGAACCGCGCTCGTAGCGCTGAAAGCACCGCGTCTCCGTTAATTTAGTTCGCGCATTTCGAAGGCTTGCCTAGCTGCCTCGATGTCCTCGCGGTGACGCATCGCCCAGTCCAGAATGGCTCTCGTATGGGGCTCCAGCGATGCCCCTAGCGGGGTCACCTCGTACACTACTGCCACCGGCGATAGGCTAACCACCGATCGCGCTACTAGACCGCTTGCCTCAAGCCGGCGCAGGCAGTGCGTAAGAGCCTTTTGCGAAATGCCGGGGTTTGCTCGCTTAAGCGCGTTGAAGCGCGCAGGGCCGTCACACAGGATATTCAGTACGAGCAGCGCCCACTTCGCCGTCAGTTCCTCCAGCGTGGAGCGTATGAGCTCCAGGTCCTCGATCGACTTCGCCGGCATGCAGGATACTCCCGGTGACCTAGTACACAGCAGGTGCGTTATTGCCTCTAGGTTAAGGATGTATACCTGACTTGCGCAACGGTCGAGCGCGAGGGTGAATGGCAATGCAAAGCACATTTGGTGCCGCAACGGCGGCGCGGACAACGCTGGTCTTCGGCGCGACGGGCCGACAAGGCGGCGCGGTGGCCCGGGCGGCGATCCGCAACGGCGGATCGGTTCGCGCCTTGATACGTGACCCGGGCAGTGCGGCGGCCAAGGCGCTGGCTGCGGATGGCGTAGAACTGATCCCCGGCGATTTCAGCGATCCCGCTTCGATCCGTGCCGCGATGAAGGATATCGGCGGAGTCTTCAGCATCCAGCCCAACTCCGGCAGCGCCGGTTCCGGCGTTACCGACGCGGACGAGGTCCGCTATGGCAAGCTGACAGCCGATCTGGCGGTCGAGGCCGGCGTCGGCCATTTTGTCTATTCCTCCGCGAGCATCATCAGCAAAGGGCCGACAGGCATTCCGAATCTCGATTGTAAGATCGAGATCGAGGATCATGTGCGCGGGCTTGCGATCCCATGGACGATCGTCAGGCCAGCAACCTTCATGGAACTGCTTGCGGCGCCGGATTTCTGGCCCGAGCCCGATCTCCTCTACTTCTTCGCCGGACCCGAGCATCCGATCGAGTTCATCGCTGCCGACGACATCGGCAGGATCGCCGCTGCCATTCTCGACAGGGGTGACCGTTTCGCCGGCCAGACCATCAACATCGCGGGCGAGGTTCTCGATGGAGAGCATATCCGAGCTGCGCTCGGCAAGGCGCTCGGTCGGCCGATCGGCTATGCGCGGTTTCCCGACGCAGCGCTGGAGCAGCAGCCGATGTTAAAGCGGACGGTGAAGCTATTCGAGGCGGAAAGAGGGGCCGGCAATGCGGACCTGACGGCGCTCGAGCAAGAATTCGGACATTCGACCCGGCTGGAGGACTGGCTGTCCGGCGTGGGTGGAGCGCTCTTGCGATCGGCAACAGGCGCGTGATCTTTCAACAGTTTGGACCTAGCATGTCTGATATAGCATACTCCCGCATCGCAGTACGCCGCGCCGATGGCGTCGCGACCGTCACCATCGAAAACCCGCCCGTCAACGTTCTCGATGCCGCGCTGATGGGCGAGCTGCGCCACTTCCTCCTCTCGGTTGGCGAGGACGACGCGATCAAGGTCGTCGTATTCGAGAGCGCCAATCCGGACTTCTTCATCGCCCATGTCGACATGGCGCTGATCGACGATCCGCATGCGTTCGACGCGATCGCGCGCGACGTGCCTGCCGGGTTGAACGTGTTCCAAGCCCTCGGCGAGCTGGTGCGCAACTTGCCGCAAATCACGATCGCGAAGCTCGCCGGTATCGCGCGCGGCGGTGGCGCAGAGTTCGTTGCGGCGTGCGACATGGCGTTCGGCGCGATCGGCCGTGCAGGGCTGGGGCAGGTCGAAGCCTTGATGGGGATCGTTCCGAGCGGGGGTGCCATGCAGTACCTCTCCACGCGGATGAGCCGCGGCCGCCTACTGGAGGTCATCCTCGGAGCCGGACTGTTCGGAGCGGAAGAGGCAGCGGCCTATGGCTGGATCAATCGCGCGTTGCCGGGTAACGAACTCGACGCGTTCGTCGGCGAACTGGCGCGGAATATCGCCAGCCTTCCCGATGGCGTTGCGCGTGCAGCTAAGCGCGTCGTACCCCCGGCCGATCTGATGGATGGCTTTGCGCGAGAGGAAGCGGAGTGGGGCAAGCTCTTCGCTAATCCGGCCGCGGAGCGCCTCATCAGGGGCGGTCTCGCGCAAGGTGCGCAAACGCCCGACGGCGAGAAGCGACTTGAGGTCATTTTGCGCGAGATCGAAGCTGCTGATGCCAAGCCTCGGTGAACTTTCATGCTCGGCCGGGGGAGTGTCATTCGACCCCGGCCGAGATCTCTACACCACTGTCAGCCCACGATGGCGGTGACCCGGATTTCGATGCGCATCGTCGGCAAGCCCAGCGCTTCTACGCCCGTCTGTGTCCAGATCGGCGCTCGGTTGGGCATGTAGCTCCGAAACAGGCGAGCGATCGTCTCATTAACGATCGGAGGAAAGCCGCCGACGTGATACGAGTTAACGTGGACCACGTCCTTCCAACTCGCGCCCGCAGGCTCCAGCACGGTCTGCACGTTGCGGAAAGCCTGCTCGATTTCAGCTTCGATACCGTCAGGAATGTTCAAGTGATCGTCCCATCCGCCCTGGCCTGAAATCTCGACGCGATCGTCGATTTTCAAAGTCTGCGACATGTGAAGTCCATCGAACAGGGCCTGCCCGGCTCCCGGTGTGACGAACGTCTCGACTTTGGTCATTGGGTACTCCTTGTTGCGAAACGCACTGTTGATCAGCCTTGTGCGATTGTCAGCTGCGAGGCCGGTCCGCTGCGCGGATTGACTATTCCGGCCTCAGAAAACTGCTGGATGGGACGACCTCGTCGGTGCGAGCTCGCTGAATGGCGCATTCGCGTGCCAAATAGTCAACCAGCGCGCGCACGGAGGGCAGCAGGCCACGGCGGGACGGGAAGACGGCATGAACGATGCCAGGCTGGGGGCGCCAGGCTGGAAGCACGTGAACGAGGCTGCCGGTCCTGACGTCATCGGCGATGAAGATCGTCGGCAACTGGACCGCTCCCGCACCTGCGACGGCTGCCCTCCGCAGCACCGACATATCGTCCGTTATCAATCGAGGCGCGTGGGGCACCCCGGCAACCCGGCCGTCTGCGTGATGAAGTTGCCACGCATGGTCTCGGTGGGGTCGCACCAGATCGAGGCTCGGGAGGCTATGGAGATCCGCGGGTGACCGGAGCGGCCGCTCGATCAAAGCCGGCGCAGCGACTAGGCACTGCGCACTTTCGTCGAGCCTTCGCATCACCAGGTCGGTCGCTTCGAGCGGTGGGAAGCGAACGCGGATTGCGAGATCAAGCCCCTCGGCGATCACGTCGACGCGGCGGTTGGTGCTCTCGAGTTGTATCTGGACACCGGGATTTCCCATCATGAAATGCGAGATCAGCTCGCCGAATTGGAACGACAGCAAGGCGGTGGGGCAACTCATCCGAATCAGGCCGCGCGGCTCTCCCTTCACCTGCGCTGCCACCTGCTCAGCTGCCTCCGCCTCCACCAGCATCGCCACGCACCTGTCGTAGAATTCGCGCCCCACCTCCGTCACGGAGAAGCGGCGAGAGGAGCGGTTGAGCAGCCTGACGCCTAGGCGCTCCTCCAAGATCAGGACGCGCCGGCTGAGCAGCGACTTCTGAAGCCCGAGAGCTCGCCCCGCAGACGAGAAGCCACCGTGATCCACTACCGCGGCGAAGTAGTAGAGATCATTGAGGTCCTGCATCGTCTCCCAAATAGGACGATGCGTCTCCTGCGACAATCTTTTCGGCGCGGCGTCCTGACATAAACTCCATCCATGCACTGCCGCAGCGCGGCGTGAAAGCGAGGCAGCGATGGCGAAGGTTCTGGGCCGGTTCGGCAACGATCGGCAGCATTGGGTGGGCGACGGTTTCCCAGTCCGCTCGCTCTTTTCGTACAATGACCTGGGCGCGCATGTGAGCCCGTTCCTCCTGCTCGACTTTGCGGGGCCGCACGTGTTCGAGCCTACCCGGCAGCGCCGTGGGGTGGGCAAGCACCCGCATCGCGGCTTTGAGACGGTCACGATCGTCTACGAAGGTGAGGTCGAGCATCGGGACTCGGCCGGAAACGGCGGCGTAATCGGGCCTGGCGACGTGCAATGGATGACCGCTGCCGGTGGCATCATCCACGAAGAGTACCATTCACCGGGCTTCGCCCGAAGCGGCGGGCCGTTCCGCATGGTGCAGCTGTGGGTGAATCTTCCTGCCAGGGACAAGATGGCGCCCCCCGCCTACCAGGGGATTCTGAAGACCGACATACCCGTCGTTCCGCTCCCGCACGGCGCGGGCGAGATGCGCGTCATCGCCGGCGAATATGGTGACACGAGCGGCGCAGCACGCACCTTCACACCGGTCAATGTCTGGGATCCGGCCCTCAACGCCGATGCCGACGCGAGCCTGGAGGTTCCGGAAGGACATACCGCGATGATCGTGGTCCTCACCGGGCACGTCAGCGTCGCGGATTCCCATGCCGTCGGGGAGGCGGAGATGCTGCTGCTCGGCCGTGACGGCGGGGAGTTGGCGATCCATGCGGATGGCGAGACCAAGCTCCTCGTGCTGACCGGCGAACCGATCGACGAGCCGATCGTCGGGTACGGGCCGTTCGTCATGAACAGCGAGGCCGAGATCCGGCAAGCGGCGGAAGACTTTAACAGCGGTCGGTTCGTAACGACCGCGGCGTGATCGCACGGCCGGTCCTGTCGGGCGGGATGCGGCTTGGCTTTCCAGCGGAATGGTGCGCGCTGCCCTTTCGCCTGGTCATGGGTCTCGGCCCCCCCTGCAGCGCACAACCTCAAATGCAAGTGAGAACGGACATATGGCCAGCGAGACGATCCGCAACGGGCAGACAGACCATCTGCTTACGCCTGACAACGCCGCCTTCATCATCATCGACTACCAGCCGATCCAGGTCTCCTCGATCCGCTCGATGCCGCGCGACGAGCTGGTGTTCAACATCGTCAGCACTGCCAAGGCGGCGGTGAACTTCAAGCTCCCGATCGTGCACTCGACCGTCAACGTCGCGACAGGCCGGAACAAGCCGCCGATCCAGGAACTGCAGGACGTGCTCGGCCATCTGCCGACCTATGATCGCACATCAATCAACAGCTGGGAGGACACCGAATTCAAGCAAGCCGTCAAGGCGATCGGCCGGCGCAAGCTGATCATGACGGCGCTCTGGACCGAAGCCTGCCTGACCTTCCCAGCGTTGGATGCGATCCAGGAGGGCTACGAAGTCTATGTGCCGGTAGACGCGGTGGGCGGGACTTCTGTTGCGGCGCATGAGGCCGCGCTGCGCCGGGTCGAGCAGGCCGGCGCCAAGCTGATCAGCCGAGTGCAGATGTATTGCGAGCTGCAGCGCGACTGGGCACGCGAGGAGACCGTCCCCGGCTTCATGGACGTTTTCGAGAGCTTTGACGGTTTCAACCCTGAGAAAGCTGCGCAGACTGCGTAATTGCTACTTCGTCGGTGGCGGCCGCTTCGGCTGCCGTCACCTGCGACCCAGTGGCCTCTCAGAGCGCCACCTTCAATGGAGGCGTGATCAGCAGATGCGTGCCGTGCATGCTGCTCGGCTACCGTCGACGACAGAGCTCAAGCGGAACCACCGATCTCGGCTGGTCGATAGGGCCGTATAGGCGGGAGACCCCGGAAGCGGACAGTCGCTTCCGCCCACGTAGCGGACATTCGGCGCGAAGCGCATAAGGCCTGCATGAGCATTCTCCAGCATCTAGGTGTCACGATCCCGATCGTGCAGGCGCCCATGGCAGGCGTATCGACACCAAGCCTCGCTGCGGCTGTGTCCAACGCCGGCGGTCTCGGCTCGATCGGGATCGGCGCGTCCGGCGTGACCGACGCGCGGGCCATGATCAATGCCGTCCGCGTGCAGACCAGCCGCGCGTTTAACGTCAATCTCTTCGTCCACGTCCCACCAAAGTCCGATTCGGAGAGTGAAGCACGCTGGCTGGAAGCTCTGGAGCCGGTGTTCCGGCGATACGATGCTG
Organism: Sphingomonas sp.; assembly: GCF_042096255.1. Classification (GTDB taxonomy): domain Bacteria; phylum Pseudomonadota; class Alphaproteobacteria; order Sphingomonadales; family Sphingomonadaceae; genus Sphingomonas. The sequence continues at coordinate 6,038 of NZ_JBELLZ010000065.1, read as the reverse complement.
CGCCACCTGCGTCCTTGCGGACGATCTACACCAGTTTCGCCGATGACGACGCCGTGTTGACGATGCTGTTGGAGACGGGACCGCCGGTCGTCAGCTTCCACTTCGGTGTCCCGCCGGCGGATCGCATCGCAGCGCTCAAGGCGGCAGGATGCGTCTTGCTGGCGACCGCGACAAGCCTTGCCGAAGCCCGGCGCATTGAGATTGCAGGCATCGACATGGTCGTTGCGCAGGGCTGGGAGGCGGGCGGTCATCGCGGCGTGTTCGATCCGGATGGGCCTGACGATGGGCTGACGACGCTCGCACTGACCAGACTGCTGGTAAAGCGAATGGGGATCCCGGTCATCGCTGCGGGCGGGATCATGGACGGCGCGGGCGTTCGTGCGGCCCTGTCGCTCGGCGCCGCCGCGGTTCAACTCGGCACCGCGTTCATCGCGTGCCCGGAAAGCAGCGCTGACGAGGCGTATCGTGCCGCGCTCGCCGGCGATGGCGCCGAACACACCGTGATGACGAGTGCCATCTCCGGTCGTCCGGCGCGATGCATCGCCAACCTCTTCACCGCTTGGGATCGATCGACGAGTATCCGTCCCCCGGATTATCCGATCGCCTACGACGCAGGCAAAGCGCTAAACACCGCCGCAAAGGCAAGGCAGGAAGGTGGGTTCGGAGCGCAATGGGCGGGTCAGGGCGCTCCCTTACACCGTGTAATGCCGGCAGCTGCGCTTACCCAGGTCCTCTGGCAAGAAGCGAGTGAGACTGGCTGAGGCGCGCGCCGGGAAATGTTGGCTCTCTTCCGCTAGCGGACGTTGAGCCCTTGTGCTTCGCACCGGCGGTTTATGAGTTTACGTTATAGTGAATAGAGCCGAAAGGTCGATAGTAGTAATTCGCTGGCGCAGACCAGTCCGGCAAAACCCAGTTCAATCAGACATGTGCTTCAGCGCCGATACTGCCTGCCGGGTTGCTTCAGTCAATGCGGTGGGCAATCGGTCCAGCTCAAACCACTCCAGTTCTGAAAGTGCATCGGGCTCCATAATGGTCGCTGTCCCCTCGTAACGCTCGACGCGAAAAACGGGGGCGATCCAATGCTGGCCCGCCCCGGGGTCAATCTGATCGACCACGCAGAGCAGATCGGTAGGTCGGATGACGATTCCGAGCTCTTCTCGTATCTCACGCGCAGTCGCATCGGCTACCGTTTCGAACAGATCGACTTTACCGCCCGGCAGGCCCCAACATCCGGCCTCGGGCTCGCGCCGCCTGCGCACGAGAAGGATCCGCCCATCTTCGATGATCGCGGCACCGCAGCCAACGCGAGGCGCAACAGCTTCAGCGTTCATCGAGCGCAATCCACTTGGTTTCGGCAGCCACCTTCCGCTGCGCGATCTTCGAAATTGCGCACAGCCGGCCTTGCTTGTTGGTTCGAGTTACCGCGCCTGGGCAGGTCTCGCATCACGCGTCTATCAGGAAGTCGACGGTTAGTCTGCTTGTAGCGTGCATTCGCAGGCGAACCATCTCGTGCGATGCGAGCCGAAACTATGAGTTGCGGTCATCAAGCAGTCAAGCAGGGCGCATCAGCTATGAACGTGATCCCAAACGCGTGAGATGACGACGGAGCCTTCCCCGACGGACGAGGCGACACGCTTGACCGATCCCGCGCGAACGTCGCCGACCGCGAAGATGCCGGGGCAGGAGGTGGCGTAAGCCGAGCTAGCGTCCGCCTCGCGTCCCGTCACCACGAACCCCTTGTCATCCAGCTTCACCAGATCGGCCAGCCAACCCGTATTCGGGACGGCGCCGACCATCACGAAGACAGCGCAGGCGGCGACGTCCTCTTCCGCGGCACCCTTGCGGATCGTGACCGCCTCCAGCACCTCGCCGCCGTGGAGCGCCGTGACTTGGGCACCATATTCGATTGCGATCGCGGGATCCGCCTCCAGCCTGCTCGAAAGATAGCTGGACATCGACGCTGCGAGCGAGTTGCCGCGGATGAGAACGCGGACACGCGTGGCGACACGACTGAGGAACATCGCGGCCTGCCCCGCGGAGTTGCCGCCGCCGATGACGACGACCTCCGCGTCGCGACAGAAGCGAGCCTCGTTTTCCGTGGCCGAGTAGTAGACCCCAGCGCCTTCGAAGTCGGCGAGCCGGTCGATGGACAGGCGGCGGTACTGGACACCGGTCGCAATCACCACCGCCCGCGATCGGATGCGTTGACCGTTGTGGAAGGTCGCGCAGAAGCTGCCGTCGTCCAGCCGATCCAGCGCCTCGACGCGGAGCGGCATGGCGAAACGGGTGCCGAATTTCATCGCCTGAACTTCGCCGCGCCAGACAAGGTCGGCGCCTGAGATCCCGGTCGGGAAACCCATGTAGTTCTCGATTCGGCTCGACGTGCCGGCCTGTCCACCGACGGCGATGTCCTCGACGACCAGCGCGCTGAGACCCTCGGCACCGGCGTAGACGCCGGCCGCCACGCCGGCAGGTCCACCGCCGACGATCAGGACGTCGATCGCCTCATCGTCCACGAGATCCTGATTCACGCCCATCAGCCTGGCGATCTTCTCCGGCGTCGGATCGTCGACCACCATGTTCTTGCCGAAGATCACGGCGGGCCGGCCGGGATCGGCTGAACAGCTGGATGCGACAGCATGCGCCTCCGCGCTGTTCAGCGCATGGGACGCGCAGGGGAGCCGATTGCGCGCGGCGAACTCGGCGATGCGGCGAACGTTTCGGTCTTCCGCTTCGCCGATTACGACCAGCGAGCTGGCGCCCAGCTCCAGCTGTTTGCGCCGGCGCGCCGCCAGGACCGTGATGATGATATCGGACATCTCTGGCACGTGAGCCATCAGCCGAAGCATCTCGACCCGGGGCACCTCGATCACCCTGGTGTCGCGAGACGCGCGGAACGCCATCGACCAGCTGCCGCCCGATAGGAAGGAGATTTCCCCCATGAACTGCGTCGGTCCGAGCGTCTCCGGGATGAGGCGCTCGCCGGTGAACGCGTTCATGACCTCGATCTCGCCCTCCTCCACATAGACGAAGGTCCCGACTGGTTGTCCCGGGCGAACAAGAACCGTACCAGCCGGGTAGCGGACCTCGGAACCGGCGCTTCGGATCGCTTCCACATGCGATGCGGAAAGCGGTACCCGCTGCATCTCCGCGAGATCCCGGCCGATCGTTTCCATCGCAATCTCCGCTAACCCAATTTCCAGCTTGTGCTCACCCGATTGAGCATGTGTGCCATGGCAGCTGCGACAGCGGTAGCATCGCCCAGTGAGAAGCGCTGTCGCACCAGGCGGAACACCGCTCCTTTTCTATGGCCTCTGTTCCGCGATCCGGAGGGCCGGGACAACATCGCTCCCGAGGAGCTCGATCGCTCGTAGCATCGCCAATGTCTCACTGGCCGCGGAGGTCATCTGGAAGGCGATGCGCGTGATCCCGCCCAACACCTCGCTGGCATGGCGGACCTTCGCGATGACGGTCGGCGGATCGCCGACAAGAAAAGCGCCCTGCGGACTGGCCATCTCGTCGAACTGCGCGCGGGTGGGCTGTGCCCAGCCTCGTTCCTGCGCATATTTACCGATCATCCGCGCCCAGCCCGGAAAGAAAGTGTCGCGCGCGATCTCGTTCGTATCGGCGACGAAGCCCATGGCATGAACCGCGACTTTGAGCTGATCGGCCTCGTGGCCAGCGGCAAGCCCAGCTTCACGATAGAGGGCCACCAGCGGGCGAAACCGCTCGAAGGTGCCTCCGATGATTGCAATCATGAGCGGAAGGCCGAGCCGACCCGCTCGCGCGAACGACTCCGGCGTGCCGCCGACACCGACCCAGATCGGCAGACGAGCCTGATGCGGCCGGGGGTAAACGCCTTGGCCGGCAAGCGCTGGCCTGAAGCGGCCCCGCCATGAGGGGCGCGTCGTTGCGCCAAGCTCAAGCAGCAGCTCGAGCTTTTCGGCGAAAAGATCATCATAGTCCGACAGGTCCAGGCCAAATAGAGGAAACGCTTCGATCGATGATCCTCGTCCGGCGACGATCTCGGCTCGGCCGCGCGAGATAAGGTCGAGCGTGGCAAATTCCTGGAAGGTTCGTACCGGATCCGCTGCGCTCAGGACCGTGACAGCGCTGGTCAGCCTGATGCGCCGAGTGCGAGCTGCGGCCGCGGCAAGGATTGTCGCAGGCGTAGAATCGAGGAACTCGGCGCGATGATGCTCGCCAATTCCGAAGAAATCCAACCCTGCGCGCTCGGCGGCCTCGATTTCATCGAGCAGGCTCGCCATCCGATCGGCAGGCAAAGGCAGCTCGCCGGTCCTCGGGTCCGGGAAAATGGCGGCGAAGCTGTGGATGCCGACGTCCATAACATGTGTCCTTGGATGTTCTGACGTCTCGCGATCAAGCGTGCGCGGCTCGGACGATACAGGGAGAGACGGCGAGGCTTGTGGGTGGCGAGCATGGGCTCGCCACCCCGCCGCATCAGAAGCCAGAGCTCTCCAGCGACTTCACGTCGGTATTGAGCAGCTGCTGCTCCCACAGGAAAGCGATGCCGCTGCCCGGCTCATGCTCCTTCAGCAGCTGAACGAACTCCTCGATGTGCTCGGTACGCGCGTGGTCGCGCTGCCACTCGGACGCGAGCGCCAGCCATGTCATCACGTTGGCGCCAGCGGCAATCATCCGCTGCACGGCACGCTCGTGCGCCTCGGTCGTCACCCCGCCGCAGGCATCGGTAATCACGGTAACGTCCCAGCCGTCGCCGAGCGCGTGGATCACCGGCATCGCCACGCAAATCTCGGTGTAGAGACCCGCGATGATCAGCTGCTTGCGGCCGGTCGCCTTGACGACATCGACGACCTTCGGGTCCTCCCAAGTGTTAAGCGTGGTGCGATCGATCACCTCCTGATCGGGGAAGACGTCCGTGATCTGCGGGAACACGAGACCGCCGCGATCGGCGATCACGCTGGTGATGATCGTGGGAACGCGAAAAGCCTTGGCCGCTTTCGTCAGGCCGGCGGCGTTGCTGACCACTACGCTTGGAACGTGGCTGTTGAGGTTGGCGAGCTGGAAGGGCTGGTGATCAATCATGACCAGCACGGAGTCTTCGGGACGAAGGAGCGAATCGAAACCGTTACGAAAGCTCATGTTGATCTCCTGTTGTTTGGAGCCGGCGGATGGCGGGGCGGCAGCGCTAGGGCGTTGCCAACCAAAGCATTGGCATTCCGGATTTCGGTACGCTAGTCTCGTGTTTGGCCACTTTGTGTCACACTATTGAGGACACCGGATGAACACGCAGGATTTGCGAACATTTGTTGAGGTTGCCGACTCAGGCGGCCTGACCGCTGCTGCGCGCAGGCTCGGGATCGCCAAGGCGGTCGTCAGCCGCCAATTGATCAGGCTAGAGGCGGACCTTGGCATCCAACTGCTTGCCCGAACCACGCGAGGGGCGTCACTGACAGAGGCAGGCGCCACCTTCCGCGAGTATGCGGCGAAGGTGATCGCCGACCTGGACGCCGCGCGGGAGACAATCCTGCCCGCCGGTGATCTCCGGGGGCGCCTGCGCATCGCAGCACCGCTCACATTCGGCCCGACGCACTTCGCACCAGTCTTGTCCGAGCTCGCGCGCAAGCACCAGGCCCTGCAAGTTCAGACCTGTTATGGCGACCGCTTCGTCAACCTGATCGAAGAAGGCTTCGACTGCGCGATCCGCGTCGGTCGCCTTCCTCCTTCGACCCTCCTCTCCACGCGTGTCGGACCGATCTACGCCACGCTGGTGGCGAGCCCGGATTACGTCGAGCGGCACGGAGCTCCCCAGACGGTCGAGGAGCTGCTTGAACACCAGGCCATACTCCAAGGCACGGAACCCTGGTTCCTGACGGACGGCGACGAGATCTTCTCGGTCAATCCGCAAGGCCGCTTCAAGGCCGACAACGGGGTCGCTATCGTCGCAGCTGCACTGGAAGGGCTTGGCATTGCCATGTCGCCGAATGGGTTGATTGCAGAACTGTCCGTCGTCAGAACATTCGGCACAACTCGCGGCGTAGATTAGCGGAGTGCGG
>NZ_JBELLZ010000064.1:0-21190 GCF_042096255.1 Sphingomonas sp. | reverse complement strand
AATGGTGCCCAGAAGAGGACTCGAACCTCCACGCCGTTACCAGCGCCGCCACCTGAAGACGGTGCGTCTACCAATTCCGCCATCTGGGCACGGGCCGAAGGGCTATCCCTCGGCGGTAGGCGGGGGCCTCTAGGCGGAGGGGCGCAGCCTTGTCAACAGGCTAGGTCGGCGGCTAGGGCGCGGCGCGCGAACTCTTGGCGGAAAAGGTGCGGCACATGAAGGACAGGCTGATCACGGTGATCGGCGGCGGCGGCTTTCTGGGCCGTTATGTCGTGCAGGCGCTGTTGCGGGCCGGCGCCCGCGTGCGGGTGGCGGAGCGCGATCCGCGCCGCGCCTTCTACCTGAAGCCGCTGGGCGGGCTGGGCCAGACTCAGTTCGTCGCCGCGGACGTGACGCGGCCGGATACGATCGCGCGCGCGATCGAGGGCGCCGATGCCGCGGTGAACCTGGTGGGCAGCTTCACCGGCAACCTCCAGCGCATCCATGTCGGCGGGGCGCAGGCAGTGGGCGAGGCGGCCGCCAAGGCCGGTGCGGGCGCGGTGGTGCACGTCTCCGCGATCGGCGCCGATCCGGAGGCCGCATCGGTTTATGGCCGCACCAAGAGCGAGGGCGAGGCCGCGGTGCGCGCCGCCTTCCCCACCGCCACCATCCTGCGCCCCTCCACCGTGTTCGGGCGCGAGGACCAGTTCCTCAACCGCTTCGCCGAGATGATCGCGCGCTTCCCAATGGTGCCGGTGCTGCGCCCGCAGGTTCGCTTCCAGCCGGTGTTCGCCGCCGACGTGGGCGATGCGGTCGCCGCCGCGCTGGCCGACCCGGAGACGCATGGCGGCAAGATCTATGAACTCGCCGGGCCGGACGTGGTGACCATGCTGGAGCTGCATCGCTGGCTGGCCCAGACGATCGGGCGCGACCCGAGCTTCGTCGAACTGCCCGATGCCGCCGGCGCGCTGCTTGCCGCGCTGCCGCTGTCGCCGATCTCGGGCGATCAGTGGAAAATGCTAGGGCGGGATGCGGTCGCGGCGCCGGGCTCGGCCGGGCTGGATGCGCTCGGCATAGCGCCAACCCCGCTCTCCGCAGTCGCCCCTGCGTGGCTGGTGCGCTTCCGCCGCGCCGGGCGATTCGGCGCGCGCACCGCCGTGCAGGGCTGATGTCCGACTATCTGGTCGCGATCCTCCTCGGCATCGTCGAGGGGATCACCGAGTTTCTGCCCGTCTCCTCCACCGGGCACCTGATCCTCGCCACCGAGTTGATGGGTTATGATGCGGCGCGCTGGTCGGTGTTCAACATCGCGATCCAGCCTGGCGCGATCCTGGCCATCGTGGTGCTCTATTGGCGCACCTTCTGGGCAGTGGCGAAGGGCCTGACCCGCTGGGAGCCGCAGTCGCTGGCGTTCGTGCGCAACCTGCTGATCGCCTTCTTCCCCGCGGTGGTGCTGGGCCTGCTGTTCAACGACCAGATCGAGGCGCTACTGGAGAATGCCCGCGTGGTCGCCTGGGCGCTGATCGCCGGCGGCGTCGGCATCCTGGTGGTGGAGCGGCTGGCCAAGACGCAGAATGTGCTCGGCATCGCTGGCGTGTCGGTGCCACAGTCCATCAAGATCGGACTGGTCCAGTGCCTCGCCATGGTGCCGGGGGTGAGCCGATCGGGCGCGACGATCATGGGGGCGATGGCGCTCGGGATCGACCGGCGGACCGCCGCTGACTTCAGCTTCTTCCTGGCGCTGCCGACGCTGACGGGGGCAACCGTGCTCCAGATGGTCAAGCACCGCGACGCGATCGGCGATGGCGATCTGGGGCTGATCGCGGTCGGATTCGTGGTCTCGTTCGTCGTGGCACTGGCGGTGGTGAAGGCGTTCCTGGCGGTGGTGACGCGGCACGGTTTTGCTCCGTTCGCCTGGTACCGAATCGTCGCAGGCGTGGCGGCGTTGATCTGGCTTGGGACGGCTAGTTAGGCCGGATCGGCTCTATTTTAGGACTTGTTGAGAGAAGCTTGCAGCACTCGCCGCACAAACTGTCGAATTTTGCGGCAGTAACGCTGACCTAAATACGTGTTTGTTGGTGACTCGCACCATGTCGCACGTCATGAACGCCTCCGAAGGAGACGCTCATGGGCGAGATGCTGCAATTCGTCGGCAAGGCGCAGGCCTATCCGCCCAAAAGGCTGGCGGAGGATCGCGCGCGCGATTTTCAGGAGATCGCCAATCTCTACGCGCCGGCCGCCGCAGAGGACCAGGCCGGGCGCTGCTCGCAATGCGGCGTGCCCTATTGCACGGTCCACTGCCCGCTCCACAACCATATCCCGGACTGGCTGCGCCTGACCGCCGAGGGGCGGCTGCGTGAGGCCTATGAGCTGAGCAACAGCACCTCGACCATGCCCGAGATTTGCGGCCGCATCTGCCCGCAGGACCGGTTGTGCGAAGGCAATTGCGTGATTGAATTCTCCGGCCATGGCGCGGTCACCATCGGATCGGTGGAGAAGTTCATCACCGACACCGCTTGGGAGGAGGGCTGGGTCGAGCCTTTGGTGCCCGGCCCGGCGCGCGGCCAGTCGGTGGGCGTGATCGGGGCCGGTCCGGCCGGACTGACCGCGGCGGAATATCTGCGCGTCCAGGGCTATGACGTCCATGTCTACGACCGTCACGATCGCGCCGGCGGGCTGCTGACCTATGGCATTCCCGGCTTCAAGCTGGAGAAGCCGGTGGTGATGCGCCGGGTGGAGCGACTCAAGGCGGGCGGCATCGTCTTCCACGAAGGCTTCGAGGTCGGCCGCGATGCCACCCTCGCCGATCTGCGCGCGCGTCACGATGCGCTGCTGGTCGCGACCGGCGTGTACAAGGCGCGCGCGATCGAGGTGCCCGGCGGCGATGCCCGCCATGTCGTCGCTGCGCTTGACTATCTCACCGCCTCCAACCGCAAGAGCTTCGGTGACACGGTCGCTGCTTTCGAGGACGGCTCGCTCGATGCCGCCGGCAAGAACGTCGTCGTGATCGGTGGCGGCGACACCGCGATGGATTGCGTGCGCACCGCGATCCGCCAGGGCGCGAAGAGCGTGAAATGCCTCTACCGTCGGGACCGCGCCAACATGCCGGGGTCGCAGCGCGAGGTGGCCAATGCCGAGGAGGAAGGCGCCGAGTTCGTCTGGCTCGCCGCCCCCGCCGCGTTCGAAGACGGAGGTGTGCGCGCCAACCGCATGCGCCTGGGCGCCCCCGACGCGAGCGGCCGCCGTGCGCCCGAGGTCGATCCCGGCGCGGGCGAGACCTTCGCCGCTGACCTGATCGTCAAGGCGCTGGGCTTCGATGCGGAGGACCTGCCGACGCTCTGGGGATCGGCCGAGCTGGGCGTGTCGCGCTGGGGCACGGTGCTGGTGGACGGCAAAACGCTGATGACCAGCCTCGACGGCGTGTTTGCGGCGGGCGACATCGTCCGCGGCGCTTCGCTGGTCGTCTGGGCGATCCGCGACGGCCGCGACGTGGCGACGAGCATGCACAAGTATCTGCGCGCGAAGGCGAAGGCCGAGAAGGTGGCGGCGTGATCCGGTTGGCCTTCATGGCAGCTGTCATCGCCGCAGCACCGGCCGCGGCGCAGGCCCCCACCCCCGCTCCTGCTGCTGCCCCCGACCCCGCCCGCCTCGCCGCCGGCGAGCGCGTCGCGGCACAGTTGGTGCCCGAGGGGGCCTATTTGCGGATCATGCGCGACCAGTTCCCGCAGATGATGGACGTCATGCTCGCGCAGATGAGCGGCATGAAGGCGAGCGATTTCGGCGGCAAGGGCGACGGCTCCGCCATGGCCGAGGTTCGCCGCGCCGATCCCGCATTCGACGAGCGGATGCGAATCACCACCAAGGTGATGAGCGAAGAGATGGGCGCGGTGATGGGGCGGATGGAGCCGCGCGTGCGCACCGGCCTCGGCCGCGCGCTCGCCCGCCGCTTCACGGCACAGCAACTCGCTGACATGGCCGCCTTCTTCGCCACGCCCTCGGGTGCCGCCTTCTCGCGCGACTATCTGGCGCTGATGGCCGATCCCGAAATGATGCGCGAGATGGCCTCGGCCACGCCCGAGATCATCAAGCTGATGCCCGCGATCATGGCCAAGGTGGAAGCCGCCACCAAGCACCTGCCCCCGCCGCCCAAGAAGGCGCAAGATTCCGCTGAAGGCGAAGACGAATGATCGATCCCCGCACCCACCTCGCCGAGCGCCTCGCCCAGGAGGGCATGTACCGTCCCGAGTTCGAAGGCGATGCCTGCGGCGTCGGCCTGGTCGCCGCCACCGACGGCAAGCCCTCGCGCCGCGTCGTCCAGTCCGCGATCGACGCGCTCAAGGCCGTCTGGCACCGCGGCGCGGTCGATGCGGACGGCAAGACCGGCGACGGCGCCGGCCTGCATGTCGACCTGCCCAGCCGCTTCTTCGACGATGCGATCGTCGCGGGCGGGCACAAGGTGCTGCCCAACCGGCTCGCGGTCGGCATGATCTTCCTCCCACGCACCGATCTTGGGGCGCAGGAGAGCTGCCGCACGATCGTCGAGAGCGCGATCATCGACGCGGGCTACACCATCTACGGCTGGCGCCAGGTGCCCGTCGACGTGTCCGTCATCGGCATGAAGGCCCAGGCGACCCGGCCCGAGATCGAGCAGATCATGATCGCCGGGCCGATGCCGGACGAGCAGAGCGCCGCAGAGTTCGAGAAGACGCTCTATCTCGTCCGCCGACGGATCGAGAAGCGCATCATCGCCGCGCAGATCCAGGGCTTCTACATCTGCTCGCTCAGCTGCCGCTCGATCGTCTACAAGGGCTTGTTCCTCGCGGAATCGCTGTCGGTCTTCTACCCGGACCTTCAGGACCGCCGCTTCGAGAGCCGCGTCGCGATCTTCCACCAGCGCTATTCCACCAACACCTTCCCGCAATGGTGGCTGGCGCAGCCGTTCCGCTGCCTCGCGCACAATGGCGAGATCAACACGATCCGCGGCAACAAGAACTGGATGCTCAGCCACGAGATCCGCATGGCGTCGATCGCGTTCGGCGAGCATTCGGAGGACATCAAGCCGGTGATCCCGGCGGGCGCGTCCGACACCGCGGCACTCGACGCGGTGTTCGAAGCGATCTGCCGCTCCGGCCGCGACGCGCCCACCGCCAAGCTGATGCTGGTGCCCGAGGCGTTCATCGGCAATTCCGATGTGCCCGAGACGCACTCGGCGATGTACCAGTATCTCGCCAGCGTGATGGAGCCATGGGACGGCCCCGCTGCGCTCGCCATGACCGACGGTCGCTGGGCGGTGGCGGGCATGGACCGCAACGCGCTGCGCCCGCTGCGCTATACCCAAACCGCGGACGGGCTGCTGATCGTCGGCTCGGAAGCCGGCATGGTGGTGGTGCCCGAATCGACCGTGGTCGCCAAGGGACGGCTTGGCCCCGGCCAGATGATCGCGGTCGATCTCCAGGAAGGCGTGCTGCTGGAGGACCGCGCGATCAAGGACCGGATCGCGGGCGAGCAGCCTTATGCCGAGATGATCGGCAATTTCGCGACGATCGAGGACCTGCCCCCCGGCCCCGCCGCCATGATCCCGCGCTACGCCCGCGCCGAGCTCGCCCGTCGTCAGGTCGCCGCCGGGCAGACGCTGGAAGACATGGAGCTGATCCTCGCGCCAATGGTGGAGACCGGCAAAGAGGCGGTCGGCTCGATGGGTGACGACACGCCGTTGGCGGTAATCTCGGACAAGCCGCGGCTGATCAGCCAGTTCTTCCGCCAGAACTTCAGCCAGGTCACCAACCCGCCGATCGATTCTCTGCGCGAACGCTATGTGATGTCGCTCAAGACCCGCTTCGGCAATCTTGCCAACATCCTTGATACCGAGGACCGGCGCGAACGGGTTCTGGTGCTCGACAGCCCCGTGCTCACCGGCGAGGACTGGGCTCGGCTGCGCGCCTATTTCGGCAATGGTGCCGCCGAGATCGACTGCACCTTCGATGGGCATGGCGGACCCGAGAAATTGCGGGCCGCGATCCAGCGCATCCGCAACCAGGCCGAACAGGCGGTGCGAGAGGGGCGCAGCGAGTTGTTCCTCACCGACGAGCGGATCAGCGAAGATCGCGTCGCCATTCCCGGCGTGCTCGCCACCGCCGCGGTCCACACGCATCTCGTCCGCCGTGGCCTGCGATCCTACGCGTCGATCAACGTGCGCACCGCCGAATGCCTCGACACCCATTATTATGCGGTGCTGATCGGCGTCGGCGCCACGACGGTGAACGCGTACCTCGCCGAGGCGGCGATCGCCGACCGCCATGCGCGCGGCCTGTTCGGGGACCTGTCGCTGCCCGACTGCCTCAAGCGCCACCGCAAGGCCATCGAGGAGGGGCTGCTCAAGATCATCTCCAAGATGGGCATCGCGGTGATCGCCTCCTATCGCGGCGGCTACAACTTCGAGGCGGTCGGCCTTTCCCGTGCGCTGGTGAACGACCTGTTCCCCGGCATGCCCGCCAAGATCAGCGGCGAGGGCTATGCCTCGCTCCACGTCAACGCCACGGAGCGGCATGAGGCGGCGTTCGACGAGGCCGTCGCGACCCTGCCGATCGGCGGCTTCTACCGCCAGCGCCACACCGGCGAGGCGCATGCCTATTCGGCGCAGCTGATGCACCTGCTCCAGAGCGCGGTCGCCAAGGACAGCTACACGCAATACCTGCAATTCTCGCGCGGCGTTTCCGATTTGCCGCCGATCTACCTGCGCGACCTGCTCCAGTTCAACTTCCCGGCCGAGGGCGTGCCGATCGACCAGGTCGAGGCGATCACCGAGATCCGCAAGCGCTTCGTCACCCCCGGCATGTCGCTGGGCGCGCTTTCGCCCGAGGCGCACGAGACGCTGGCGATCGCGATGAACCGCATCGGCGCCAAGGCGGTGTCGGGCGAGGGCGGCGAGGACAAGGTCCGCTACCAGCCCTATGACAATGGCGACAACGCCAATTCCACGATCAAGCAGATCGCCAGTGGCCGGTTCGGCGTCACCGCCGAATATCTTAACGCCTGCGACGAGATCGAGATCAAGGTCGCGCAGGGCGCCAAGCCCGGCGAGGGCGGCCAGCTGCCCGGCTTCAAGGTGACGGAATTCATCGCCAAGCTGCGCCACGCGACCCCCGGCGTCACGCTTATCTCGCCCCCGCCGCACCACGACATCTATTCGATTGAGGATCTCGCGCAGCTCATCTACGACTGCAAGCAGATCAATCCGCGCGCTCGGGTGTGCGTTAAGCTGGTCAGCTCGGCGGGCATCGGCACGGTGGCGGCGGGCGTCGCCAAGGCGCATGCCGACGTGATCCTCGTCTCCGGCCATGTCGGCGGCACCGGTGCTTCCCCGCAGACCAGCATCAAATATGCCGGCACGCCGTGGGAGATGGGCCTCAGCGAGGTGAACCAGGTGCTGACGCTCAACGGCCTGCGCGGCCGCGTCACCCTGCGCACCGACGGCGGGCTCAAGACCGGACGCGACATCGTCATCGCCGCGATCCTGGGCGCCGAGGAGTTCGGCATCGGCACGCTCTCACTGGTGGCGATGGGCTGCATCATGGTGCGCCAGTGCCATTCGAACACCTGCCCGGTCGGCGTCTGTACGCAGGACCCGAAGATGCGCGAGAAGTTCGTCGGCACGCCCGAGAAGGTGATCAACCTGATGACCTTCATCGCCGAGGAGGTGCGCGAGATCCTGTCGCGGCTCGGCGTGCGCAGCCTCGACGAGGTGATTGGCCGCACCGAATTGCTTCGCCAGGTCAGCCGCGGCGCCGAGCATCTCGACGACCTCGACCTCAACCCGATCCTCGCCAAGGTCGATGCCACGGATGCGGAGCGGCGCTTCTCCTTGAGCACCTTCCGCAACGAGGTGCCCGACAGCCTCGACGCGCAGATCATCAAGGACGCCGCGGCCGTGTTCAGCCGCGGCGAGAAGATGCAGCTCACCTATTCGGTGCGCAACGTCCACCGCGCAGTCGGCACCCGGCTGTCGAGCGAGATCACCCGAACCTTCGGCATGGCCAAGCTCAACGACGGCCACGTCACCATCCGCCTGCGCGGCACCGCGGGGCAGAGCCTTGGCGCGTTCCTGTGCAAGGGCATCCGGCTGGAGGTGCTGGGCGACGCTAACGATTATGTCGGCAAGGGCCTGTCCGGCGGCGTCATCGTCGTGCGACCGGCGGTCTCCTCGCCACTCCAGAGCCAGCAGAACACGATTGTCGGCAACACCGTGCTGTACGGCGCCACCAGCGGCAAGCTGTTCGCCGCCGGTCAGGCGGGCGAGCGCTTCGCGGTGCGCAACTCGGGCGCGACCGTGGTGGTGGAGGGCTGCGGCGCCAACGGATGCGAGTACATGACCGGCGGCACCGCGGTGATCCTCGGCTCGGTCGGCGCGAACTTCGGCGCGGGCATGACCGGCGGCATGGCGTTCGTCTATGATCCCGAGGGCAGCTTCGCCCGGCGCGCCAATCCGGAGAGCATCGTCTGGCAGCGGCTCGCCGCCAAGCATTGGGAAACTCGGCTGCGCGCGCTGATCGCCGAACACGCGGTGGCGACCGACAGCCGCTGGGCGCACGGCATCCTCGACGATTGGGAGCGAGTGTCGCGCGATGTCTGGCAGGTGATCCCGCGCGAGATGCTCGGCCGCCTCCCCTACCCGCTCGACGATCGCGAGGCGGTGGCGGCGGAGTAGGCGCGACGGAGCGCGGCCGAACACCTCCCCGGCAGGCGCCGGGGAGGTGCGACACCTACGAAACCAGCAGCACGTCGGCGTAGGTCAGCTCGGTCCCCGGGGTCACCCGCGCGAACAGCACCTGCGCGGCGGCGCCGGTGCCGTCAGGATCGTAGAACAGCTCGCCGGTGACCGCATTGTGGATGATCCGGTCGCCGGCATCACCCGCCGCCGTCCCGGTGACGAAGCGCGTCTCGGCGAGGACCGCGCCATTGTTCACCTCGGTGAAGATGCTGCGGCTCAGCTGGAGCCGGTCGCCGGCGAAATCGGTGATCGTGTCGACGTCGCTGCCCAGCGCGGTGTCGAAGCGGAAGATGTCCATCCCGCCGCCGCCGGTCAGCGTGTCGCTCCCCGTCAGCCCGCGCAGCACGTTGGCGGCGCCGTTGCCGGTCAGCGCGTTGGCGAGCGCATTGCCGGTCGCGTCCACCGCCGCGGTGCCGGTCAGCATCAGCGCCTCGACCTGATCGGACAGGACGTAGTTCGAAGACGCGCGGATCAGGTCGCTGCCGCCGCCCGCATATTCGACGATCCGATCGCGCCGGTGATCGACCACATAGATGTCGTCCCCGGCGCCGCCCGCCATTCGGTCGATGTCGCCGCGCCCGTCCAGCAGGTCCGCCCCGCTCCCGCCGATCAGAAGATTGCGGCCAGCGTCGCCGAACAGCTGGCTGGCGCCGCCGGTGACCACCACGCCTTCCACCGCGTCGAGAATGTCCCCGGCCGCGCTGCCGGTGTTGAGCTCCTGGAACTCCAGGTCGACCGTCAGGCCCGCGGCATCGTCGTACACCGCCCGGTCGCGCCCCTCACCGCCGTCGAGGTCGTCTATGCCCGCGCCGCCGTTCAGCACGTCGTTGCCGCCGCCGCCATGGAGCGTGTCGATGCCGTCCCCGCCATACAGCCATTCGCCCTTGGCGCCGCCGACCAGCAGGTCGTTTCCGTCACCGCCCGAAACGGAGTTCGTCAGCACCCCGTCCACTCCCTCGTAACGGTCGTTCCCGCCGCCCAGGAGGATATTGCCGATGATCGTGCCGGTGTTGAACACCTGGTCATAGCCGCTGCCCAGCGCGATCGCGGTCAGGCCCTCGATCAGCCCGTCGTTGACGATCAGCGTGGTACCGCTGCCCGCATCATGCACGATCGCGCGCCCTGCCAACGCGGAGATTGTCCCCGAGTTGCTGACCGAGAGGTAGCCGCTGCCGTTTGCGACCACGGCGTCACTGGTCATCGATTGGAGACGCCCCGTATTGGTCACGTAGTCGGATCCGGTATTGAGGTCGAAGGTCACACCAAGAGCGTAGCCGGTAAGGAGGCCATCGTTCGAGACGCTATTGGTTCGACCGGAAAACCTGATGCCATGATGGCCGCTTATGGTCCCTGCGTTGACCACATGGGAGCCGACGCCGGAAAGATGAATTGCCGTATCATGCGCCAAAATCATGCCGCTCGCACTTACCTCTACGTCATCGCCAAGATGCTCGGGAACCGCACCAGCGCTTGAAACGACTCCTGATCCTTCGACGAACATGCCTCCGCGAACCACGACCTTAGACCCCCCGGCGGTCATGATGCCATGCCCGTTAACTGTGTTATTAATAAAACGTGCGTCCGCGTCCAGAATCACCAGCTCACCAGCAATTGAAATCATATGCGCCGCCGAGGTCGTGTAATGTAGCTCGTTGTAATACCGCATGACTCTTTCCCCTCACCGAAACGTCCATGCAATCTTATCCTACGGCCACGATGTTCTTGGTGAGTACCTGATCCGGCGCGGATGCATCCCTGTTCGGTTAACTCCATTTGCAAGGTAGTTGCGCTGGCGGCGCAGCTTGGTTGCGAGTCGCCACAGGGCTGTCTCAGCGGCTATCGCCTCACGACCACCACCCGATCCACACCAGGAGAGTCGCCCATGGCAAAGCGAGACGCCGTCTTCCCCGCCGGCCGGCAGGACCTGTACGCCGCCAATACCTATTCCGCTGCGATCCGCTCGGGCGACCTGCTGTTCGTGTCCGGCCAGGTCGGCAGCCGCGACGACGGCTCGCCCGAGCCGGAGTTCGAGGCGCAGGTCCGCCGCGCCTTTGCGAACCTCCGCGCGACGCTGGCGGCGGGCGGGTGCGGGCTGGACGACGTGGTGGACGTGACCAGCTTCCACACCGATCCAGAGGCGCAATTCGCCACCGTGATGAAGGTGAAGGGCGAGGTCTTCCCGGAGACGCCCTATCCGAACTGGACCGCGGTGGGCGTCACCTGGCTCGCCGGGTTCGATTTCGAGATCAAGGTGATCGCCCGCATCCCCGGCTGAGCGACGGCGCCTCCGCCCGGACCGGACCCTAAATCCGCGTCAACGGCCCCGTCGCGACCACCGGGCCGCTCGGCACGGGCTTGGGCGAGCCGCCCTCGGGCTCGATCGAGATCGCCAGGGTCGCACCCGCCGCCAGCGCGGCGCGGTCGGCGGCGCTGAGGCGGATCGCGGTGGTGCCCTCGCGGCGTAGCAGGCCCAGCGAATGCGGCACGCCGTCGCCGCCGATCCGCCACAGCTCCGCGACCCGGCCAGACGGTACGGTGACTCCGGCGGGGACGCGCACCTGTCCGAGCCGCGCGTCGAACAGCGCCGCGAACGCCGCTTGCCCCTTGGCGTCGGTGGGCGTCATCGCCGCGGCAAAGGTGACCGGCGTCACGACGGCGGGACGGGGCGCAGGCGCCGGGACGTCGGCCGGGCGCAGGACCAGTGCCAGTGCCAGACTGGCGGCAAGCAGCGATGCCACGCCCGTTGCCCAACGCCAGGGCCGCGCATTCCCTGCTCCGCCCGGGAATGCCGCAACGCGCCGGGCCAACCACTCGGGCGGCGCGACTTCCGGATAGTCAGCATACCAATCCGCGAACCGGGCGCGCCAGCGCTCCACCGCGGCGGAGAACTCCGACTCCGCCAGCACCCGGCGCAGCGCCTCGACACGCTCCTCGCCTTCCAGCAGGCCGATCGCCAGCTCGGCGGCGGTGACCTCGTCGTCAGGCGTCAGCGCCATCAAGGCACTCCCGCAGCTTGCCCAGGCCCCGGCGGACCCAGCTCTTCATCGTGCCCAGCGGCACCGCCTCGCGCACCGCGAGTTCGGCATAGGTGAACCCGCCCAGGAAAGCGGAACGGATCGCCGCGCGCTGCCGCTGTTCCAGCGTCTCCATGCATTCGAGCAGCAGCCGCTGCCGATCCGCGTCGAGCAGGACATCCACGGCGGAGGGAGCCGGATCGGCAACATTCTCCAGCACGTCCGCGGACGTCGTCACGGGGCCGCCATGCGCCCGCCGCCAGTCGATGGCGCGATTGCGCGCGATGGTCGCCAGCCAGGTGATGGCCGTGCCGCGAGTGGCATCGAAGCGGTCGGCACGCATCCACACCGTGGCGAACACATCCTGCAACACATCCTCCGCTGCCTTGCGCTCGCCGCAGATACGCAGGCAGATGCCGAACAGCTTCGCGGAGCTCAGATTATAGACCAACTGGAAAGCGCGGGCGTCCTTCGCCGCCGTTCGCACGAGCGCGTCCGCCAGTCTCGCCCGCGCCGCGTCACTCACCGCATCATTTCCACGATCGCGCGCTGAGGGCGTGTGTCGGGCAGGATCGATCCACGAACAGCATTATCCACGCTTTCGCCGAGGCGGCAAGGGACCGCTTGTGCAATCGTCGTGTTCGGAACGCATCCAGATCGTCTCCGGCGCCGTAGCTGCCCGGGATGCAGAACTCCGGACCCGTCAGTGTTGCCGCATTGCCGAAGCACGCACGATGACCGTGCCACGGCTGTCCGCGCACCAGGTGAGGCGACTTGCGCTCGACGCGATGGACGCCGCGCTTCGAGAGCGGTCGATCGCGCGGATCGGGCTGTTCCTTGTCGCCGGCCCACCCGCCGGTGATGGCACGCGCGTCACATACACCTATGCGGCGCGGAACCGCCGGGAAGGCGGCGATGTGACCGTTGCCCGTGCGGAGGTGGATCTGACATCGGGGGCGGTAACGGCGCGGTTGATGGACGATGCCTGATCTGCCTCGCTGATGGTCGACTTCACGCTCCTGCACGATTGCGGCGCCACCAGAGGACCGCCGCCAGCATGATCATCGCCAGCACCGGCCAGCCGCCGTCGGTCCGCCACAGATAGCCCACACCCAACATCGCGGTGCCTGCGGCGACTCCGATCGCCGCCACCGGGTGATGCAGCCGTCGCAGCGCCACCGCGGCCAGCATCAGCGCCACTATCGCATGCACCGCCAGCCAGCCGTAGGACGCCGCCGCGCCGATCGAACCGGCGAACGGCAGCTTTACGGTCGCAAAGCCGGTCATCGCGTTGGGAAAGCAGTCGGCGGCAAGGTGCAGCCCAGTGCCGCCCGCCAGCCCGCAGCCCGCGTGCCGCCACTGCACCCGGCCCAGCGCTACCAGCGCGGGAGCCACGCTGTGGGTGACCCCGTTGCGGTGGCCCAGCCCGAGCAGAAGGTCCACGTCGGGCAGCCTCAGCCCGATCGCGAAGGCGACCAGCGTCAGCGCCGCCGTCATGATGGTCCGTTCGTTCATCGCCCCTTCCGCCCGCCCGTTCGCCGCCCCATAGGGACCGCATGTGGCAGCTCCACCAGTTCACCCTGTGCCCTTTCTCCCGCAAGGTCCGCCTGCTCCTCAACGAGAAGGACGTCGGCTACGAGCTCGTCCCCGAGGCGCCTTGGGAGCGGCGGGACGAGTTCGTCGACCTCAACCCCGACGGCCAGACGCCGGTGATGGTCGAATCGGCGCGCGGCCTCGTGCTGATCGATTCGTTGGCCATCTGCGAATACTTCGAGGAGACTGTCGAGCGGTCCGCGATGCTCAACGGTGCGGCGCCCCAGCGCGCGGAGATCCGCCGGCTGGTCGCCTGGTTCGACCATCACTTCTACCATGACGTCACCGCGCCACTGCTGCGCGAGCGGATGGAGAAGCGCCTGGTCCACCGCCAACCGCCCGACGCCAAGGTGCTGCGCGAAGCGATGAAGGCGGCGATCGGCCATCTCGACTATCTGGACTGGCTGCTCGATCACCGCACCTGGATCGGCGGTGCCGCCCTCAGCCTCGCCGATCTCGCCGCCGCCGCGCACATCTCGATTGCCGACTATCTCGGCGGCATCGACTGGAAGGGGCATGAGGGCACCGCGCGCTGGTACCGCGGCTTCAAGAGCCGGCGCAGCGTCCGCCCGATCCTGGCCGAGCGGATGCGCGGCATCGAACCGCCCTCGCACTACGAGGACCCCGATTTCTGATGCACATGACCCATGATTCGGCGGCGCCCGCCGCGCCCGGGATCGCCTTCGACGACTGGCTGAAGGTGGACATCCGCGTCGGCACGATCGTCGCGGCGGAGCCCTTCCCGAAGGCGCGCAAGCCCTCGCTGATCCTGACGGTCGACTTCGGCGATCCGATCGGCCGCAAGCGCTCCTCCGCCCAGATCGCCGACGGCTATGACCCAGCCGCGCTGGTCGGCCGCCAGGTCGCCGCAGTGATCAATTTCCCGCCGCGCCAGATCGGGCCGATGATGTCGGAGGTGCTGACGCTCGGCTTCCCTGACGCGGATGGCCGCGTCATTCTGGTCTCGCCCGAGCGGGCGGTGCCGAACGGCGGGCGACTGTTCTAGCGATCCTCGGCCAGCGCCCGCGCCAGCAGGTCGCGTACCGATCGCAGGCTACCCGCCGGCGTATCGCCACCCGCGATCACCGCCTGCGCGCCCTTCACGGTATAGCCGTCCCGGTTGAGTAGCCGGTCGATCCGCTCGACCAACACCACGTCTTCCGGCCGGTAATAGCGCCGGCTGCCGGCGCGTGTCACCGGCTTCAGCTGCGGAAAGCGCGTTTCCCAATAGCGCAGGACATGCTGCGGGATGCCGGTCTGTGCCGAAACCTCGCCGATCGTGCGGAAGGCGCCCGGCGATTTGGGGCCGGCGCCCGCCGCCATGGCCTCAGCCGGCCGCCACGATGCGATCGCGCATCGTCTGGCTGGCGCGGAAGGTCAGCACTCGGCGCGGTGCGATCGGCACCTCCACCCCTGTCTTGGGATTGCGGCCGATCCGTTCGCCCTTGTCGCGCAGCACAAAGGTGCCGAAGCCCGAGATCTTGACGTTCTCGCCGCGCGAGAGCGCCCCGCACATGCACTCCAGGATCTGCTCGACCAGCTTGGCCGAATCGGCACGCGACAGCCCGACCTCGCGATGCAGCGCCTCCGCCAGATCGGCCCTCGTCAACGTACCGGCTTCATCCATCCTGGCCCCCTTACACTCGATTGCTGCTAACACAGGGTGAAGCTCGGACGAAAGGCCCTGTATCGGTTCAGAACCGAACCACCGAGGCACCCCAGGTGAAGCCGCCGCCCATCGCCTCCAGCACCACGATCTGTCCAGGCCGGATGCGACCGTCCCGAACCGCGGTGTCGAGCGCCAGCGGCACGGAGGCCGCTGAAGTATTGGCATGCCGATCCACCGTCATCACCACCTTCTCGGCCGGCAGCCCGAGCTTGCGCGCGGTGGCGTCGAGGATGCGGGCATTGGCCTGGTGCGGCACCACCCAGTCGACCTGGTCGGCGGTGAGGCCGGCAGCGACCAGCGACTCGCCCATCACCGCCGCGAGATTAACCACCGCATGGCGGAACACTTCCCGCCCCTTCATGCGCAGCTTGCCGACCGTGCCGGTCGTGGACGGGCCGCCATCGACGTAGAGCAGTTCGTTGTGGCGCCCGTCGGCGTGCAGCCGAGTCGCGAGGATGCCGCGCCCGGTCGCCTGGTCGCCCTCCTGCGCCTCCAGCACCAGCGCGCCCGCGCCGTCGCCGAACAGCACACAGGTGGTGCGGTCCTCCCAGTCGAGGATGCGGCTGAACGTCTCGGCGCCGATCACCAGCGCCCGGGTATGCGCGCCGGCGCGGATCATGCTGTCTGCCACCTGCACCGCGTAGAGGAAGCCCGAGCAGACCGCCGCGACATCGAAGGCGACGCAATCGTCGATCCCCAGCATCGCCTGCACCTTGGTGGCGGTGGAGGGAAAGGTCTGGTCCGGCGTTGCGGTCGCCAGCACGATCAGGTCGATGTCCTGCGCCGAGAGGCCGGCCGCGGCGATCGCCTGGGAAGCGGCATCGCGCGCCAGCGTGCCGGTAGTCTCGTCGGGCCCGGCGATGTGGCGAAAGCGGATGCCGGTGCGCTCGACGATCCATTCGTCGGACGTGTCGACCTGGAGCGCGAGATCGGCATTGGACACGCGGCGGGCGGGCAGCGCCGATCCCGTTCCGGTAACCACCGCACGGATCATGCCGCGTCCCGCGCGAAATTCCCGAGGTCGTCGGCGATGCGGCGGGCGAGATCGGCCTTCACCATCTTGGCGGCATGGTGGATCGCAGTGGCGACGCCCAGCTCGTTCGCGCTGCCGTGGCTCTTCACCACCAACCCGTTGAGGCCCAGGAAGACCGCGCCATTGTGGTTGTTGGGATCGAGATGATCGCGCAGCAGCTGCGTCGCGGGCCGCGAGATCAGGAAGCCGATCTTCGAGCGGACCGAGGAACTGAACGCCCGGCGCAACAGGTCCGCCACGAACCGCGCGGTGCCTTCCGCGGTCTTGAGCGCGATGTTCCCCGAAAAGCCGTCGCAGACAATCACGTCATGGTGCCCGCGCGACAGCCGGTCGCCCTCGACAAAGCCTTCGAATCGCATCGGCAGGTGGCCGGCGGCACGCAGCGCGGCGGCGGCGTCGCGAATCGAATCGGTGCCCTTCTGGTCCTCGCTGCCGATGTTGAGCAGCGCGACGCGTGGCGCATCGAGGTCCAGCGTGACCCGCGCATAAGCGGCGCCCATCACCGCAAACTGGATCAGGTTGTTGGCGTCGCACTCGGCATTGGCGCCCAGGTCGAGCATGACAACGTCATTGTCGCCCAAGGTCGGCAACAGCGCCGCAAGCGCGGGCCGGTCGATGCCGGGCATCGTGCGCAGCGACAGCTTGGCCATCGCCATCAGCGCGCCGGTGTTGCCGGAGGAGACGGCGGCGCCGGCGCGGCCCTGCTTCACCAGGTCGATGGCAATGCCCATCGAGGTGATCTTGGCACGGCGCAGCGCACGCCCGGCCGCCTCGCCCGAGTCGACGACCTCGGGGGCGTGGACGATCTCGCTCGCCTGCGTCAGGTTCGGGTGCGCGGCGAGCCCGGCGCGAATCGCATCCTCGTCACCGACCAGCAGGAAGCGCATGCCCTCGTGCCGCCGCCGCGCACGCGCGACACCGGCCAGCATGACAGCCAGCCCCTCGTCGCCGCCCATCGCATCGACGGCGATCCAGGAACTGTCAGACATGCGCCGCTACCTCGTGGACGGGCTCAGCCCTCGACCGAGAGGATTTCGCGGCCGTTGTAGTGGCCGCAAGCGGTGCACAGGTTATGCGGACGCTTGAGTTCGCCGCAGTTCGGGCACTCCTGGAACGCCTCAACGGAGAGGGCGTCGTGCGCGCGGCGCATGCCGCGGCGGGAGGGCGAGGTCTTTCGCTTGGGGACGGCCATTGCGGCACCTTGTTCTACATGTTTACGACGGCGACGGCCGGAACGTCGAAGCGACCGGTGGGTACCGGCCGCGCCGGCGGCCGGACGCATCGCGAAGCGTGGCGCCTATACCGATTTCGCCGCGCGTTGCAACCTCCGGGTGAACGTGCCAGCCTCCCATGCAACAGGAGGGGGTGAGGTTTGCCATGGTGCTTCCGGTGACGTTGTCCACTGCCGCCGCTTGCGCGGCGATCACGCTCTGGCTCGCGCTGCGGCTGGTGCCGCGACGACTGAACGGGATCGCGGTCGGGGATGGCGGCGACGTGCGGATGCTGCGCGACATGCGCGCCCATGCCAATTTCGCGGAATATGCACCGTTCGTGCTGATCCTGATGGGCGGGATCGAACTCGCGGGCGGCTCCCCCACCTGGCTGTGGCTCGCGGGGGTGACCTTCGTGGTGGCGCGGATCGCGCATCCCGTCGGCATGCGGATGGACGGTCGCAACCTGCCCCGTGCGGGCGGCATCCTGCTCACCTGGACGGTCCTCGCCCTGCTCGCCGGCTGGGCGGCGGCGATCGCGATCGGCGATCGCAGTCCGGTGCGCATCGGCGAACCGGTAACAATGCCGCGGGCTTGAAGAGTGTGCTCCCGCGAAGACGGGAGCCCAGGCTGGGTCAGTGTCGGATTGAGCGTGCCCCGCACGCTCAATCCGACACTCCTTCGCGGGGACACATCAGGAGCGAGGCGTTCAGTTTCGTGCCATCGCACCCAACCGCGCCGACGCCCGCTCGCGGCCGATCAGCGGCAGCAGCGCCGCCATATCGGGGCCATGGTCCAGCCCGGTCAGCGCGCGGCGCAGCGGCAGGAACAGGGTGCGTCCCTTGCGCCCCGTCTCGGCCTTGAGCGCCGAGGTCAGCGCGTGCCAGGGGTCGCCTGCCCAGTCGATCTCCCCCGCCACCCGCGCCGCAATGCGCAGATAGTCGGCGTCCTCGGCCGCCGGGGTCGCCGCGATCGGCCCCTCAATCACCTGCCACCATTCGGCGGCATCGGCGACGGTGGACAGGTTCGGGCGCACCGCTTCCCATTCAACCGCGCCCATGCCCTTCGGCAGGCGATCCGCGACCGATTCGTACGCGAGCTGGTGGAGAATTCGCGCATTCACCTGCGCCAGTTCGCCCTCATCGAACCGCGCCGGCGCGCGTCCGAACCGGGCGAAGTCGAACCCCGCGACCAGCGGCGCCGCGTAGGCGATCGGCTCGACCGGATCGCTAGTGCCGATCCGCGCGAGCAGCGCACGCACCGCCTGCGGCTCGATCCCCGCCTCGCGGAAATGATCGACCCCCAACGAGCCGAGCCGCTTTGAGAGCTTGCCCTCCGCCCCGATCAGCAGCGCCTCGTGAGCGAAGGCGGGGGGCGGAGCCCCCATCGCGGCGAACATCTGGAGCTGGAGCGCGGTGTTGGAGACATGGTCCTCGCCGCGGACCACATGCGTCACCCCCATGTCGATATCGTCGATGGCGCTGGGCAGCATGTACAGCCACGAGCCGTCGGCGCGGCGGACCACCGGGTCGCTCATCGTCGCCGGATCGAAGCGCTGGGCCCCACGGATAAGGTCGTCCCATTCGATCGGCGCGTCATGGTCGAGCCGGAAGCGCCAGTGCGGGCGCACCCCCTCGCCCTCCAGCTTCGCGCGATCGGCATCGTTCAGCGCCAGCGCGGCGCGGTCATAGACCGGCGGCAGCCCGCGGCCGAGCTGGATCTTGCGCTTGAGGTCCAACTCCTGCGCGCTCTCATAAGCGGGATACAGCCGCCCCGCCGCGACCAGTTCCGTGAAGCGCGCCTCATACAGGTCGAAGCGCTGCGACTGGCGCACCTCGCCATCGGGTTCCAGCCCCAGCCAGGCGAGGTCGGCGCGGATCGCCTCCACGAACCGTTCTTCGCTCCGCTCGGCATCGGTATCGTCGATGCGCAGCAGGAATCGCCCGTCCTGCTTGCGCGCCCACAGCCAGTTATGCAGCGCGGTGCGGATGTTGCCGACGTGGAGCCGGCCGGTCGGCGATGGCGCGAAGCGGGTAACGGTCATCGCACCGCCGTGACGAGGTAGTTGAGCGCTGTCGAGGCGCCGAGCGCGAACCCCGCCGTCGTCAGCGTCAGCCCGCGCACGTCGGTGACGGTCAGGCCCGCCTCGGCGAGCAGCGCGGTCATTTCCGCCGGGGTCAGGAAGCGGTGCCAGTCGTGCGTGCCGCGCGGCACCATGCCGATCCGCTCCGCCGCCTCCACCAGCGCCACACGCGACACCGCGGTCCGGTTGGGCGTGGACATCACCAGCAACCCACCCTCGCCCACCCGCGCCGCCAGCCCGCGCGCGAACGCCGCGCGGTCGGCGACATGCTCTATCACCTCCATGCAGGTGACCAGATTGAACGCATCGTCCACCGCATCGACCCCGCCATGGCGATAGTCGATCGCGAGCCCCGCCTCCGCCGCATGCGCGCGTGCCACCGCGATGTTCTCGGCGGCAGCGTCCACCCCGGTTACCACCGCACCCAGTCGCGCCAGCGGCTCGGCGAGCAGCCCGGCGCCGCAGCCGACATCCAGCGCTCGGCGCCCGGCGAGCGGCGTGAAGCTGGCGGGGTCGCCGTCCCAATGCGCGTCCACCGCCTCGCGGATGTAGCGCAGCCGCACCGGGTTCAGCCGGTGAAGCATCGCCGACGTGCCTTTCGGATTCCACCAGTCCTCCGCCAGACGGCCGAAATGTTCGGCCTCGGCGGCGGCGATCGTCGGATCGATGGTTGCGCTTGAAACGGTTGCGTGCGTCATGGCGCCCCCCTATCAGCCGCGGCTTTCTAGCCCAACCCTGTCGGAGGCAACCACCCCGTGGCGCGTATCGTGATGAAGTTCGGCGGCACCTCCATGGCCGGGATCGAGCGCATCCGCAGCGTCGCCAAACGGGTGAAGCGCGAGGTGGAGGCGGGCAACCAGGTCGCCGTCGTGGTCTCGGCAATGGCCGGCGAGACCGATCGCCTCGTGGGCTTCTGCCGCGAGGCCTCGCCGCTCTACGACCCGCACGAATATGACGTGGTGGTCTCTTCGGGCGAGCAGATCACCAGCGGGCTGCTGGCGATCGCGCTCCAGGCGATCGGCGTGCCCGCGCGCAGCTTCCTCGGCTGGCAGCTGCCGGTCAACACGTCGAGCGCGCACGGCTCGGCCCGGATCGCCACGATCGAGACCGACGCGCTCGACGAGCATCTGGCGAGTGGCGCGGTGGCGGTGATCCCCGGGTTTCAGGGCGTCGCGGTTGGCAGCCGCATCACCACATTGGGTCGGGGAGGGTCCGACACTTCCGCAGTGGCGGTGGCGGCGGCGATGAAGGCGGACCGGTGTGACATCTACACCGATGTCGACGGCGTCTACACCACCGACCCCCGCATCGTCCCGCGCGCGCGCAAGCTCTCCAAGGTCACCTATGAGGAGATGCTGGAGCTCGCGAGCGTGGGCGCCAAGGTGCTTCAGACCCGCTCGGTCGGGCTGGCGATGAAGGAAAAGGTCCGAGTCCAGGTGCTGTCGTCCTTCACCGACGACGATGCGCCCATGGCGGATACGTTGCCCGGCACGATGATCGTCGGGGAAGAGGAGATTGAAGACGTGGAACGCCAGCTGATCACCGGCATCGCGCACGACAAGAACGAGGCGAAGATCACCCTGACCGCGGTGCCCGACAAGCCGGGCGCAGTCTCGGCGATCTTCGAGCCCCTGGCGGCGGCGAACATCAACGTCGACATGATCATTCAGAACATCGCGCACCGCTCCAGTGGCAGCGCCTCGGCGACCGACGTCACCTTCACCGTCCCCGCCGCCGATCTCCCCCGCTCGATCGAGGCGCTCAATCAGGCCCGTGAGACCATCGGGTTCGGCGAACTGGTCCACGACACCCGCGTCGCCAAGGTGTCGGTGGTCGGCGTC
>NZ_JBELLZ010000063.1:0-21696 GCF_042096255.1 Sphingomonas sp. | reverse complement strand
CCATACCCTTCAGCGCATGGCTCTCCACCGGCACGCCCAGCACGGGCAGGTGCGTCATGGAGGCGGCCATGCCGGGCAGGTGCGCCGCGCCGCCCGCGCCGGCGATGATCACCTTGAGGCCGCGCTCCGCCGCGCCGGTGGCATAGTCGTACAGCCGCTGCGGGGTGCGATGGGCGGAGACGACCCTGCACTCATGCGCGATGTCCAGAGCGGTTAGCGTGTCCGCGGCGTGCCGCATTGTCTCCCAATCGGAGGTGGAGCCCATGATGATGCCGACGTGCGCCATCGGCGATGGTTAGCGGGGCAGGCGGGGCGGAGCAACTATCCGCCATAAGTTCAGGGCAGCATCGCGGAGGGCACGATCTCGACGATACGGTCGCCTACCTCCAGCCGCTTGGCGCCATCCTCCCAGAAGCCGATCGCGGTTTCACCACGATGAATGCGCACCCCTAGCCCGGTGGAGAGCCCGGAGAGCGGCTTGCCGATCTCCGCGGCGAGCACCCCGCGCTCATGTAGGGCCACACGCCCGCCATGCGCGGCGAGGTCGGCGATATAGTCGGCGACATGCTCTCCCTGCGTCGATCCGGCGAGCAGCAGGCCGGCGAAGCTGGCGGGGTTGATCACGGTGGTGGCGCCCGCCTGCCGCGCGAGCGGCTCATTGTCCTCCGAACGAATGATCGCGCTGAGCGGCACGCCGGGCGCCAGCCCACGCGCGGTGAGCAGGATCAGGATGGTGGTGTCATCGCGCCCGGCGGAGACAATCACCGCCTTGGCGCGCGCCACCTGCACCGCCTCCAGCGTGGCGTTCCGGCTGGCATCGCCCTGGAGCACGTTGACCCCGCAGGCTTCGGCCGCCTCGATCGCCGCTGCGCGCTCGTCGATCACGACGATCGTGGCGGGATCGGTGCCGCGGCGGACCAACTCGGCCACCGCCTCCGTGCCGGAGGTGCCATAGCCCGTGACGACGATATGGCCGTGGAGACGGCTCTGGATGATCTTCATGCGCCAGCGCTCCCACACGCGCTTGAGAAGGAAATCATAGGCGGTCCCCAGGAAGATCAGCCACACGAACAGCCGGATCGGCGTGACCACGAAGGTGTCGAACAGCCGCGCTTGCTCGGTCACCGGCACGATGTCGCCATAGCCCACCGTGGTGATGGTGATCATGGTGAAATAGAGCACGTCGGCGAAGCTGATCGCGCCATCGACATTGTCGCGCAGCCCGTCGCGGTCGATCCAGTGGCCGGCGAGCGCGATGCCGACCAACCCCAAGGCGAGGATCACGCGCCAGACCAGCGACACCCAGATCGGCGTGCTGCCGCTGCGGCGGAGCGAAGGTGTGGTGTCGATGCCGTGCGCGCGCATAGAGCGACCTTAGACGGGGTTGCCCGCGGGCTGAAGTCCGCGATGTTGGCGCCTTTGTACGCCGATCAATCCTCATCCACGCGATCGCAGGGGGGCGGATGGGGACGCCGGTCGCGAGGGCAGTAGCTGAAGCCCGGTACGTCGCCGGGGAGATCGGGGAGGTACGGATCGATGCCGGTGAGGTGCCAGCGGCCCTCGTCCTCCCACAGGATCAGGTCGCGCGCGCGATGTTCGCGATCATAGGTGGCGTCGAGCCAGGGGAAAGCGGCGCGGATGTCCGGCCGGTGAGTCCAGGCGGGGCGATCGACGACCCGGAAAGCATAGCGAAGCTGCGGCGAGAGATCCGTTTTACCGTCCCGCGGCGCGAGCCACACACGCGTCGCGCGACGGCGACCGTAGCAGAGCGACGCCAGTTCATGGTCGCCGAGCTGCCGGAACTGCATGAAGCGCCGTCCCGCTGCTGTCGGCCGGTATGGCGTTTGGGAGGCGCTTCGCACCGTACGGATCGGGTCGACCTCGATCAGCCCCGCCGCGGTGAGGGCTGCGACACCGGGATAGGGTCGATCCGAGCGGAGCAGGCGCAGCGGCATGATTTCCGACAGAAGTGGCAGGCACTGGCGCTCGCGATCGAGCGCGGCCTGGACCTGGGCGAGCGCGACGCCGCCGGCGAGAGTTCGCGCCGCGTCACGATGCGGGTCCGCCTTGCAGCCCGCCAGCGCGAGCAGCAGGGCGGACGCCGCCCGCCTCACCGCTCGCTCAGATAATAGCGGTCGGTGGCATTCAGCGCGTCGTCCAGTTCGTAGACGATCGGCTGGCCGGTGGGGATCTCCAGGCCGGTGATCTCGTCGTCGGGAATGTTCGACAGGTGCTTGACGAGGGCACGCAGCGAGTTGCCATGGGCGGAGATCAGCACGCGCTGCCCGTCCTTGAGGGCGGGGGCGATGCGCGCCTCCCAATAGGGCAGCACGCGCGCGATCGTGTCCTTGAGGCTCTCGGTGGAAGGAACGGCGATGCCGGCATAGCGACGATCGTTGGTTAGGTCGAACGGTCCGCCCGCATCCATCGCGGGGGGCGGCACGTCGAAGCTGCGGCGCCAGATGTGGACCTGCTCGTCGCCGTGCTTCGCCGCGGTCTCCGCCTTGTTCAGGCCGGTGAGCCCGCCATAGTGGCGCTCGTTGAGCCGCCAGTCCTTCTCCACTGGCAGCCACAAGCGGCCCATCGCCTCCAGCGCGAGGTTGAGCGTCTTGATCGCGCGGGTCTGGAGGCTGGTGAAGGTCTGGTCGAAGTCGAGGCCCTTGGCCGCCATCAACTCCCCCGCGACGCGTGCCTCTTCGGCGCCCTTCTCGGTCACGTCGACATCCCACCAGCCGGTGAAGCGGTTCTCCAGGTTCCAGGCGGACTGGCCGTGGCGGATCAGGACGAGCGTGGGCATCAAGGCTCCTTGCAAAGATCGAGGGTCAGGAACTGATTGAAGTCGGTGGCCTGATAATCGGCGAAGGGCGGGCAGTCGACGAAGCCGTGCGCGCGGTAGAGCGCCAGCGCCGCTTCGAACGCAGCGCCGGAGCCGGTCTCCAGGCTGATCCGGGTCATCCCCGCCGCGATCGCCTCCGCGAGGATGTGCATCAGCATCGCGCGGCCATGGCCCTGGCCCAGACGGGCAGGCACCGTGCGCATCGACTTGATCTCGGCCAGCCCGCCGCCGTGGTCGCGATAAGCTCCCATCGCCACCAGTGCCTCGCCGTCCCACAGGGTGAAGAAGCGGACATCGGGTGCCTGAAGCCCGGAAAGATCGAGGAAATGACACTGGTCGACCGGGGAGTTCGCCAGCATCCCCGACGCATGCATCGCCAGCAGGTCGCGGACCTGCGGATCCCCGAACTCTCCTTCGCGGATGATCACAGCGTGTCGATCATGCCGGAAAGCGTCTCCAGGCAGGAGACTGCGAGGCGCTTCGAGCGCTCCGGGCTCCAGCCGTGGACCGGATCGGGGTTGGGCGCATGGTCCTTGAACGGCATCTCCAGCGTCACCGATACCGCGCCGAACCGCTCGGCGAGCTGGTTGGTGGACATGGACATATTGGCCTTGCCCGGCGGCGCCTTGTCATAACCGAGTTCGGTCTGGAAATCGGGGGTGTGCGCGGCGAGGCGGCGGCCGAACTCGTAGAACTTGGCGCCATGGTCCTCGGTCCAGCTGGCGATCCCTTCATAGCCGGCGATGAAGTTGGCGGCGATTGCCTCGTCGCCGTGGACGTCCATGGCGAAGACGCAGCCGGTCTCGTCCATCGCATTGCGCACGCACAGCACCTCGGGGCTGCGCTCCGCGCTGGGCGCGTGCCATTCGCGGTTGAGGTTCACCCCCGCGGCATTGGTGCGCAGGTGCCCGCGGCGGGTCCCGTCCGGGTTCATGTTGGGAACGATGTGGAAGGTCACCTTGGCCAGCAGGTCGGCGGCGAAAGGCGTGGCGAGCCACTCCAGCGCGCCTTCCATCCACCATTCCACCATCGACTCGCCGGGATGCTGGCGCGCGTAGAGCCAGACCGGCTTGGCGCCGGTGCCGACAGTCAAACAGTCGATCGCCTGGCCATCGAGGCTGCGGCCGAGCTCGCGGTGGGCGAAGCCGGGCTGCAGCGCGGTGCGCGCGACCAGGGCCTCGTGCATCTCCATCGTATAGGGCGCGAAATAGGCGAACCAGGCGAGTTCGGTGTCGCCATCCCATTCCCAGGAAAGCACGCCGCCCTCGTAGCGCGTCTCCACCATCCGCCACTCCTGCCGGTCGACGGAGGCGCGCACCTTGTAGCCCGGCCAGCCGAACGGATAGGCCGCGCCCGCCGCATTGAGGATGCGCAGGGTCAGCCGGCGCCCGCGCGCGCCGGCGAGACGGAAGTGGAACCACTGGTAGAAGTCCGACTGCGCGTCGCGGACAATCTCCAGGTCGATGCGGTCGCCCTCGATGGCGACTACGCGGATGTTGCCGCTGTCGAAGGCGGCGTTGATCGAGAGGGTCATTTCACCTCGATAGTGCGCCCCGACTCTCCCGGAAACCCCGTGAACAGCGCGCTGGCGAGGCGGCGGGCGACCGAGGGCGTGTCCGCGTCGGGCGCGCTGAGGTCGGTCAGCGACTGGGCGCTGCCCTCCCAGATCGCGTCGGGCCCGCGGCGGATGCGGACCGACAGTTCGGTCACCACGCCCTCGCGCGCGCCACTGCCCGCGACAGGGAAGCTGACTCCGCCACCCACGCCACCGCCGCCCGACCAGCCGCCGGAATAGCTGCCGCCCCCAATGCCGACCTGCACGGGCGCGCGGCGGGGCGGCAGCGGGCGGGTGGTGCGGGTGAAGGCGACCACTGCCAGATTCTCGGCCCGCGCGCCCGGCGCCGGCGCGGTATAGCCCTGGCGCAGCAATTCCGCCTGCACTGCGGCGGCATATTCCTTGAACTCCAGGCTGGCGGGCGCGGCGCCCGGCTGCGGTTCCACCGCGATCGTGCCGCGCGTGGAAACCGGATCATAGTGATAGCGCGTCGCCTGCACCGGGAAGACGACCGGGCCCGTCGCGCAGCCGCCCGTTGCCAGCACCGCGGCCAATGCCGCCAGAGCGCGATACCCCATTTGCTTCTTCCTCCCACGCAACCGTTGCGCAGCGGTAACGCTTGGCCGCGTACCGCGTTTCGTGCCCGCCTCACCTTGACGTGCGGGCACGCTACCGGTAGGCGCGCGCCTTCCGTTTTCCCAGAGAAGTCCCATGAAAATCCGCAACAGCCTGAAGTCGCTGAAGGACCGCCATCGCGACAACCGCGTGATCCGCCGCCGCGGCCGCACCTACGTCATCAACAAGACCCAGCGCCGCTTCAAGGCCCGCCAGGGCTGACCCGGCGCATGCCCGTTACGTCGATCATCTTCGACGTCGGGCATGTTCTGTATGATTGGGACCCGCGGGTCCTGTACGAGCGCCTTATCCCCGAGGGTGAGGCGCTCGACACGTTCCTGCGCGACGTGTGCACGCGCGAATGGCATTTCCAGCACGACGCCGGGCGTCCCTTCGTGGAGACCTCGGCGGAGCTGATCGCGCGCTTTCCCGAGCATGAGGCGCTGATCGCCGCCTGGGGCCCACGCTTCTCCGAGCAGATTCCGGGGCCGATCGCGGGCATGCCCGAGCTGGTGGCCGAGCTGGATGAGGCGGGCGTGCCGCTCTACGCGATCACCAACTTTTCGGGCGAGTTCTTCGCGCCATTCCGCGCGCAGGAGGCGCACCTGTTCGGCTGCTTCCGAGGCATCGTCGTCTCGGGCGACGAGCGGGTGATGAAGCCCGATCCGGCGATCTACCGCCTCGCACTCGATCGATTCGGCTTGGCGGCCGAGGAGGCGGTGTTCGTCGACGACCGCGTCGAGAATGTCGCGGGCGCCCAGACCGTGGGGATGATCGGCGTGGTCTTCACGGGGGCGGAAGCCTTGCGGGCAAGGCTGGGCGAGCTGGGCCTGATTGCCTAGGCAGCGATATTCGTGTACTCAATGTACACGAAGAAGCGTTCCATGGAACTGTCTGTCCGCGAGGATCGCGCACATTTCGCCTTTGCCCTCGAAGCAGCCGAGCGGGGCGAGCGTGGCACGATCACCAAGAACGGCAAGCCGGTCGCGGAGCTCGGCCAGGTATCGGAACGTCACGTCAACCCGCTCACCCGCGAACGACTCGAGGAGGTGCGCCGCGAGTTCGGCTTCGGCAAGCCGCTCTATGATTCCCGCAGTAACGAGGAATGGCTTGCCGACTTCAACGATCCCGAAGTCACGCGGCTGATGTTGGGTGAGGACGAGAATTCGGACGAGCGGTGAAGATCCTGCTCGACACCCACATTCTCGTCTGGCTGCTTGTCGAGGATCGGCGACTGAGCAGCCTCGACGCTGCTTTGATTCTCGGTTCCGACACCGAGATATTGGTAAGTTCGCTATCGATCTGGAAAATTCGGCTGAAGCGCCGTAGCGCGCTGCGACGTGGCCGCGATAGTGATATGCCGCTTGACGCGCGCGAGGCGATGGCTTTGTGTGAGCGCCTCGCGCTGCGTTTGTTGACGCCTGCACCGCGTGACTTCGCGGCCGTACTCCGAACGCCCGTGCCGCATCGCGATTCGTTCGACGAGATGCTCGTTCTCCATGCCCAGCAACTCGGCGCCCGCCTGCTGACCGAGGACGAAAACCTGATCGATCACCCGATCGCCTACCGCCCATAGCCCTTCAGCTCGTCCCCTGTGATCCGCACGACGTGGATCACGTTGGTCGATCCCGGCGTCTTGAACGGCACGCCCGCCGTGATGATCACGCTGTCGCCCGCCTTGGCCAGATGATGGCGCAGCGCCATGCGCTTCGACTTCGCGACCATCTCCTCGAACGAATCGACGTCGCGGGTGTGGACCGCGTGGACGCCCCACAGCAGACCCAGGCGGCGCGCCGTCTCCAGCTTGGGGGTGAGCACCAGCACCGGCACCGCGGGCCGCTCGCGCGCGATGCGGCGGGCGGTCGAGCCGGACGTGGTGAAGCAGATGATCGCCGCGGCGCCGATCGTCGAGGCGACCGTCTTGGCGGCCTCCGACAGCGCATCCGCGGTGGTCGGATCGGGCCGGGTGACGGTGAAGTGGATGCGGTCACCGTGGCCGGGATCCTTCTCCACCGCGTCACCGATCGCGTTCATCATTGCGACCGATTCAACCGGCCAGTCGCCGGCCGCGCTTTCCGCCGACAGCATGATCGCGTCCGCCCCGTCGTAGATCGCGGTGGCGACGTCCGATACCTCGGCGCGGGTGGGCGAGGGCGAGGTGATCATCGATTCGAGCATCTGCGTCGCCACCACCACCGGCCGGCCTAGCCGGCGCGAGGTCTCGACGATGCGCTTCTGCAGCGGCGGCACCGATTGCGGCGGCAGTTCGACGCCCAGGTCGCCGCGCGCGACCATCACGCCGTCGCACGCCTCGACGATCTCCTCCAGGCGCTCGATCGCGGCGGGCTTCTCGATCTTGGCGAGCAGCGCGGTCTTGCCGCCGATCAGCTTGCGCGCTTCCCACAGGTCCTCGGGCCGCTGGACGAACGAGAGCGCGATCCAGTCGACCCCCTGATCGCAGGCGAAGGCGAGGTCGCTGCGATCCTTGTCGGTCAGCGCCGCCATCGGCAGCACTACGTCGGGCACATTGAGGCCCTTGTTGTTGGACAGCGCGCCGCCGACCTCGACGCGGGTGACGATGCGGTCGGCATCATGCTCCATCACCCGCAGCACCAGCTTGCCGTCGTCCAGCAGCAGCCGCGCGCCTGGCTCGATCGCCTCGAAGATCTCGGTATGCGGCAGGCACACCCGCGCCGCGTCGCCGGGCTCGCCCGAACGGTCGAGCACGAAGGTAGCGCCCGTCTCAAGGGTAATGCGCCCGTCGGAGAATTTCCCGACGCGCAGCTTGGGGCCCTGGAGATCGGCGAGGATGGTGGTAGCGCGGCCCCACTTCTTCTCCAGCGCGCGGATCGCCTGGATCACCGGCACCTTCGACTCCTGGTCGCCATGGCTCATGTTGATGCGAAACGCGTCCGCCCCCGCCTCGAACAGGGTGGAGATCATTGCCGGGTCGTTGCTCGCCGGACCGAGCGTCGCGAGCACGCGGACCTTGCGCGAGCGGGGACGGAACACTGTCATCTGATACTTCCTCGGCTTGCCGGCGCCGCCCTAGCGGCTATCTCGCCCCAATCAACCTTGCTGCCAACCGTG
This sequence comes from Sphingomonas sp., assembly GCF_042096255.1. Lineage (GTDB taxonomy): Bacteria > Pseudomonadota > Alphaproteobacteria > Sphingomonadales > Sphingomonadaceae > Sphingomonas. Next base: position 13,600 of record NZ_JBELLZ010000063.1, on the reverse strand, counting down.
GAGCCGACAATGGACCCGCTCGACCGCCTCGACGATGCCGCTGCCGCGGCCGCCTTCCGCCGGCTGGTGCGCCACCTGCGCCATCGCACCGACGCCGAGAACATCGACCTGATGGGGCTGGCGGGCTTCTGCCGCAACTGCCTGTCCGATTGGGTCGGCGAGGCCGGCGGGCTCGACAAGGCGACCGCGCGCGAGACGATCTATGGCATGCCCTATGACGAATGGAAGGCGCGCCATCAGGGCGAGGCGACGCCCGAGCAGCTGCGGCGGATGGAGGAGAGCGTAGCAAAGAATGACACGCAAGGGGCAGCCGTTGCACCGCCCGCGCGTCCGGGCCTATAGGCGCCCCTCTCCCTACGGAAACCAAGGTGTCTTCAGTGGCAAAAGCCCCCGCGCGCCAATCGGCCGAACCGCCCACGCCCAATCGCGAGCGACCCGCCGAGCCGCAGCCGTACCAAGCCTCCAAGGACGAGCTGCTCCGCTTCTACAAGGACATGCTGCTGATCCGCCGCTTCGAGGAGAAGGCCGGGCAGCTCTATGGCCTGGGCCTGATCGGCGGTTTCTGCCACCTCTACATCGGCCAGGAGGCGGTGGCGGTGGGTCTCCAGTCCGCGCTGGACGGCGACAAGGATTCGGTCATCACCGGTTATCGCGACCATGGCCACATGCTGGCCTATGGTATCGACCCCAAGGTGATCATGGCTGAGCTGACCGGGCGCGAGGCCGGGATCAGCCGCGGCAAAGGCGGGTCGATGCACATGTTCTCGACCGAGAAGAAGTTCTACGGCGGGCACGGCATCGTTGGCGCGCAGGTCAGCCTGGGCGCGGGTCTCGCCTTCAAGCACAAGTACAGCGGCGACGGCGGCGTGTGCATGGCCTATTTCGGCGACGGCGCGGCCAACCAGGGCCAGGTGTACGAAGCGTTCAACATGGCCGAGCTGTGGAAGCTGCCAGTGATCTTCGTGATCGAGAACAACCAATATGCCATGGGCACCAGCGTGAACCGCTCGTCGGCAGAGGATCAGTTGTACCGCCGCGGTGAGAGCTTCCGCATCCCCGGCATCCAGGTTGACGGGATGGACGTGCTCGCCTGCCGCGGCGCCGCCGATACCGCGCTGGAATGGGTGCGCGCCGGCAAGGGTCCGGTGATCCTGGAGATGAAGACCTACCGCTACCGCGGCCACTCCATGTCCGATCCCGCCAAGTATCGCAGCCGCGAGGAAGTGCAGGCGGTGCGCGACAAGAGCGACCCGATCGAGCACGTCAAGCGCCTGCTCGCCGAGGCGGGCGTGGACGAGGCCGAGCTCAAGACGATCGAGAGCGAGACTCGCAAGGTGGTCAACGAATCGGCCGACTTCGCCGAGCAGACCCCCGAACCTGAACCCGCAGAACTCTATACCGACGTGCTCGTGGAGACCTACTGAGATGGCGATCGACATCAAGATGCCGGCGCTGTCGCCCACCATGGAGGAGGGCACGCTCGCCAAGTGGCTGGTCAAGGAAGGCGATACTGTGAAGTCCGGCGACATCCTCGCCGAGATCGAGACCGACAAGGCGACGATGGAGTTCGAGGCGGTCGATGAAGGCCAGATCGGCAAGATCCTGGTCGCCGAGGGCACCGACAATGTGAAGGTCGGCACCGTGATCCTGCAGATGGCGGGTGAGGGCGGAGACGCCGCCCCGGCCGGCACCAGCGATCCGGTCGCGACCAAGGACGATACGCCCGCGCCCGCCGGCAAGGCCGACGAGAAGAAGGCGGCCAAGGTCGAGGATTCGGCTCATCCCGCCCAGGAGAAGGTGGAGACCGGTGCGCGCCAGATGTTCGATGCGGCGAAGCACGACGCCGAGGTCAAGGACCCGGCGATCCCCGAAGGCACCGAGATGGTGAAGACCACGGTGCGCGAGGCGCTGCGCGACGCAATGGCCGAGGAGATGCGCAAGGACGAGCGCGTCTTCGTGATGGGCGAGGAGGTCGCGCAATATCAGGGCGCCTACAAGGTCACCCAGGGGCTGCTCGACGAGTTCGGCGAGACGCGCGTCATCGACACGCCGATTACCGAATATGGCTTTGCCGGCGTCGGCACCGGGGCGGCGATGGGCGGCCTGCGCCCGATCGTCGAGTTCATGACCTTCAACTTCGCGATGCAGGCGATCGACCATATCGTGAACTCGGCCGCCAAGACCAACTACATGTCTGGCGGCCAGATGCGCTGCCCGATCGTGTTCCGCGGTCCCAACGGCGCCGCCAGCCGCGTCGGCGCGCAGCATTCGCAGAACTACGGCCCGTGGTACGCCAGCGTGCCGGGCCTCATCGTGATCGCACCCTATGACGCGGCCGATGCCAAGGGCCTGCTCAAGGCGGCGATCCGCAGCCAGGACCCGGTGGTGTTCCTGGAGAACGAGCTGCTTTACGGCCGCAGCTTCGAGGTGCCCAAGCTCGACGATCACGTGTTGCCGATCGGCAAGGCGCGGATCATGCGCGAGGGCTCCGACGTGACGATCGTCAGCTATTCGATCGGCGTCGGCTTGGCGCTGGAGGCGGCGGAGGTGCTGGCGGGCGAGGGGATCGAGGCGGAGGTGATCGACCTGCGCACCTTGCGCCCGCTCGACAAGGCGGCGGTGCTCAAGAGCCTTGCCAAGACCAACCGGCTGGTGGTGGCGGAAGAGGGCTGGCCGACCTGCTCGATCGCCAGCGAAATCATCGCGATCTGCATGGAGGAAGGCTTCGACGACCTCGACGCGCCGGTGATGCGCGTGTGCAACGAGGACGTGCCTTTGCCCTATGCGGCAAACCTGGAGAAGCTGGCGCTGATCTCGTCAGACCGGATCGTCGAGGCGGTGAAGAAGGTGACGTACAAGGCGTGATCCGTCGGCGCGGCGGACTGGTTCGCCGCGCCGTTCACAGCCCGTCGGCGGTGGCGCAGTTCTTCTTCGAGGGGAAGGCGTCGCTTCCCGTCACGTTGAACTTGTTCTTGCGGATCCGGAACACCGCCGTGCGCGTGATCTCGGTACTTGGGGTGAAGTAGGTGACGACTCCCGGTGCGAACAATGGTTCATAGTTGTAGGTCACCTGCGCGTGGACCAGCAATTCGTTAGCCGGCAACGTTCGCGCGAACGTCGGTTCGCTGACTTCGGAATGGCATCCCATCAGTGGGACCGCCGCAGTGTAGCCACCATCGAACTGTTGGCTGAAATTCGCATCCGCGAAGACGTTCTTGACGGTCTTGTCCGCCTGCGTCTCGCCCTTGATCACAGTGAAGATGACCCGGCCGCGCTCCCGCATCTTGAGCGGCTGCGCCGAGACGTCGATCGCCTTGAACATGTCGTGGAGCTGAGCCTCCGTGGTGGCGATCCCGCCCACGCCGGTCTGCGCCACCATGTCCGCGACCATGGTGGCGAGGCGCTGCGTGGTGTTCGAGGCAAGAATGTAGTTCGCCATCTCCAGGCCGCCGAGCAGGAAGCCGGCGAGCAGCGGGAGCGAGAGCGCGAATTCGACCGCGCTGACCGCCCGGGTCTCACGCGCCAGGCGGTGCGGCGAGCGCTGTGAAAAGGATTTCGCTTGCGCGGTCATTCGGTCTTCACCGGTTCGTTGCGGACCACCGAGGTCGCGGTCAGCGTCACCGGAGAGGTGATCACGAAGTTGAACAGGCGGCGGACCGGATAGGTCGCGGTGTAGCTCACCACGTCGCCCTCGCCGCCAACCTCGTCTACCGCCGTCGGCGCGCCATGCGGGTCCCAGATTCCATTGCCGTTCCGGTCGGTGAACGCTTCGCCCGTAAAGCCGTCGGCCGGACCGTCGTACCGGCCGTTCTGATTGGTGTCGGTATAGTCCTCGGGCCGCGACGAGGTGAAATCGTGATACACCCGCGTCGTGATCGCCAACTCTTCGCCGTCTGCGAGGTTGAAGGGGTTCATCGCTTTCGTGATCGTCTCTCGCATTGCCGCATCGCGGGCCGCCATGGTGGACTCCTGAGTCGCCGAACTTTCGCGAGCAGCCGCGGCCACTGCGCCGGTGAGACTGGTCTGGGCCATATAGATATAGCCCATCTCGATCGTGCCCGAGATCAGCAGGATCATGACCGGCGCGATCATAGAGAACTCGACGGCGGAGATTCCGCGACGGTCGGACCGCAGCCGGGAAAGTGCGCGGATCATTTCGTCAGGTGCACGTCGACGAGGGTGCGGGCGATCTGGGCAAAGGCCGCGTTCAGGTCGTCCGGAGTCTCGGATAGGTAGTACCCGTCCTTGCCGCAGGTCCGCAGGCGACTTTTGCCAGCCGAGTCAATATCATTGGCGGCATTGACCGCAACCACATACGTCTGCACGCTTTTCTGACTGTCCGGGAAGATATAGGAATTTGCGATTGCGCAGGCTTTGGCGAATCGAAGGTCCGCCGCGCTCATGATGGCGCCGGTGCTGTCAACGCTAGTCGTCACCGACTTGTCGTTGACGGATCCATAGGCGGTGTAGTTCTTATCGTTCGAAGAGTTGGTGTTCTTGTTTTCGTTGTCCCAACCACCCAGTTCTGTTTTACCGTCCGTCATAAATACGAGCGCCCGGACCGGGTGACCTGATCCCTCTGGCTTCGTGCGAATGAACTTGTCGTACCGCGAAAGTATGCGCCAGCCCCAGATGAATCCGGTGTGATGCATCGTGCCGTTTGCGGGCAAGATCGCCCAGACATGATTGTTCACGAAATCATCGTATACGCTGCGTGCAACATTGTACTTGATCGGCAAACCGGGCTCCGGACATTGCCAGTTTGGTGAGGGCAGGGCCGTCGTGTTCGATGTAACGACATAGGGAGACGTTGGGCGGAAGTAGGGCAGATTAGGGATCTTGTTGACCCTGATGTAGAAATCGCGTCCCGCCTCCGAGTCCGGATAAACCAACGGGTTGTAGGCGCCAGCAGCCGTTGGATCATAATAGCTGGCTTTGTCCGTAGCGACGATCACGTCGTCAGCGGCATTACCTTCTCCATTATTCATGCCGATGTAGTGGCGGTAAAAATATCGCCGAAAAGCGGGAGAGTTCGCAAAGGTCTCGAACGCGGTGGTGTTGTTCGTGTTCGCCGCGGCAGTGGCGGCCGCGGCGTTCTTGAAGCTGAGCGATCCAGTATAGCTTCCGCCATAGAGGTTGTTTAAATCCGAATTGTTCGATGGCGCATAATAACCGTCGGTGGCATTCAGCACTGGCACGGCAAGTGTGCTCGCTGCAGTCTTGCTGGCGCTCTTGGGGCGCCAGAGTGGTGGCATGATGAGGGGGCGGATCGGTCGCATCGGCTTGGTCGCGCCCGGCGGGGTTTCGCCTGGCAGGACATTTGTCAGGTCATATGCACCGACTTCGGGTGTCAGGTTTGTGGTGCTGATGGTGGACGAAACGGTGTCGTCGTTGGCAACACACCCCTTCCAGGCCATGCCTCCGCTCGCTCCCCAGGCAACGTCCGTGAAACCAGGAATCGCCTCGAATGGGACACTTGCTTCCTTCAGGAGAGCGCCGACATTCGCCTGATTGGTATAGTTGATGACTCCAAGCGCAAGGTTCGGCTGGGCCTCCTGACCGCCCTGGTACAGGACGTTGATGAAGCCGCGCACCGCGGTCTTCAGCGCCTCGATCTTGGTGGTGGTGCCGATCGGCTTCTGGAGCGAGCCGGTGTTGTCCAGCACCAGCATCACCTCTAACGGGCGCGGCTGGAACTCGGCATGCGCCTCGACGCTGATGCGTTGCGGGCCCATTCCGAAGAGATGCATGAACGTCATCGGCAGATCTGCCGAGGCGGTGACAACCGTCCTGCTGATGCCGTTGGCGAGCGTGAACTCCGGCTCAAGGAGCGCCTGCGTAGTATCGATCGGCGTCACGTCGGGCGCGCGCTGCACGCCCATGTAGCCGTCGGGAAAATTGTCCTTGAAATAGGCGATCACCTGTTTGTAGCGACCGTTCGGATCTTCCTCGTCGTCATTGTCGAAGGCGTTTGCCCCGGCCAGGGCGGCGGCATCGGCACCCGCCTGCATCTGGCTGGTGGTGATGTACACGCGCGCGATATCGATCGCGGAGCCGACCGAGGCGATCATCGCGATGAGGCCTACGACCATGATTGGCAGCGTGGCCCCGCGCTGGTCGCGGCGCAGCCGTTCCAGCGCCTTCCATGGCGTGCCAATCCCTACCGACATTCGTCCATTCTCCTCCACGCTTCCGACGGCTCATGCCCCGGCAGTCCTAAACTTGGCGTAAAGCGGCGGATGGCGCGGAGCGGCGGCACGCGTTAGGCGGCGCGAGGATGGCGCTGTACACCGACACCTTCGGGATTGATCCCGCGACGGGCCATGCCGAGCGCGCGCTGGCGCTGGGCTATGCGCCCGCGCCGCGACGGCAGGCGCTGGCGGCGGTGTTCGCGCTGGATGCGACGGTCGCCAAACTGACTCGCCACACGCGCGATCCGATGGTGGCGCAGATGCGGCTGACCTGGTGGCACGAGGCGCTATCGACGCTGGGCACGCGCGACGTGCCGGGGCAGCCGATCCTGGCGGCGCTGTCGAGGGAGGTCGCCGCCGGGCGGGTGACGCCCGCGGGCCTGGCGGCGGTCGTGGAGGGCTGGGAGGCGTTGCTCGACGACGAACCCCTGATGCATGCCCGGCAGCGCGGCGCGGCGCTGTTTGCGGCAGCGGCGGGGGTGCTGCAAGCGGACGATCCGGTGGCGGCGGCGGGGGAGGGCTGGGCGTTCGCCGATCTGGCGCTGCACACGCCGGATGCAACGGTGGCGGCAGCGGCGCGAGCGGAGGCGGTCCGGGCGCTGGCATCGCCGCAGTGCTGGAGCCAGCCAGGCCGTCCGCTCGGCGCACTGGCGCTGATCGCCCGCAATGATCTCGCCGGCATCCGTGCCGGCGCACCGAAGCGGGTGCTGGCGTTGCTGCGGATGCGGTTGACGGGGCGGTAGCGCGGGCTAGGTTCGCGCTCCGCAACCGGGGGGACGCGCGACATGTGGCGGTATCTGGCGGGCGGCGTCGCGGCGCTGCTGATGGTAGCGGCGGGGTGGCTGTTCTTCGGCAGCGCGAAGACGCAGCCGGTGCTGCCGCCCGCACCCGATCGCGCGATCTCGTCGGACGGTGACGAAGCCCGGCCGTTGCCCGATGCGGTGCCCGAGGCCTCTCCGAAGACGCGCGAGGAGAAGCGCTTCTCCCGCTACGACAAGGACCGCGACGGCGCGGTAGCGCGCGAGGAGTACCTCGCATCGCGGCGCAAGGCGTTTGCCAAGCTGGACGCGAACGCGGACGGTCGGCTCACCTTCGACGAATGGGCGGCGAAGACCACTGCCAAGTTCGCCGGCGCGGACAAGGACAAGTCCGGCACGCTCACGCCAACGGAGTTCGCCACCACCGCGGTGAAGCGCACTGTCCGCCCGCGCTGCGTCTGCCCGCCGGTTCAGCCGGAGGACTGAAGCCAGCCGTCCAGCGCGGCGCGGGCGCGATCGGTGTACATCCGCTTGCGGTCCGCCTTCTTGGTCCGGCCCGGGATGGGCGGGAACAGGCCGAAGTTGACGTTCATCGGCTGGTAGGTCTCCGCCACCGCGCCGCCAGTGATATGGCCGAGCAGCGCGCCCAGCGCAGTCTCGGGCGGCGGTGGTGCCAGCGTGCGCCCGGTCAGCTCCGCCGCGGCGAAGCGCCCGGCCAGCAGCCCGATTGCGGCGCTCTCGACATAACCTTCGCACCCGGTGACCTGCCCGGCGAAGCGAATCGCGGGACGGGACTTCAGCCGCAGCTCGGGATCGAGCAGCTCGGGCGAGCGCAGGAAGGTGTTGCGGTGCAGCCCGCCCAGCCGCGCGAACTCCGCCTTCTCCAGCCCCGGGATGGTGCGGAACAGCCGCACCTGCTCGGCATGCTTCAGCTTGGTCTGGAAGCCGACGATGTTCCACAGGGTGCCGCTGGCATTGTCCTGGCGCAGCTGGACGCAGGCATAGGGCCAGCGGCCGGTGCGGGGATTGTCGAGACCGACGCCCTTCATCGGGCCGAAACGCAAGGTCTCCGGCCCGCGCTCGGCCATCACCTCGATCGGCATGCAGCCCTCGAAATAGGGCACGTCCTCCCAACCCTTGTATTCGGTCTTCTCGCCGTCGATCAGCCCGGCGACGAAGGCGTGGTACTGGTCCTTGTCCATCGGGCAGTTGATGTAGTCGTTGCCGCCCTTGTCCCAGCGGGCGGCCTTCCACGCCACCTCCATGTCGATGCTGTCATGGTGGACAATGGGGGCGATCGCATCGAAGAAGGCGAGCGCGTCGCGCCCGGTCTCGGCGGCGATGGCGTCGGCGAGCAATGGCGCGGTGAGCGGTCCCGTGGCGATGATCGCCGAGCCTTCTGGGAGCGCGTCGACGCGTTCGCGGACGATCTCGACGTTGGGATGCGCCGCCAGCGCCGCGGTGACGCCCTGCGAGAAGCCGTCGCGGTCCACCGCCAGCGCGGAGCCGGCGGGCACGCGGTGGCGATCGCCCTCGCGCAGGATCAGCGAGCCCAGGGCACGCATCTCCTGATGGATCAGCCCAACGGCATTGTTCTCGGCATCGTCGGAGCGGAAGCTGTTGGAGCAGACCAGTTCGGACAGCCCGTCGGTGTGGTGCGCAGGCGTGCTGTCCGCACCGCCGCGCATTTCCGAAAGCCTTACCCTGAGCCCCGCCTCGGCCAGCTGCCACGCCGCCTCCGAGCCGGCGAGGCCGCCACCGATCACCTGAATGTCCGTCATCACGGGGACATGGCGGTGCGGGTCGGGATCGGCAAGCAGCGACTATCGTACTGATCCAGGTTGCAGCCTGCGGCCAAAGCGGTGCTGGCGCGTTGCGCGGCGGAGAGAAGAAGGAGGAGCCTCTATGCGTTACGTTCCGCTCGCCATTGCCGCCGCGCTGCTTGCGCCCGCCGCCGTGGCACAGACCACCGCCGCCCCCGAATTCGTCAAGGAAGCCGGCGCCAGCGACAAGTTCGAGATCGATTCGAGCAAGCTGGTCATGGGTTCGCAGGACCCGAAGGTGAAGCAGTTCGCCCAGCAGATGGTCACCGACCACACCAACAGCACCGCGCAGATCAAGGCCGCGGCGGCGCAGGACGGGGTGAAGGTGCCCTCGCCGATGCTCAACCCGATGCAGAAGGACATGATCGCCAAGCTGAAGGCCGCCAAGGGCCCGGCGCGCGACCAGTTGTACATGCAGCAGCAGATGCAGGCGCACCAGATGGCGCTCCAGCTGCACCAGACCTATGCGCAGGGCGGCGACAAGCCCGCGCTGAAGGCGGCGGCGGCGCAGATCGCGCCGGTGGTGCAGAACCACCTTAACATGACCCATTCGGGCATGTGACATGGCGCATCGCGGCCGTGGCGGCTAGGATTTCGCCATGGCCGCGGTGACCCTCTCGGTTGACATCGTTTCTGACGTCGTTTGCCCCTGGTGCGTGATCGGGCTGCTCGGGCTGGAGCGCGCGGTCGCCGCCGGGGGCGATGCCTTCGCGGCGGAGATCCGGCTCCAGCCGTTCGAGCTCAATCCGGACATGCCCGCGGGCGGGCAGGACATGCGCGAGCACGTGCTGGAGAAATACGGCGCGGTGCCGGCTGGGGCGGGGGAGCGCATCCGCACCATGGCCGCACGCCTGGGCTTCGACATGCCGCAGCGCGAGGGCGGGCGCATCTACAACACCTTCGACGCGCATCGCCTGCTGCACTGGGCGGCGGACAGCGGGCGGCAGATCGCGCTCCAGCATGCCCTCTTCGCGGCCTATTTCCAGCAAGGTCGCAATCCGGGTGATCGGAGCGTGCTCGTCGAGGCGGCAGGGGCGGCGGGGCTCGATCCCGCCGCGGCGCGTCAGGTCATCGAGAGCGGCGAAGGCGCGAAAGCGGTGCGCGCGGCCGAGGCGCAGTGGCGCGGGGAGGGGATCGCATCGGTACCCACCGTAATCGTGGATGACCGATACCTGATTCAGGGTGCGCAGGAGCCTGAAATCTATGAGCGCGCACTACGCCGGATCGCGGCGGAGCGGACGGCCTAACTCGCCACAGACAGGTCTTCGAAGGCGTGGACGCAGCTGTCCAGCCCCGTGACCGCATCCAGCAGCGTCTCCGACAAGCTGCTCAGCCCACCCGCCTCCGTGGCGAGCCGAGCTGCCGTGCCGCTGATCGCCACAGCCTGCGCACCGATGTCGTGACTGGCCTGCGAGGATTGGCGCACGCCGGTCGCGATGGAGGTGGTCGCCTGGCCTTGTGCACGAACCGCCTGTTCGATCGACAGCGCCGTCGCCTCGATCGCGCCGATCGCGGTGACGATCGCGCCATGGCCCTGATCCACCTTGCCGATCAACCCGTGGATCTCGGCGATGCGGCCGGCGATGTCCTGCGCGGCATTGCCGGTCTGGGTGGCGAGTGCCTTAACCTCGCCCGCGACCACCGCGAAGCCGCGGCCCGCCTCGCCGGCGCGCGCCGCCTCCACCGACGCGTTGAGCGCCAGCAGCCGCGTTCGTGCGGCGACCTCCTGGATCAGGTCCAGCATGCCGTCGATCGCCCGCGCGGCACCGACCAGCGCGGCGGCGGTGTCGCCCGCCTCGCGGATCCGGTCGCTTGCCTCGGTTCGGATCGCCCGGGCCTGCGCGGTGTCGCGCTCTATTCCCGCGAGCGCGTCGGCGAGGCTACGGCCGCTGCGTGCGATCTCGTCCAGCGCGCCGCCGGTCTCGGTCGCCGCTCCTGCCGCGACGGCTGAGCGGTCGCGTGCCTCGGTCGCATGTGCAGCGACGCTGGCGGAAGCGGCGGAGATCGCACTCGCCGCCGCGGTCAGCTTGGCGGTGAGGCTCGCCACCTCGGCGGAGAAGCGCTTTGAGGCGCCTTCGACCCGCTTCGCACGCCTCAGGCGACGGCCGACCTCCTCGGCTTCGGCCTCCGCGACCAGGCTGACCAGGTCGCGCGCGGCGACGAAGCGATCGTAGCGCCCGGCGTCGGTGAGGATCAGCCCTTCCGGGCTGCCGCCGGTGCGCAGGCTGGCAAGCATCTCGGCGAGCGGCGCGTGCCGGTCGACGATCGGCAGCGGGCGGACCACATGGCGGGTGCGGGCGCGCATCGTCGGGTTCTGGAGCAGCGCGTGGCCGAACGGGTTGAACAGGATGTCTCGGACTTCGACATCCCGGATCCCGCCCACCGGGGTACCCGCATCGTCGACCACCGGCAGCAGTCGCAGCTCTGGATTGCTCCGGAACCGATCTATCACGTCGCGGAAAGGCGCATCCACGAGGAGGGGCGGGATGTCGGGCGAGGCGATCGCGGCGGAAAGCATGACCGCGCGGTTAAGGATGACAGGTAAATGCAGAGTAGCCGTGGGATGACAGCTCGATGACTGTTGTAAAAAATCTCAGCCGGTCACCGGTGGCTTGAGCCGCCCATCTTCGTATCGTTCCAGCGGGCCATAGGCGATCACCGTCTCCAGCGCGAGCGGCGCATAAAGATGCGGAAACAACGCGCTACCGCGCGCCGGCTCCCACTTCACCGCTTCGCCGCAGGCGGCGAGATCGACCGCCAGCACATGCAGCCCGGTTTGGCCGCCGAAATGCTTGTCCACCGTCGCGGTGAGCTGGTCGGCGGTGGAAAGGTGAATGTAGCCGTCCTCCAGATCGACCAGCGAGCCCTTGAACACGCCGTCGCGTTCCAGCGCCGCCATTTCGTCGGCGGTGAGCACCTTGTAGGCGGTCTGCGGCTGCATCATTCCCCGTCCTCCGGTCCGTCCGCCACGTCGTCGCCGATCGTCGCGCCGTCATCGGGCGCGGTCTCGGGTACGGCGAGCTCTTCGGCGACCAACGCCTCAGCGGCGTTCTCGGGTTCCTCCTCCTCGTCGATGCGCGCGGCGGAAACGACATGCTCGTTGTCAGCGACGTTGAACAGCCGTACGCCCGCGGAGCCGCGGCCAATGACGCGCAGGGATGCCAGCGGCATGCGGATCGTCTTGGCCTGGTCGGTCACCAGCATCAGCTGGTCCGCCTTGGAGGCGGGGAAGCTCGCCACCACCGGGCCGTTGCGCGCGATATTGTCGATGTTGGTCACGCCCTGGCCGCCGCGGCCGATGCGGCGATATTCATAGGCGCTGGAGAGCTTGCCATAGCCGTTGGCGCAGACGGTGAGGATGAACTGCTCGACGCTGCGGAGGTATTCGAACCGGTCGCGGTCCATGGTCAGCTCGCCCTCGCGATCCTTCCACGGCGCGTTGCGGACATAGTCCTCGCGCTCGTCAGCGGTCGCATCCACGCCGCGCAGCACGGAGAGCGAGATCACCTCGTCGCCGTCCTTCAGCGTGATGCCGCGCACACCGGTGGAGTTGCGGCTCTGGAACTCGCGCACATCGTCCGCGGCAAAGCGGATAGCGCGGCCCTGGCGCGTCGCTAGCAGCGCATCGTCGCCTGCCTCAAGCAGCGCGACGCCGATCAGCCGGTCGTCGGCATCCTCACCCTCGAACTTCATCGCGATCTTGCCGTTCGAGGGGATGTTGGTGAACGCGTCCATGCTGTTGCGCCGCGCTGAACCGCGCGCGGTGGCGAACATGACGTGCAGCTTGCCCCACTCGCCCTCGTCCTCGGGCAGCGGCAGCACGGTGGAGATCGTCTCGCCGGGCTGGAGCGGCAGCAGGTTCACCATCGGCCGCCCGCGCGTCGCCGGTCCGCCCTCGGGCAGGCGCCACACCTTCATGCGATAAACGCGGCCGAGGTTGGAGAAGAACAGCACCGGCGTATGGGTGGAGGTGACGAACAGGTTCGTCACGACGTCTTCGTCCTTCGTCGCCATGCCGGCGCGGCCCTTGCCGCCGCGCGCCTGAGCGCGGAACGCCTCCAGCGGCGTGCGCTTGATATAACCGGTCATGGTGACGGTGACGACCATGTCCTCGCGCTCGATCAGGTCCTCGTCCTCGATGCCGTCGGCGGCGGCGGCGATCTCGGTGCGGCGCGGCGTCGCGAACTCGTCGCGGACGGAGACCAGCTCCTCGCGCATCACCTCGTAGAGGCGGGCACGATTGGCCAGGATCTCCAGCAGCTCGGTGATCGAGGCGGCGAGGCCCTTCAGCTCCTCGCCGATCTCGTCGCGGCCCAGCGCGGTGAGGCGGTGGAGGCGCAGGTCGAGAATCGCGCGGACCTGGAGGTCCGACAGGCGGTAGGTGTCGCCGGTAACCTCGGTCTCCAGCGCCTCGACCAGCCGCAGATAACCAGCGATCTCGGCGATGGGCCATTCGCGCGCGAGCAGCGCGGCGCGCGCCTCGGCGGGCGACGAGGAACCGCGGATGATCCGCACCACCTCGTCCAGGTTGGTGACCGCGATCACCAGGCCGAGCAGGATGTGCGCACGGTCGCGGGCCTTGGCCAGCTCGTACTTCGAGCGGCGGGTGATCACCTGCTCGCGGAAGCCGACGAACGCGCTGATGATGTCATGGAGGTTGAGCAGCTCGGGCCGGCCGCCGCGGATCGCCAGCATGTTGGCGGGGAAGGAGCCCTGCGCCGGCGTGTGCCGCCACAATTGATTGAGCACCACCTCCACCGTGGCGTCGCGGCGCAGGTCGATGACGATGCGCACGCCCTCGCGGTTCGATTCGTCGCGGATGTCGCTG
>NZ_JBELLZ010000062.1:0-22115 GCF_042096255.1 Sphingomonas sp. | reverse complement strand
GCTGCCGGACGATCCGTGGAACCGGCCGTACCTTTATGCGGCGCCCGGGCGGCACGGCGATGTCGACGTGTGGACGCTGGGCGCGGACGGCAAGGAAGGCGGCGAGGGGGTCGATGCCGACATCGGTTCGTGGATGTAGGGGTTCCTGGATCTAGGCCGAGGGGCTTCACCCTCGTCGAGCTGATGGTGGTGATCACCGTGATCGCGCTCGGCTCGGCGGTGGCGGTGCTGGCGATGCCCGATCCGCGCGGGCGGGTGCGCGACGAGGCGGCGCGCTTCGCGGTGCGCGCCCAGGCGGCGCGCGACGTGGCGATCGTGGAGGCGCGGCCGGTGAGCGTGTGGGTGGCGGCGGGCGGCTATGGCTTCGATTCATGGCGCGGCGGCTGGGTGCCAATCGGCGAGAAGCCGTTCCGGCTGGAGCATTGGCGCGAGGGCACGCGCGCCCGGATCGAAGGCGCGCCGCGGCTGGTGTTCGACGAGACCGGCACCGCCGAGGCGCCGCTGACGGTGACGCTGACCCGCGACCGGGCGCGGGCGCGGGTGCGGGTGGAGCCGGACGGTCGTGCGCATGTCGAATAGGGCCAAGTCCCCTGGCTTCACCCTCATCGAGGTGCTGGTGGCAATGCTGGTGTTCGGGCTGGCGGCGCTGGCGCTGATCCGGCTCCAGGGCGCCGGCATCCGCGGCACCGCGGCCGTCGACTCGGCGACGGTGGCGCAGATCGTCGCGCGCAACGTGGCGGTCGAGGCGATGACCGACCCGCGCCCGCCTGCGGCGGGGCGGAGCGAGGGGGTGGAGGTCAATGCCGGGCGGCGCTGGCGCTGGGTGCGCGAGGTGCGGCCGACCGGCAACGCCAGCATCCTGCGCATCGACGTGCGGGTGGCGGACCCGTCCGGCACCACCTGGGGGCGGCTGATGGTGGTCCGCCCGCCGGACGCGGGGGCGTGATGCGGGCGCCGCGCGGATTTACGCTAATTGAAGTGATGGTGGCTTTGCTCATCTTCGCGATGATCGCTGCCGCCGGCGTGGGCATCCTGGCGTTCAGCGTCCGTGCGCAGGCCGCCACCGACGCGAAGCTGGGCGAGGTGGCGGGGCTGGCGCGGCTGTCCGCGGCGCTGTCGGCGGACCTGGCGCAGGCGATGGACCGGCCGACGCGCGATCCGGGCGGGACATTGCGCCCCGCCTTCGCCGGCGATGCGACGGGGCCGGTGTTCGTGCGCGGCGGAAGGGCGAGCTTCGACACCGCGGCGCGGCCGACGCTCCAGAAGGTGGCGTGGCGGCGCGAGGGCGACGCGGTGGTGCGGCAGGGCTGGCCGATGCTCGACGGTGCCGCGCCGGGCGAGGCCGCGGTGATGATGGCGGGGGTGCGCAGCATCGCCTGGCGCTATCGCACCGCGGGCGTGTGGACCGACCGGTTCGAGGGCACGCCGACCCGCGCGCTGCCGCAGGCGGCGGAGATTGTCGTGACGCGGCAGGACGGGACGAGCGTCCGCGCGCTGTTCTACGTCGGCGTCGATCCGCGACCGGCAGGGGAGCCGGCGAATGCGCCTGCGAACTGATCCGCAACGGACTCCCCGGGGCGCGGCGCTGCTGACCGTGCTGCTGCTGGTGGCGGTGATCGCGGTGATCGCCGCGGGCGCGCTGGAGCGGCTGCGCGTCTCCACCCGGCTCGCCGCCAATGCCGCCGCGCTGGATCAGGCGCGCGGCTTCGCCTTCGCCGCCGAGACGCTGGCGACGACGCGGGTGACCAGCCTGCTGTCGCAGAGCCGCGACCGGGTGGCGCTGGTGGGCGGGTGGAGCGACCGGCCGTTTGCGCTGCCGGTGCCGGGCGGACTGGCGACCGCGCGGGTGCGCGACGGATCGAACTGCTTCAATCTCAACGGGCTGGTGACGCGCAGCGGCAGCGAGGGGCGCTATGCCGCTTCCGCGCCCAACATGCAGCGCTTCGCCAACCTGATCCGGCTGGTCGGTGCGCCCGGATCGCCCGAGGCGATCGCCGCCGCCACCGCCGACTGGATCGACAGCGACGATGCGCCGCTGCCGGGCGGGGCGGAGGATTCGAACTATTCGGGCTATCGCACCGGCGGCACGCTGATGGCGGACGCCAGCGAGCTGCGCGCGGTCGGCGGGGTGACGCCGGAGGTGTGGGCGGCGCTGAAGCCCTGGGTGTGCGCGCTGCCGGTGGCCGAGCCGGTGAAGATCAACGTCAACACGCTGGCGCCCGAACAGGCGCCGTTGGTGGCCGCGCTGCTGCCGGATGGCAACGTCACCGCAATCCGCACCGCGCTGCTGCGCCGGCCGCCGGCGGGCTACGAGAGCTCGGCCGATTTCTGGACCGCGGCCTCATTTGGCGGCAGCGATGGCGAGTCGCGCGGCGATGTGGCGGTGACCAGCAAGTGGTTCGCACTGCGCATCGATGTGACGCTGGGGCGCACCCGCCTGGTGGAACAGGCTTTGGTGGATGCAAGGACGCTTCCCGCCCGGCTCGTTTCGCGGCAATGGGGCGATCCCGCATGAGCATCGTCCTCTTCCTGCCCCGAGACCCGGACGATCCCTGGCGGTGGCTGCGGGTGGCGGACGGACGCGTCGTTGCGCGCGGCGAGGGGCTGCCCGAGATCGCCGACGCGCCGGTCACCGCGGTGCCTCCAGCCGAATCGGTGACCTTGCACTGGGCCGAGCTGCCCGATCGTTCGCCGGCGCAGGCGACCGCGGCGGCGCGGCTGCTGGTCGCCGAGGCGAGCGCGGCGTCGGTGGCGGACCTGCACGTCGCGGTGGGGCGTGAGCCGGAGGGCGCGGAGCGGCCGATCGGCGTCGTGTCTGCCGAGGCGATGGAGCGCTGGCTGGCGCTGCTCGCCGCGCAGGGGATCGATCCGGTCGCGCTGGTCCCCGCGCCGCTGCTGCTGCCGCGCCCGGCGGAGGGGTGGCTGCACGCCCAGTTGCCGGGCGGCGCGGTTGTGCGCGGCCCGGGGGCGGGGTTCGCCGACGAGCCGGCGCTCACCGCTCTGGTCACCGGCGCGCAGGCGCCGGAGACGCTTGAGCCCGATGCGCTGGACGCGGCCATTGCCGCAGCTGCGACAGAGCCGTCGCTCAACCTGCGCCAGGGCGCCTTCGCGCGGCGCACGCGTCGGGCGGTGGACTGGGCGCTTGTCCGCAAGCTGGCCGTCCTGGTCGCGGTGATCCTGGCGGTGACGGTGGCGATCGATCTGGTGCGCCTCGCCCGTTACTCGATCGATGCAAGCCGCGCTGAGGCCGAGACCGAGCGGGTGGCGCGGCTGGCGCTGCCGCGCGGTAGTCCGCAGGACGGTGATCCCGAGCGGCTGCTTGGCGAGCGGCTGGCGCGGCTGCGCGGGCCGGGGCTGGGCTTCACCCGGATGAGCGCGGCGGTATTCGCGGCGGTGCGCGACGCTGGCGGCAGCGAGGTCACGCGGATCGCGTTCGACCCCGTGGGCGAGTTGCGCGTCGGCCTTGCCACCGACGGCGAGGCCAAGGCCAATGCGGTCAAGCAGGCGCTGGAGGCGGCGGGCTTTGAGGTGACGGCAAGCCCGTTCGCGGCGAGCGGCACGCGCCTCAACGGAGAACTGACGGTGCGTGCGCCATGATCGCCTGGTTCAACGCGCGCTCGCTGCGCGAGAAACGGCTGATCCTCGCCATGCTGGCGCTGGCGGCGGTGACCCTGGTGTGGGCGGCGGCGCTGCCCTTGCGCAACGCGGTGTCGAGCGCGCGGACCCGGCAGGTGGATGCGGTGGTGCGGCTGGGCCGGACGCTCAACGCGGTGGCGGACGTGCGGCGCGCGCAGCGCGCGGGAATCGTGCCGCTGGCCGGCGACCTCGCCAGCGCGGTGCGGACGCGGGCGGAGGCGGCGGGCTTCGCGCTCGCCAGCCTCGATCAGGACGGCGACCGGGTGCGCATCGCCATTTCCACGGCCAAGCCGGGAGCGCTGTTCCGCTGGGTGGCGGAGCTGGAGGCGGCGGGCGTGCTGGTGGATGCGGCGTCGATCACGCCCAATGCCGACCAGACGGTGGCGGTGCAGATGACGCTGAGGGGCCGGGCATGAGGCTGCGGCTGCGCACGCGGCGCACCGCGCTGTTCCTGGCGATGTTCGTCGTCGCGATGCTGGTGTTCCTGCCGATGGGGCTGGTGCTGCGCTGGATCGGGCTGGACACGCAGGGCTTCACCGCGCGGCGCGCGTCCGGCACGATCTGGTCCGGCACGCTGACCGAGGCGCGGTTCGGCGATGTCGAGCTGGGCACGTTGCGCGCCGGGCTGTCGCCGTTGCCGCTGCTGGCCGGGCGGGCGCGGATCGACCTACGCTCGCGCGACGGCGACCCCGAGCCGCGACTCGCCGGTGCCTTCACCGTCAGCCGCAACGCCGTGGGGCTGGACGATGCCAGCGGGCCGATCCCGGTGGGCCAGGCGTTTGCGCCGCTGCCGGTGACCGCGCTGGACCTGAGCGACGTCAGCGTCCGCTTCGTGGACGGTGCGTGCGAGTCGGCGGAAGGCCGCGTGCGCGCGACGCTGGCGGCGGGCGCGCTGCCGCTGCCGGGGTCGCTCTCCGGCACCGCGCGGTGCGCGGGCGGGGCGCTGGTGCTGCCGCTCGCCGGTGCGGCGGGGGAGGGGGCGACCCTCTCGGTGTGGCAGGACGGCCGCTACCGTGCGGAGCTGTCGCTGCCCGCGGGCGATCCGCGCAACGCCGCGGCGCTCCAGGCGGCGGGGTTCATCGATGCCGGGCAGGGTTGGCGGCTTTCCGCCGAGGGGCGCTTCTGATAGGTTGACGAGCGGCGCGCCCGGACGCTAGGGGCGCTGCCTTCGCGGCGACCGTAGTTCAATTGGTTAGAGCGCCGGCTTGTGATGCCGGAAGTTGCGGGTTCAAGTCCCGTCGGTCGCCCCACTTCTCCCCCCGCGCTTTTCCGGCTGGCCTTGCGCGGCGTGGAAGATTATTGCGTCTGCCGGAAATAATCAAACCCGCCGGAGAGTGTGATGGCTGCTGCCTGGGACCTGCCCAACTTCGACGACCATGAGGGCGTCCACCTGTTCGCCGACCCCGCATCGGGGCTGCGCGCAGTGATAGCGGTCCATTCCACCACGCTGGGGCCGGCGGCGGGCGGCGTGCGCTTCTGGCATTATGCCAGCAGCGAGCAGGCGGTGACCGACGCGCTGCGCCTGTCGCGCGGCATGAGCTTCAAGAACGCGATGGCGGGCCTTGAGCTGGGCGGCGGCAAGGGCGTGGTGCTGGCGGGTTCACCCGGCGCGACGATCAGCGAGGCGCAGCTGGTGGCGTTCGGCCGCGCGGTCGAGTCGCTGGGCGGACGCTATGTCACCGCCGAGGACGTCGGGATGTCCGAGGAACGGATGAAGGTGATCGCGGGAGAGACCCGCCACGTTTCCGGCCTGCCGGTGGCGAGCGGCGCGGCGGGCGGCGATCCGGGGCCGTACACCGCGCGTGGCATCTACCTGGGGGTCAAGGCGGCGGCGAAGCGCGCGCTGGGCACCGACGACATGCGCGGCGTGCATGTGGCGATCCAGGGTGTCGGCTCGGTCGGCGGCGGGCTCGCCCGGCTGCTCGCCAAGGATGGCGCGCGGCTGACGCTCGCCGATGTCGACACCATGAAGGCCGAGGCGCTGGCGGCAATGCTGGGCGCGGTGGCGATGCCGGCGGACGCGATCCTGGGCGTGGAGGCGGACATCGTCAGCCCCAATGCGCTGGGTGCGATCCTGGACGAAAGCACGATCGCGGGGCTCAAGACCGGGGTGGTTGCGGGCGGCGCCAACAACCAGCTGGCGACGCGCGAGGACGGCCGCCGCCTGCACGAGCGCGGCATTCTCTACGCGCCCGATTACGTGATCAACGCGGGCGGGATCATTAATGTCGGGCTGGAATATCTCGGCCACGGCGACGAGGCCGAGGTGATGGCGAGGATCGCACGGATCCCCGAGCGATTGGATGAGGTGTGGGACGAGAGCGCCAGCACCGGCCGGCCGGCGAGCGAGGTGGCGGACGCGATCGCGATGCGGCTGATCGGGCGGTAGGGGCTGGTTCGCCGTCCTTGGCGCGGCTAGCTTGCCCGCAAGTCTGACGGAGCGTGCCGTGCGTCTTTTCCACTGCATTGTTGTCGCCGCCTTGTGCGCCGGTCCGCTCGCCGCTCAGGACATCTCGATGGGCGGGATCACGCAGAGCTGGACCAGCAGCCAGCTGCTGCTGAACTCCGAGAAGCGCGCCTGGGCCGCACCCGAGTGCGTGCGTGACGGCAACTGGGGCACGGCGTGCGGCGCACCATCGACGGACCCGGCCGCTCCGCGACAGGCCGAGCCGCGGACGCGCTTCACACCCTCCGCGGCAGCACGGCAGCGGGGATTCGCTCAGATCGTATCGCAGATGCGCGGCGCCGATCCGGCCGGTGCCGCGGCGCTGGAGCGCGAGCTGGCGGGTTCGGACGTGATCGGCGCGATCGGGCAGCGCCTCCAGCCGCTCGGGCTGCGCACCGATGACGTTGCGGACGCGATGACCGTCTATGTCATGGAGTCGTGGGAGGCCGTCTCCGGTCGCCCGCTGCCGCCCAATCGGGCGCGGGTGCAGGCGGTGCGCCGACAGATGCGGATCGCCTCGGCGGACGTGCCCGCGCTGGCCGGTGCGAGCGACGCCACCAAGCAGATGATGGCGGAAAGCATGCTGATCCAGGCGGCGCAGATCAGTGGGCTCGCCGAGACTGCGCGACAGCAGGGCGGTACGCAGGCGACGCAGGTTGCGGATGCGGTGCGCCGCGGTTGTCAGGCGACGCTGGGGCTGGACCTCAGAACCTTGGACCTGACGGACCGCGGTCTGGTCCTACGGGAGAGCGGTGCGCGCTGAGATTGAGCGGGTCGTGGACCGGTAAGGCTTTGCCGCGCCGCTCCGATCGCTTATCGCACCTCTGGTGCCCGCTCTCCACGCCTTCGCCAATCCGGCGCGTTTCCTGAAGATCGCCCGGCCGCTGACGCCGGTGCTGTTCTGGGCCGGTCTGGCGCTGCTCGGCATCGGCCTGTGGGCGGGGCTGACGCAGACCCCGGCGGACTATCTGCAAGGGCAGACGGTGCGCATCCTCTACATCCACGTCCCCGCCGCCTGGCTGGGGATGGGCGGGTGGACGGGCCTTGCGCTCGCCAGCATCGCGCATCTCGTCTGGCGGCATCCACTGGCGGCCATCGCGGCGCGGGCGATCGCGGTGCCGGGGGCGACCTTTGCCGCGGTGTGCCTGGTCACCGGATCGATCTGGGGACGGCCGACCTGGGGGACGTGGTGGCAATGGGACGGGCGGCTGACCAGCATGCTGCTGCTGTTCTTCGTCTATCTCGGCTGGATCGCGCTGTCGCGCGCGGATGCCGAGCGGGGCGGGGACGGGCGGGTGCCCGCGATCTTCGGGGTGGCGGGGACGGTGCTGCTGCCGATCATCCGCTATTCGGTGGTGTGGTGGAACACGCTGCATCAGGGGCCTTCGATCGGGCTGACCAAGTCCAGCATCGATCCTTCGCTGTTGTGGCCGCTGCCGCTAACCGGGCTGGGCTTCTCGCTGCTGTTCGGTGCGATCGTGCTGATGCGGATGCGGGCGCTGCTGGCGCGCGCCAAGGCGGAGGCGCGGATGCGCCGGATGGCGCTGGCGTGAGGGCTGGGGCATGAACCACTGGGCCTATGTGATCGCCGCCTATGCGGTTGCGCTGGGCGCGGTCGGCGGCCTCGCGCTGGCGAGCTTCGTGGCGATGCGGCGCGGCGAGAAGTGACCGCCAAGAACCAGAGGCTGGTGCTGGCGCTGCTGGCGGTGGCGGCGATCGCGGGCGCGGCGTTGCTGGCGCTGTCCGCGCTCCAGGACCAGGCGGCATTCTTCTACGCGCCGTCGGACGTGCGCAAGAGCGGCCTGCCGCTGGGCCGCGCGGTGCGGCTGGGCGGGATGGTCGAGGCGGGATCGGTGACCAGGGCGGCGGACGGCGTGCGCGTCGACTTCGTGGTGACCGACGGGCGCGCGACCACGCCGGTCCGCTTCGCCGGCATCGTGCCGGACCTGTTCCGCGAGGGATCGGGCGTGGTGGCGGAGGGCAGCTTCCAGCCGGACGGCAGCTTCGTCGCGACCAACCTGCTCGCCAAGCATGACGAGAAATACATGCCCCCCGAGGTGGCGGGCAAGATGCACGAGACCAAGACGCTGGACCAGAACGCGAAGTGATCGCCGAAACGGGCCTTGCCGCGCTGTGGCTCGCCGCGGCGCTCGCGCTGCTGCAGGTGATGGTGGGGGCGATGTCTTTTCATCCCTCCCCTGATGGGGAGGGGCTCGTGTCCACCCTCCGCCCCGTCGCCATCGTCCAGGGCGCGCTCGCCGCGTTCGCACTCGCGCTGCTGATCGCGCTGTTCGTGCGATCGGACATGAGCGTGCGGCTGGTCGCCGAGAACTCGCACTCGGCCAAGCCGCTGATCTACCGGGTGGCGGGCGCGTGGGGGAACCACGAGGGGTCGATGCTGCTGTGGGTGACGATCCTGGGCATCGCCGGCGCGGCGGTGGCGTGGCTGGAGCGGCGGCTGGATGCGCGCACGCTGGCGGCCACCCTTGGCGCGCAGGCGGTGATCGCGCTGGGCTTCTACGCCTTCCTGCTGTTCGCCTCCAATCCGTTCGCGCGGCTCGATCCCGCGCCGCTCGACGGGCTGGGGCTGAACCCGCTGCTGCAAGACCCCGGCTTGGCGTTCCACCCGCCGACGCTGTACATCGGCTATGTCGGCCTGTCGGTGGCCTTCTCCTTTGCGGTGGGCGCACTGGTGACCGGCCGCGTCGATCCGGCGTTCGCGCGGGCGATGCGTCCTTGGGTGCTGGGCGCCTGGGTGTTCCTGACGCTCGGCATCACCGCGGGCAGCTATTGGGCCTATTACGAGCTGGGCTGGGGCGGCTGGTGGTTCTGGGACCCGGTGGAGAATGCGTCGCTGATGCCGTGGCTGGCGGCGACCGCGTTGCTCCACTCGGTGACGGTGCTGGCGACGCGCGATGGCTTGCGCGCGTGGACGGTGATGCTGGCGGTGGTCGCTTTCTCCATGTCGATGCTGGGCACCTTCCTGGTCCGGTCGGGCATCCTGACCAGCGTCCACGCCTTTGCGGTCGACCCGGAGCGCGGCACGTTCATCCTCGCTTTGCTGGTGCTCTACATCGGCGGCGCGCTGGCGCTGTTCGCGCTGCGTGCCGGCAGCGTGCGCACCGGCACCACCTTCGATCCGGTGAGCCGCGAGGGCGGGCTGGTGGCGAACAACCTGCTGCTCAGCGTGATCCTGGGGGTGGTGCTGATCGGCACGCTCTACCCGATCGTCGCGGCGGGCGTGGGCGTGCAGCTCTCGGTGGGGCCGCCGTTCTTCAACAAGACCGCGGGGCCGATCGCGCTGCTGCTGGTGGCGATCATGGCGGCGGGGCCGCTGATGCGCTGGCGGCGGGATGACCCGCGGGCGGTGGCGCGGCGGGTGGCCTGGCCTGCGGTGGTGACCGGCGGGGCGGCGGTGGGGCTGGCGGTGCTCGGCGGCGGGCTGGGCGCGATGGCGATCGCCGGGTTGGCGCTGGCGGCGGGGCTGGCGGTGGCGAGCGTGGTGCCGCTGGTCGGCCGCAACCTGCGCCGCACGCCGCTGCACATCTGGGGCATGGTGATCGCGCACCTCGGCATCGCGGTGAGCCTCGCCGGCATGGCGGCGGACGGCGCCTTCACCAGGGAGACGCTGGCGGCGGTGGGCGTCGGCGAGCCGCGCAGGGTGGGGCCGTGGACGGTGACGCTGAAGGGCGTGCGACCGGTTGTGGGGGACAATTGGTCTGCGGTGGAAGCTCGGCTGGCGGCAACGCGCGGCGGAGAGACTTTGGTGCTGCGCCCGCAGTCGCGCACCTTCAGCGCGCCGGTGACCACCACCAGCGAGAGCGCGATCGCGACCCTGTGGGACGGCCAGCTCTACACCGTGCTGGGCCAGCCGGTGGCGGGCGGGCGTGTGCAGCTGCGGCTGTGGTGGAAGCCGCTGGTGACGTTGATCTGGCTGGGCGGGGCACTGA
The DNA here is from genome assembly GCF_042096255.1 of Sphingomonas sp. GTDB lineage: Bacteria > Pseudomonadota > Alphaproteobacteria > Sphingomonadales > Sphingomonadaceae > Sphingomonas. Next base: position 12,083 of record NZ_JBELLZ010000062.1, on the reverse strand, counting down.
TCGCGCTGGGCGGATTGCTGTCGCTGGTCGGGCGTGTGTGGCGCGAGCGGAGGGCGCAGGCGTGAGGCTGTGGGCGCCGCTCGCCGGCTTCGCGCTGCTGATGGTGGTGGTGTCGATCGGGCTGTGGCGGCCCGCGGAGCGCGCCGTGCGCTCGGCACTGGTCGGCAAGCCGCTGCCTGCCATGCGCCTGCCGGCCTCGGTGCCGACGCATCCGGGGGTGGATACCGCGCGCGCGGGCGGCGCGCGGCTGGTCAATGTGTTCGCCAGCTGGTGCGTCCCGTGCGCCGCGGAGGCGCCGCAACTGATGGCGCTGAAGACGGCGGGCGTGAGGATCGAGGGTGTGGCGGTGCGCGACGCACCGGCGGACACGGCGGCGTTCCTGGCGCGGCACGGCGATCCCTTTGCGGCGATCGGCGACGATCGCGAGGGGCGGTTTCAGCTTTCAGTAGGCTCTTCGGGCGTGCCCGAGACGTTCGTGGTGGACGCGCGGGGGCGGATCGCGATGCAGCATATCGGGCCGATCATGGATACGGATGTGCCGGCGATCCTCCAAGCGATGCGGAGGGCGGAATGATGCTGATGCTATCAGCACACCTCTCCGGCGGACGCCGGAGTCCAGTTGCGAGTGGCCCGATACTGAGCCCCCGCGTTCGCCGCGGAGGCGCGATTGCTTTGAGCCTTGCCCTCGCGCCGATCCCTGCCACAGCTGACACGCCCCTCGCGCAGGCGCCGCTCGCCTATACCCAGCTGCCCGATCCGGCGCAGGAGGCGGCGGCGCAGCGGCTGATGGCGGAGTTGCGCTGCCTCGTCTGTCAAGGGCAGGCGGTCTCGGACAGCGATGCCGATATGGCCGGCGCGATGCGCGCGCTGGTGCGGGAGCGGATCGCAAGGGGTGAGAAGCCGGACGCGATCCGGGCATGGCTGATCGAGCGCTATGGCGCCTACGTCACCTATGATCCGCCTTGGTCGCTGGCGAGCGCGCCGCTGTGGCTGGCGCCGCTGTTGCTGCTGGTGCTGGGCGCCTGGGTGGCGCGATCGAGCTTCCGGAGGCGCAGGCGGTGATCGGATTCGCATTCCTGCTCGGCATCGGCGTGGCGGCCTTTGCGGCGATGTGGCTGCTGGGCCTGCCGCGTGCCCTTCGCATGCTGGCGGCGGCGGCGCTGCTGCTCGGCGCGGCGGGCTATGCCTGGCAGGGCCGGCCGGGGCTGGCGGGCACTCGGGCGCAGCCGCAGGTGGCGGCGGTGGAGCTCGATCCGGCGCTGATCGACCTGCGCGGCCGGCTGACCGGACGGTTCACCGCGGAGGGTGCGTATTTCATCGCCTCGGACGCTTTGCTGCGCGCAGGCAACCCGCAGGCGGCGGCGCGGGTGATGCTGGGCGGGGCCTCGGCGCTGCCGGACAATTTCATCCTGTGGACCGGCGCAGGTGATGCGATCGCGCGGCGTGACGGCGCGGTGACGCCGGCGGCGCGGCTGGCGTTCGGCCGGGCGTTCCAGCTGGCGCCGCGGCATCCGGCGCCGCCGTTCTTCCTGGGCCTTGCCTATGCGCGCAGCGGCGAACTGGCGCGGACCCGAGCCCTTTGGCGCCGCGCGGTGGCACTGTCGCCCGAACGGGCGACCTATCGCCGCGACATCGCGCGCCTTCTCGCTGTGGTGGAGATGCAGGTCGCGGCGGGGCAAGGGCGGCCGTAACGCGTCATCCCCGCGAAAGCCATTCGATCTCGGGTTCAGCCTTGATCCATCGGTCCTGCGCGCGTTGCAATTGGTGTGTCATACCGAGGACGGATAGAGAACAGAAAGGATGAGCTGAGCGGATGCAGTTTTGGCGTCCGTGCTATCTCATCTGAATCGTGGGGCTCGACCGGCCCGAACTCATCCGCATGGTCGCCGACAGCGCCGGGATCGCACGCATCGTACTCGAAGCGGTGCAAGACATGCTGCTCCGCGTTACGCTCCAGACTGCGCGCGACGATTACGAAGCCCGGCGCGAGCGCCAGCGCGAGGAAAGCGAGATCGCCAGGCGAACAGGGCGATACACGGGGCGCAAAGCCGATGCCGCCCAACATCGACGGGTCGTCGGCCTGCCCGAGGCAGGCATGAGCATCGCGAGGACGGCCGAACTGGCGGGTTGCAGCATCGCGCAGGTCAAGCGGGTGACCGCCGCATATCGAAAGAGCTGCGCCGTAGGGGCCAGATCAGATGAGGCGCCGCGGAAGTCTGAAGGTCGGTGATCGCACCTTAGCGCAGGTGAGCCTCGGCATCGTCACAAGACGATGGAGCGCTGGATCATCCTCAGAGCATCGCACCGTGGCCGTTCTCCTTTCAGCCGGGACGATTCCCGCCGGACGCGGACGACCATTCACCGTGACCCAACCCGATGGCGGCACCGCCGTACTTGTGACTGGAGCGTGTACTCCATCCTGCGGTGCAATGACGTGCCGTCGCATAGCGGCGGTTGCACTGCGCCGCCGCGCGCCGCACCATGGCACGCATGGCATCGCACATCCTCTACGGAGTCCCGCACTCGCTCTACACGGGAAAGACCCGTGCCTATCTGCGCAAGCAGGGCATCGCCTATGTCGAGCGCACCCCGGTTGATCCGCACTTCCGCGAGCAGGTCGTGCCCCGGATCGGGCGCGGCATCATCCCCGTGGTGGTCACGCCTGGAGGCGAGCTGGTCCAGGACACGGTCGACATCCTCGACCATTTCGAGGCGCAGGGCGTGCGCGCTTCCGCCCGTCCGCCGGGGGCGCGGCAGCGCGTGCTGGCGCACGTGGCCGAACTTTACGCGGTGGTCGGCCTTACCCGGCATGCCATGCATTACCGTTGGTCCTACCTGGACGAGCAGCGGGCTTTCCTGACCGACGCGTTCACGGGCGGATCGGGGCCGGACGGCGCGGCCAAGGTGATGGCGCGGATGCAGTCGTACCTGCCGATGCTGGGCGTCACGCCTGAGACAATCCCGGCGATCGAGGCATCGTACCTTGCGCTGCTCGACCTGATCGAGGCGCATCTCGTCCATCACCCCTATCTATTCGGCGCGCAGGCCTCGCTCGGCGACTATGGCCTGCTCGGTCCGTTGTTCGCGCATCTCGGCCGCGATCCGGTGCCGGCCGACCTGATGCGACGTCGCGCGCCCAGGGTGGCGCGCTGGGTCGAGCGAATGAACGCGCCCGATGCCGACATGCCCGAATATGGCGATCACCCGCCGGGCTATCTCGCCGACGATGCCGTGCCCGACACGCTGCTGCCGCTATTCCGGCACATGGCGGAGGAACTCATCCCGGAACTGAGGGACAAGGCGGCATGGCTGGAAAGCTTCGTCGCCGAGGCCGACCCGCAGGAGGGAGCGCCCGTGGCGGACAAGCCGCACCAGCGCGTGATCGGAACGGTGGACACCAGCTTTCGCGGCGTGCCATTCGCGAGCGGCGTGCAGCCCTATACCTTCTTTCTTTGGCAGCGGGTTACCGACGCGGCCGACGCGCTGCCCCGGGACGGGCAGAAGTCGCTGCACGCATGGTTCGAGAAAGCGGGCCTGTCGTCGCTGCTCGAACTGCCTCGGGCGATCCGGGTCGAGCGCGGCGGCTATGTCGAGCGCTGGGGCCGGCGTCTCACGTCAGCGCCCTAGCGGAGCGCCGCGTCCGGCGCCTTGCCGCCTGTCCGGGTATATCCGCCAACCCTCCCGGAACGGCGAGGTACGGAGCGGCGTAGACCGCTCTAGCGCCCGGCCGAACCGAGAAAAGGCGCGCTATTTTCCTGCAGCGTCCGCGCTGAGCCGTGCGCCCTCGTGTTCCACCATCAGGAGCGGCTCACCATCGAAGCTTTTGGCGGCGAGCGAAACGAGCCTTTGGGCCATTGCCACCAGAGTCCCGCGTCGCTCCTCGTCCTTGCACGCGCGCACCACGCGGCGCAGCGTGGCCAGGTAGCGCATTGCGGCATTGGCGTCACTCGCCGCGTACGTCGCCAGGCGTCCGAACCCTTCCTCCACCAGTTCAGAGAACGTCACCGGATCAGCGACGACCCGGAGCCGGCCTGCATCGTCCGCCCGCCATCGCGACGGCATGATCCGCCCGGCGAGGTCCGCGAAGGCGGCTCCGAGCCAGTCGATGCACGTCATGGCGGTAAACGGGTCGTTGACCCCGGGCGACAGCGCCCGCGCGGCGATCTCGGCCAGTTCGTGAATAAGGAAGGAAAGGTCCTGAGTCGGGCTGCGCCGCGCGCCGACGGAGAAGGGCTGCCGCACCGCGCGAACCACCTCTTCGCGCTGGTCTCCGCCGGAAAGCCAGGCGAGCGCATCACCGGCATGGACGAAGGCGCCGGGGCGCTGCCGTATCGAAAGCGTCAGGCCATGCGCCGTCGCCGCCGCCATCAGCCCTTGCTCATCGACCAGCTGAACGTAGCCCGTCTCGCCGGCAGGGACGATCGTCCGTCCGCTGTCCGGCGCGTGCTCCAGCAGGGCTGGTGGCAGCGCCGGTTCCTCGTCGGTGTCGAGCGCCTGCCCGACCGAGCGCGGGAAGCGCTGGTCGATCCCCGCGATGAGCCGCGTGCCGATCCGTTCGACGATATTGCTGATGTGGATGCGGGTGGGAACGTGGTGAACGAAGAACACCAGCATCGCGACCGATGCGATCATCAGCACCACCGCGACCACCAGCGCGAGCTGCGGCACGAACGTCTCGCCGCCGGTCTCCTCGGGCGACCGGATCGTCCGCAGCACGATCATGCAATAGAGGAAGGTGGCGATGAAGGTGCCGAGCGTCGCCTGATTGCCGCGATCCTCCATGAAGTTGCTGAGCAGACGCGGGCCGTATTGGCCGGAGGCGTAGACGACCGCGGCAATCGTCACCGAGAAAACCGTGCCCGCGACCGTCACCATCGATCCGCCGATCGCGGACAGCAGCGAGCGCGCCCCGTCCGGGCGGGCGGCATAGAGCCAGGACAGGCCATCCATCCAGCCGCTGCCGACCCGGCCGTCGATCCAGACCATCGCGCACGCGAGGACGATCGAGGCGACCACCATCGCGGCGGGGACGAACCAATAGCTCTCCCGAAGCCGGTCGAGGAGCTTGCGGGCGATCGCAGTCAAGAAGCTGTATCCTGCATCCCAGGGAAACGGAACAGGCGCGCGCGAGTTGCCGGAGATTAGCGGAGCGCGGTCAGGATGGTACGCAATGTTCTATGATAACGCCTTCGGCCTGCTGCGCATCGTCATCGTCGGGCCGCTTATCTATGTCTCGCTGGTGGCGGTGCTGCGCATCGCGGGCAAGCGCACGCTGGGGCAGCTCAACGCCTTCGACTATGTCATCACCGTCGCGCTCGGCTCGACCCTCGCCACCGCGGTCCTGTCGAAGGACGTAGCCTTTTGGGAGGGCGTGCTCGGCTTCGTCATGCTCGCAGGGCTGCAGTTCGCGATCGCCTGGACGGCGTTACGCTGGCGGCTGGTGGAGCGGATCGTGAAGGCGCGGCCCTCCGTGCTGCTGCTCGATGGCGCGTTCGACGAGGATGCCATGCGCCGCGAGCGGGTGACCGCCGACGAGATCCGCGCCGCCGTCCGCAAGCACGGGATCGGCGATCTGGCGCAGGTCGCCGCCGTGGTGCTGGAAACCGATGGCCGGTTCAGCGTCGTGCCGCTGGCCCAGGCGGGGGAGCGCACGGCGTTCCCGTGAGGTCAGTGTCGCGCCTCCACCGGCGTGTCGCCGGCCACCCCGCCGCCGCTCATCCGCTGGAGCACGCGGGCGATGGTGCCGCCCTGCACCACCACGGTGAACAGCACGACCGCATAGGTCGCCGCGAGGATCAGGTTGCGCTCCGCGCCCACCGGCAGTCCCAGCGCCAGGGCGACCGAGATGCCGCCGCGCAGGCCGCCCCAGATCAGCGTCACCGGCACGATGCGGCCAGCGGCGCGGACCCGGCCGAAGGCGGACAATGGCAGCAGCACCGAAGTCGACCGGGCGAGCAGCGAGAGGCCGATCGCGCCCGCGCCTAGCAGGATCAGGCCCGCGTCGCGCGGCACCGTCACCACCTCCAGCCCGATCAGCAGGAACAGGACGGTGTTGAGGATGTCGTCGACCAAGTCCCAGAACTTGTGGAGATAGTCGCGCGTCGTCTCGCTCATCGCATGGGCGACACCGGCGTTGCCGACGATCAGGCCCGCCACCGCCATCGCCACGGGGCCGCTGACGTGAAGCGGGCTGGCGACGGCATAGCCGCCCATCACCGTGGCGAGGCTGATCAGCACCTCCACCTTATAGTCGTCGATCGACCGCATCGCGCGGAACGCGATCCAGCCGATCGCGAGGCCGAGCAGGATGCCGCCGCCCGCCTCCTCCACGAACAGCAGCGCGGCATGGCCCGGATCGAGCGGGGCGCCGCTGGTCGCGGCGGCCAGCAGGATCGCGAACACGACCACGCCGACCCCGTCGTTGAACAGGCTTTCGCCCGCCACCGTCGCTTCCAGCACCGGCGAGACGCTGGTGCGCTTGAGCACACCCATGACGGACACGGGATCGGTGGGGCTGATGAGCGCGCCGAACACGAAGCACCAGATCGGCGGCAGCGCATAGCCGAGCAGCCGCGTGAGGCCGAGGAAGCCCAGCCCGACGATCAGCGTGGAGAGCAGCACGCCCGCCGTGCTCAGCACCAGGATCGCCCATCGCCCGCGCTGCAACTGCGTCCACGAGACATGCAGCGCGCCGGCGAACAGCAGGAACGACAGCATGCCGTCCATCAACGTGGTGTGGAAGTCGATCCCGGCGATGAACTGGACGATGTCGTGGCTGACCGTGCTGCCCGGCAGCAGCTCGTCGAGCAGCACCACGCCCAGCGAGGCGAGCGCGCCCATCACGGTGAGCCCGATGGAGGAGGGCAGGCGCAGGAAGCGGAAGTTGACGTAGCCGAGCACCGCGGCGAGCACGATCAGGATCGCCGCCGCGTCGAAGGGGGTTAGAGACAGTCCGCCGATCATCAGCGCACCGGTGCCAGCGTGTTGATTCCGGCTTCGCCATCGCTATCGCCCGCCGGCGGGGCCACCCCGCGATCACGATAGGATGGCAGGTCGGGCGCCCCGGTCGGTATCGGATTCGCCTCCAGTCGGGCGATCTCGCGCTTCATCTCCGCAATTTCGCGGATCTGCGCGTCGATGATGCGATCCGCGATCAGCCGGACGCGCGGATCGCGGATGTGCGCCCGCTCGCTCGTCATGATCGCGATGGAATGATGCGGGATCATCGCTTTCATCCACGCGACGTCGCTGACCGTCTCCTGGCTGCGGACCAGCCACAGCGATCCGGCGAAGACGATGGCGGCGCCGATCACGACGGCGATGTTGGCCCGCCGGTTTTCATACATGCCCCACATGAATCCGATCATGATCGCGGCCATGACCGCACCCATCAGGAGCGCCATCCAGCCCCGGGTCTGGCTGAAGAACAGGTGGCTCGTCGCATAGGTGTTCAGATACATCAGGCCGAACATCACCAGCGTCGAGGTGGCGATCATCGCGGCGAAGCGGCGGTAGGACATGGATTGTTCCCGGACGGAGTGGAGGGCTTCGGACGTTCAACGTACGGCGCGGGGCATCGGACTGCGCACCATGGCCGTTGCGAGGTCCGGAAGCGAGGCAGCCATGCCCGGGCAAACTCAGTACAGTCCGTAGCTGAGGACGAGCAGCGCCGACAGGGTGACGATCATGATGGCGACGAGCGGCAGGCCGGTGCGCGTGTAGTCGCCGAAGCGATAGTCGCCGGCGGACATGATGAGCAGGTTCGTCTGGTAGGCGACCGGCGTCGCATAGCAGAGGTTGCACCCGAACAGCACGGCGAGGACCAGCGGTTCGGCGGGGATGGCGAGCTTCTGCGCGAGGCCGAAGGCGATCGGCGTTCCCACGGCCGCCGCGGTGGTGTTCGATGCGAAGTTCGTGAGCACGGTGACGAACAGCATGATTGCGGCCAGGACGCCGGCTGGCGGCAGGTGGTGCAGCCCCAGGGCGAGCAGCTGGCTGAGCCAGTCGGCGGCCCCGCTCTCCAGCACCAGCCGGCCGACCGCGATGCTGGCGGCGACGAGCACGATGACCTTGGCCGACAGCGCGCGCCCGACCCGATCGAAGCGCACGCAGCCGGTCACGAACATGGCGATGGCGCCTGCCAGCGCGCTGATCGCGATCGGCACCAGGCCGACGCTGGCGAATCCCACCGCGCCGAGCATGATGGCGAGCGCGAGCGGGGCCTTGGCGGTTCGGGGCACCTCCTTGGCGCCCTCCAGGACGAGCAGTCCCTCGGCGCGCGCCAGACGGGAGATCGCCGGCCCCGTACCGGTGGCGAGCAGGATGTCGCCTTCCGCCATGTCGGCCGCGACCTGCTCGCCTTGCGCATCCGCCCACAGCCCCTTGCCGTGGTGGACACCGAGCACTGCGACGTCATGCTCCTCGGCGATGCCGGATGTGGCGACGCGCTTCCCGATCAGGCCCGAATCCGCGGTGATCGCCAGCTCGGCGACCGTCAGGTCCTCGCCGGAGGTCCGTGCGCTGAGCCGCAGACGCTGGAGCAACTCGGCCGGGGCAGTGTGAGCGCCGATCACGCGCATGGCGTCCTCGATCGCCTCGTGCGATGCGGCGATGCCAATGCGGTCGTCGGCGGTGAGCGGGCCGGGTGGTGCGGTGACCAGGCGGACGCCGCTGCCGAGCGGGCGAAGCACCTCCGTAACCGCCCGCCCCAAGGATGGCGAGCGTGGATCCATCCGCAGTTCCGCATGGAACAGCCGCGGCGCGTGGCCGGCCTCGGGCGAGTTGTCCGGCAGCAGCCGCGGCATGACCAGCCACAGGAAGGGAAGGGCGACGGCTGCGGCGGCGAGCACGATCGGGGTGAAGTGGAAGACGCTCATCGGCGGCAGGCCGAGGTCGCTGGCGATCGAGACCACCAGCAGGTTGGTGGACGTGCCGATCGTGGTGGACATGCCCCCGATCAGCACGGCGCTGTTCACGGGGATGAGAGTGCGCGACGCGGGCATGCCGCCGCGATGGGCGAGCGTTACCAGGATCGGCAGCAGCAGCACGAGCACCGGCGTGTCGTTGACGAGCATGCTCATCACCATTGCGAGCACCAGCGTGACCAGGAAGCCAATCGAACGATTGAACCGCCATACCTGCGTCAGCGCACGTGCGGCAGGCTCCAGCGCGCCGGTCACGACGAGCCCGCGCCCCATCACCATCAGCGCGCAGATGGTGACGAGCGCGTAATTGCCGAAGCCTTCGAAGGCGAGCTTGAGGCCGTCCTGTGGACGGTGGTCTGGCAGTGGCGCAAGATAGAGGCCCAGGCCGATGACGCTGATCGTCAGCAGCGAGATAATCTCGATACCGAGCCGCGCCGAGGCGAACCCATAGAACATCGCCGCCGTGACGAGGATGGCGGCGGCGGCGTGCGCCGTGGGCCAGTCGATCACGCCAGCCACCAGATCGCGCCGATCAGGGCGATGGCCCCGCCGCTCACCCCTACCGCCATGATGCGGAAATTGGCGACCGGCACGCTGCTTACCTTGTGCGCGGTGAGCCGGCCCTGGACGACGCACGCGCGCCGCTCCGCCGCGACGATCAGGAAGATCCCGAGCAGGATGAAGACGGTGGCGATCGCCTTGGCGACCCAGGTCGGCTCCACGGGCTGGAACAGCGCGTTGAAGCCGATGCCGATGCCGATCGAGGCCATGGCGGTGCGCGCCCAGCCGCTGAAGGTGCGTTCGTTGGCGAGCAGGGTGCGGTCCTCGGCCAGGTCGGTGCGGTCCTCCGCCAGTTCCGATCGGCCGGGTGTCTCGTCGGACGTCATCAGAGCTGGAGCCGCGCGATGGATCGGAACCTGGGCATCGCGGTCAGCGCGCCTGCTGGTCGTTACGGGCGGCGATCGGCACGGCAGCCGGGAAGACCAGCGTGCGGATCGGGAAGGGAATCTCCATGCCCTCGGCGTCCAGCGCGCGCTTGATTGCCCGCACGACCTCGTCGCGGGTCTTGTGCGCATCGACGGGTTGCGCACCCGCCCACCAGCGGACGAGGAAGTTGATCGAGCTATCGCCGAACTCCTTGGCGTAGACCTCCACCGCCTTGTCGGCGTTCACGTCGGGGGCAGAACGCACCGCTTGCGCGATAACCTCGCGTGCGGCGTCGAGATCGACGTCATAGGCGACGCCGACCTCCACGGTGTGCCGCCGCGTCTTGCCCTGCGTCAGCACGCGCACCGGGTTCTTGAACAGATAGGCGTTGGGCACGACGACGAGCTCGCCGCCGAGTTCGCGCAGGTGCGTGTCGCGCAGCGAGATCGCCTCCACCCGGCCCTCCACGTCCTGGCACTCGATCATGTCGCCGAGGCGCATCTGCTTGCGCAGCATGATCAGGACGCCGGCGAGGAAGTTCTCGAAGATGTCCTTGAATGCGAAACCGATCGCGACCGAGCCTAGTCCCAGCACCGCCAGGATGTTTCCCGGCGTGACGCCCGGGAAGACGATCGCCGCCGCGATCAGCAGGCCCACGGTCCAGATCGCAACCCCGAGCAGCGTCTCGGCAAGGTTGACCAGCGTGCCACGCAGTTCGGTGCGGCGCAGTAGCCATTCAGCCAGCCGCCGGGCGGACTTGGCGACCATCGCCACGACGATGATGACGACCAGGGCGATGGCGAACTGGGGAAGCATCTGGACGAACTGCGCCGCCATGGCGCGGGTCTGCCGGAATAAAATCGCGATAACGTCCAAGAGACCCTCCCTGCAAAGCCAACGCTTCGGTGATCCGACGGTTCAAAAAAGCTCGATGCCGTGAAGACGGTTGCGTCTGGAACGCTTTGCCCCCGGCTATGCACCGCTTGCGCTCCCCCGGTGTAGCGGCCCGGCCGTTCGCCGCCTCGATCTTCGGCCAGATTGATTATATTCCGCTGATCCCGGCGATCCTGGCCGCCCCCAATCGTTACTGCCGTTCAAGGGTTAGAGGCAGCACATGCGACTGATCGCGATTGAAGAGCATATCCTTCCTTCCGCCGTGCGGGACGCCTGGGCGGCGGCGCCGGAACCGCACGATCCCACATCGGCTGCGGCCGATGGCGGGGAGAACGGGCTGCGCTTGGCCGATCTGGGCGAGGGACGCTTGGCGCTGATGGACGAGCAGGGTGTCGATGTGCAGGTCCTGTCGCTGACGACGCCCGGCCTACACAATCTGGCGCCGGAGACCGCTGGAGACATGGTGCGGCGCGTCAACGACCTGATCGCGCAGGCGTGCGCGCGGCATCCCGATCGGTTTCAGGGCTTCGCCGCACTGCCGACCCCCGACCCCGATGCGGCGCCGCGCGAGCTGGAGCGCGCCGTGCGCGAGCTGGGCCTGAAGGGCGCACTGGTATGCGGCCGCACCCGCGATCGCCATCTGGACCATCCCACGCTACGCCCGATGCTGGCCAAGGCGGCGGAGCTGCGGGTGCCGATCTTCATCCACCCGCAGACGCCCCTCGCGGCGGTGCGCGAGGCGAACTATTCGGGCATCGGCGAAACGGCCGATCTCGCGCTCGCCGCGTTCGGCCTGGGCTGGCATTATGAAGCGGGGCTGCAATGGGTGCGGCTGGCGGCGGCCGGCGTGTTCGACGAGCTGCCGGACCTGCAGATCATCCTCGGCCATTGGGGCGAGGTAGTTCTGTTCTACCTTGAGCGGATGTCGCCCGTGTTCGAGCGTACGCTGAACCTTCGCCGTTCCTTCACCGACTATGCGCGTAGCAATCTCTACGTGACCGGTAGCGGTATGTGGAGCGAGACCTATCTCCAGCGCTGCCTGGACATCGTCGGCCCCGAGCGTCTGCTGTTCTCGACCGACTTTCCGTATCAATACAAGCCGGGCGGCGCCCCGCGGCGCTTCGTGGACGAGGTGTCGCTCGACGATGCCGCCCGCGCCGGTTTCGCCCACGGCAATTGGGAGCGGTTGACCGGTCAGGCTGGTTAGAGGGGCCGCCGAGCGGGGGCGGCTCCGCCCCCTCGTTTCGATCAGGCGGCGGCGGCGTCGATCGCGGGCTGGAGCGTTTCGATGAACCCGGCCATCGTCGTTTCGCCCATGTCGACCGACTTCGCGTTGCC
>NZ_JBELLZ010000061.1:0-22137 GCF_042096255.1 Sphingomonas sp. | reverse complement strand
CCACCGCGCGGCCGTGCATCGCCTGCGCCCAGCCGGGCAGCAGATCGTGCCCCGCCGCGAACACCATTGCCATCGCTTGGCGGGTCATCGCATCGCCATCACGCGCGGTAAGCGCCGCCGCCACTTCGCGAGTGCGATGGTCGAAGCGCAATTCGGGCCGGATCGCGCGATAATAGTCCGCGATCTCGGCGCGCGAGACCGGCACGTCCGCGGCGCCCAGCCGCCGCGCAACTAACGCATATTGCGCCAGATAGGCGTCCTGCACCGCGCCAGGCAGTTCCGGGTCCTTGTAGCGCAGATGCGCGCGCAGGAAGCTGTCCACCTCCGCCACGTGCACCCAGGTAAGCAGGCGGGGATCGTTCGCGCTGTACGCCGTCCCGTCGGGCAGCACGCCCTGCACCCGGTCGTGCACCGTGCGGATGCGCGCGATCGCCGCCTCCGCCGCCGCGGTGGAGCCGAAGGTGGTGGTGGAGATGAAATGCGCGGTGCGTTTTAGTCGCCCCTGCCGGTCGCGCCGGAAGTCGCTGTGCTGCCACACCCCGGCCAGCGCCGCCGGATGAAGCATCTGGAGCAGCAGCGCGGAAACGCCGCCGATCATCATCGCGGTGAAATCGCCATGGATCCGCCAGGCGGGCGATCCCGGGCCGAACAGCCCATCGTCCCCCGGCGGGCGCGTCAGATCGACCTCGCCGGAGCCGACCAGCCGGCGGATGCGCCCGCGGATGCTGCCCCTCAGGTCGGTCACTCAGGCCTGCTGGATATAGTCGCGCATCGCCGCCGCCTCGGCTTCGATCCGCTCGATCCGGTATTTCACCAGATCGCCGATCGAGACGATGCCGATCACGCGGTCGCCCTCGATCACCGGCAGGTGACGCAACCGACGCCGCGTCATCAGCGAGAGCGCAGCCAGCACCGCATCCTCGATCCCCACCGTCACCGCCGGCGCGGTCATCACCTCGCTGACGGGGCGCGACAGGGCCGCCGCGTCCCCGTCCCTGAGCAACGCCACCAGGTCGCGCTCGGAGAAAACCCCCAGCACCGCGCCGCCTCCGATCACCGGGACCGCGCCGATGCGTCGCTCGGCGAGCAGCGCCACCACCTCCGCCACAGGCTGTTCGGGGGCAACGCTCACCACTTCGCTGCCTTTGGTGTGCAGGATCGCCGCGATTGTCATGGGGCCTCTCCTTCTCGGCCGACTCCACGGCCTCAACGAACAGGCTAGGCGATCGTCTCCATCGTCGCCACCGGTTCGCTGCGCGCGCAGCGCGCCTGGTTGGCGGCCAGCCGGGTGCGATAGGTGGCGACGAACCCCATCGCCCCGCCCTTCCGGTCGAGATCGGCGAGCGCTCGGTTGGCGGCGCGCGTCGCCTCGCAGGCGAGCGCCCGGTCGCGCGCGCGGATCGCGATATTGGCGAGGATGAGCTGCGCGGTGGTCAGCTGGTTGCCGGCGGAGTCGCTCGACTGGCGCTTCGCCTGCGCGGTGTGGAACGCGACCACATCCTTCTGCAGCGCGACCGCCTCGTTGTGCCGTCCCCGCTCGCTCAGCGACTGCGCCTCGGCCGCCCGGATCTTGACGGCGAGCAGCAGCACTGTCCGGTCGCGCGGTTCCAGCTGCGCCAGCCGGTCGCTCGCCGCCCGCGCGGCGGCCAGGAAGCGCAGCGCCTGCGCATCGTCGGCGCCCTCGGCCGAGCCATAGCCGATATAGGCATTGAACGCGCGGAAGTAGAGCAGCAGCGGATCGCCCGGCCGCGCCCGCTCCAGCGCGGCGAAGCGCGCATCGGCGGCGCGAGTCCGGCGGATCGATTCGGCCAGCGCGTCGGTGAAATAGCCGGCGATCCCGCGATAATGGTCGGCGACGGCACGGTCGAACTCGGCAGCAAAGCCCTTGCGTGCTTCCGCCGGCCAGTCGCCGATCTCGCGCTCCAGCCGGTCGGCGAGTCGGCCGATCCCCGGCACGTCCTGATCCAGCACCGCCATGTCGAGCTGCGATCGGCGCACCTCGCTGCGCGCGCGCAGCCAGCGGGTGCCGCGTTCCGACGCCGCCACGTCCGACAGCACTCGCTCGGCACGCGCCAGTGCGGCATTCGCCCGCTTCGTGTCATGCGCGCCATGCGCCTCCAGCATCGCCATGCGCGCAAGCGCCAGCGCCAGATCGGGCGCGACCTGCGCGCGCGGCAGTGGCGAGCCCTCCAGCAGCCGCATCGCCCGTGCGAGATTGGCGCGCGCGGGTTCATATTGTCCCAGGTTGGGCTCGCTCGGCACACCCTGAATGGTGGCAAGCGCGATGAAGCCCCGCGCCGCCTCCAGCCCGAGCGCCGGCGTCGTGGCGGAGGATCCGGCCAGCGCGCCCAGGTAGCGCTGCGCGCGCGCCGCCAGCCGCTCGCGCGCGTCGATCGTGCCCACCACCCGGCTGAGCCGGCCGTTCAGGTCGAACAGCATGAAACCGGCGAGGCTGCGCAGCTCGGCAAAGCGCGCCGCCTCCGCCTCCCGCGCCGTCTCCGCCCGCCGGTAGGCGGCGAGCGTCAGCGCCAAGGCGGCGACCAGCGCCAGCAGCGCAGCGGCACCGGCGAATACGGGCAGGCGGTGGCGGCGCAGGAACCGGCCGAGGTGATAGCCGGCGCCGCCGCCCATCGCCGCGACCGGGCGCCCATCCACCATCCGCGCGACATCCTCGGCCAGCGCCTCTACGGTTGGATAGCGCGCCTGCGGATCGGCCGCGGTCGCCCGCGCGACGATCGCGCGCAACTCGCTATCCGCGCCCGGCACCAATGCGTCGAGCAGCCGCCCCAGCGAGAACACGTCCGCCGCGGTGGTCACCGGCCCCGCCACCATCCGCTCGGGCGCGGCATAGCCCGGCGTCAGGCTGAGGCTGACGATCGAAGCGCGCTCGGGCGGGGTGCCCCGCGTCGACAGCGCGTCCGCCACCACGTCCGCCGGCCGGGCGATCCCGAAGTCGATCAGCTTGACGCCCCAGCGCCCCGTGTCGCCGGTGACCAGCACGTTGGAGGGGGTGAGGTCGCGGTGGACCACCAGGTTGCGGTGCGCGAAGGCGACCGCGTCGCAGATCAGCGCGAACACCGCCAGCCGCTCGGCGCGCGACGGCGCTTCTTCCTCCGCCCAGCGCAGCAGCGGCCGGCCTTCGACGAATTCCATGACGATGAAGGGCGATCCGCTCTCGGTCTCGCCGCCGTCGTGCAGCTGCGCGATGCCGGGATGGTGCAGCCGGGCGAGGATCGCGCGCTCGCGCCCGAACCGCTCGATCAGCGCCGGGGAGAGCAGCCCCGATCGGATCACCTTGATCGCGACGACATGGCTGAAGTCGCCCGTATCGCGCTCGCCGCGATACACGGCGCCCATGCCGCCGCGGCCGATCAGGTCGGTGATCCGATAGGCGCCGATCCGTGCCGGCACCGGCTCCTCCTCGGCATGGTCGAGCGCCGCGCCGGTGGACAGCGCCGCCAGCCGCCCAGCTTCGCGCATCGCCTCCAGCCGCGCCGCAAGCGCCGGATCGCCGTCTGTCTCGCGCGCCAGCCACGCATCGCGCTCCGCTTCCGGAACGTCGAGCATCGCCTCGTAGAGCTGGATCGCGCGGCGTTCGAACGCCGGATCGCTCATGCGTCGATCGGGTTTAGGAGCGCGTCGGTCAGCCACGCGCGCGCGACGCTCCACCGCCGCTTCACCGTCGTCTCCGACCAGCCCGTCGCCACCGCGACGTCGGGCACGGACATGCCCCCGAAATACCGCATCTCGATCAGCTCCACGAGGGCATTGTCGATCGCCCCCAGCCGTATCAGCGCGGAATCGAGCGCTTTCAGGTCAAAGCGCTGCTCGCCTTCGACACGCGTGGTCAGCTCGACGCGGACGTGGCGGCGCTTGGCAGCATCCTTGCGCCGCGCCCGGTCGACCAGCAGGTTGCGCATGATCCGGCTGGCGAGCGCGATCAGGTGCGCTCGATCGTTCACGTCGGCATTGTTGGCGGTGATGATCTGGAGCACCGCGTCGTTGATCAGGTCCCCGGTCGAGAGCGACGTGTCGCGCTCCCCGGCGAGCCGCGCGGCGGCGATCCGCTCCAGCGCGGGATGGATCTGCGCGATCAGCCGGTCGCGCGCGCCCGCCTCGCCATCGCGCCAGGCGAGGATCAGCGTCTGCGTACCGGGCCCCTCGTGCATGCCGCGCCTCCCGGACGGGGCTTATCCCACCGGATGTCGCGTGGCGCAACTTGGGACGCGAGGGTGTGCCGGGCCGACACACCTCCCGCGCCCCCCTTCAGTCCGCGCCGTGGGTCGTCGTCACTGTGCTCGCCGCCGTTGCGCCGCTTCTCCAGAAGTACGGCTGGCGCTGCGCGGTGCCGGTCACCTCCTCGTTCATGGTCATCGCATCGTACAGCCGCCCGCCCAGCATCACCTTCGACACGCGCTCGGAGTTGCGGATGTTCTCGCTCGGGTCGGCGTCGAGCACCACCAGGTCGGCGAGCTTGCCCACTTCAAGGCTGCCGATGTCCTTCGCCATGCCCAGCGACTTGGCCGGCACGATCGTGCCCGCGCGCAGCGCCTCCACCGGGGTCATGCCGCCGCGCACGAAGCTCCACATCTCCCAATGCGGGCCGATGCCCGCCTGCTGGCCGTGCGCTCCGATCGAGACGAGCGTGCCCTTGTCCGCCAGCTTCTTGGCCTCGCGCGCGCTCGCCGCATCGACGAAATCCTCCTCGGGCGCCTTGACCCGGCGGATGTTGGCCGCGGCAAGCTGGTCGGCGGGAATGTGCGCCTTGAGGATCGGCTGCTCCCACACGTTGGTCGCCTGCCTCCAATACGGATCGCCGGCGAGCCCGCCATAGGTCACCACCAGAGTGGGGGTGTAGTTGGTCTGCGTCTGCGGGAAGAATTGCACCACGTCGTCGTAGAAGCGGTCGAGCGGGATGTTGTGCTCCAGCGTCGAATTGCCGTCCGCGGCGATGGTCATGTCCATGCCGAACAGCGACCCGCCCTCGGCCACCACCTGCATGTTCTCGGCCCGCGCGGCGGCGACCACCTGCTGGCGCTGCTCGCGCTGCGGCTGGTTGTAGTTCTTGATCGAACGCCCGCCCTCGGCCTTGATCCGCCGGACGTGCGCGAGCGCATCGTCATAGCTGTTGATCTCCGCATAGACGTCGGGCGCCTTGGCGCCATAGACCACCTCCGCGGTAGAGAAGATGCGCGGGGCGAGCAGCTGGCCCGCGCGCTGGCGCTCGGCCGCGACGAAGATCTCGCTCGCGCGCGCCGAGGGATCGTGGATCGTGGTGGTGCCCAGCGCCAGGTTGACGATCGTCGACCAATTCTGCTGCGGCACCAGCTCGTCCTCACCCTGCGGCCCGTGCGCATGCGCGTCGACCAGCCCGGGAATGATCGTCTTGCCGGCGAGGTCCACCGTCTTCGCGCCGGCAGGCACCTGCACCGTGGCGCGCGGGCCGACCGCGACGATCCGGTCGCCGCGGATCACGATCACGCCATCGTCGATCGCGCCGGCGTCATTGCCGGCCATGGTCAGGATGCGTGCGCCGGTGAGTACGACCGTGCCGGTCGGCTTGTCGGCTGCCACTTCAATCGCCAGCGACACGCCGGTGCGCGGCGCCACGAACTTGGGTGCATTCTCCGGCTGCGGCGCATCGGGGAAGAAGGCGCTACGGCTGGCGGTATAGACCGTCGGCCCCAGGCTCCAGTGCAGCCGCTCGCCGTCGTTGGACCAGCCGAGATAGTTGGCGCCATTCGCGCTCACCTGCGTGACGGGCAGCGACTTGGCGTCCTCGGCCACCTCCACCGCCTGCCCGCCGGGCATCAGCGGCATCACGAACGCCTCGTAATTCTGCCGGAACGCCACCGTGCGCCCGTCGGGCGAGACGACATAGTCGGTCACCATCTCGCCCTTGGCATGGATGCGCTTCGCCCCACCGGAGAGGTCGGTGGAGATCAGCGCGCGCTTGTCATCCTCCTCGCCGATCGTGAATAGCCGCGCGTCATCAGCGCCGAACTGCGGCTCGCGCGCGTCGCGCAGCACCAGCACCGGCGCGCCGCCCGCGGCGGGCACGCGGTACACGCCCGGCGTCGCGGTGAAGGCGGCGGTGGTCAGCCCCTCGCTCTGCCGGCTCTCGAACACGACCGTGCGGCCGTCGGGCGAGAAGCGGGGCTTGGCATAATGGCCCGCCATCGTCGTGACCGTGCGTGGCCGTCCGCCCGCGGCGCCGACCACCTTCACCTGCCCCGCGCCTGCGTCGGTCCAGCCGACATAGACCACCGACCTGCCGTCGCGCGACCAGCTCGGGAACAGTTCCAGCTCGTCCCCTGAGGTCAGCCGCTTCGCCGCGCCGCCCGCCATCGGCTTGACCCAGAGGTGCCCGAGCGTCTCGAACACCACCCGGCCGCCGTCGGGCGACACCGCGGCCCAGCGCGGCATTCGCGTCTCGAACCGGTCGGGCGAGACCGCGATCTCGGGATGCGGCGCGGGCAGCACGCCGCGCGTGTCCTGCACCCGGAACGGGATCACCGCGTCGTTCGCGCCATCGGCGTCGACGCGGCGAATCTTGCCGCCCGCCCAGAACACGATCGTCTTGGAATCGGGCGTCCATGCCATGTTGGGATAGACGCCGGTCACCGCCCAGGTCTCCTGCACGTCCTGGTCGAGCGCGTCGTAGATCTTGCGCTCGGCGCCGGTGGCAAGGTCCTTGACGTACAGCTTCGATTTCGCCCGCTCGCGCCGCACGAAGGCGATGCGCTTGCCGTCGGGCGAGGGCGTCGGCCGCACCGAACCGCCCAGGCCTGTCACCGCGGTGGTCACCTCGCCGGTGGCAAGCTCGTAGCGCTCGATGTCGAACAGCCCCGTGTTCGAATCCTGCGCATATTCGAAGATCGGTCCCGGCGTGACATTACGGGTGTAGAAGATCGACTTGCCGTCCGCGGCATAGACCGGCTCGCCCAGCTCCTTCTGGAGCTTCTCGCTGGCGCGCTTGACCAATTGCACGCCGCCGCCGCCTGCGACCGAATAGAGCCATACCTCGCCCGTGCCGAGCGAGCGTCCGGTGGTGAAATGCTTCTTGGCGGCGATGAACCGCCCGTCCGGCGACCAGCTCGGCTGGTTGAGCAGGCGGAAGTCTTCCTTGGTCACCTGGCGCTTGTCGGTGCCGTCCAGGTTCATGATCCAGATGTTGTCGCCGCCGCCGCGATCGGAGGTGAAGGCGATCCGCCGCCCGTCGGGCGAGAAGCGCGGCTGCACCTCCCACGCCAGCCCCTCGGCGATCCGCCGCGGCGTGCCGCCGGTGATCGGCATGGTATAGATGTCGCCGAGCAGCGCGAAGGCGAGGGTGCCGCCGTCGGGCGAGACGTCGAGATCGATCCAGCTGCCCTCGTCGACGTTGATCGGCACCTGGCGGACGGGCGTGCCAGGCGGGGCGTTGACGTCCCACTTGGGCGGCTTGGCGTTCGCGGCGGTCGGCGGAGCGCTGGCGGCGGTCTGTTGCGGCGGCGCGGTGGTGGTCTCGGTCGGGCGGGTCGCCTGGTCCTCGGGCGCCTCGGTCTGCTCGACGGGCGGTTGCGGCTGGGGCTGTGGCGCCGCCTGGGCGAGCAGGAGCAGCGTGGCGAGGGTGAGATGCATGGTAACCCCTTTTGATCGTTGGGCGGGGGTTTAGCCCTGCGTTTCCCGGCATCGCAATCCTCTGCTCTGGACAATCCTCCGGGCAAGCCTCCCGCGCGCCGACGCGCGAAGCGCCGGCACGATGCGGGTCGCGTTCCCGAAGGAACGGACCCGCACGGTGCCGGCGCCTCTTCGCCCTATGTGGGCCGCTGTCCGCTACGTTCGGATCAGAGATTGAAGTCCGCGGCCACTGGCAGCTCGCCGTCCACCCGGATCGCGAAGTCCGCGCCCAGGTCGGCGTCGAGGTTGCCGAGGATGTAGGTGGCGCCGCTGATGTTGACGTAGCGGATCTGCCCCGCCGCGGAGAAGGCGGCGTCGCCGATGTAGGAGAAGGCCTGGTTGCCGTTGGCACCGGTGTTCGCATCGATCGCGGACAGGTTGATCTTGTCCACGCCCGAGTCGAAGTCGGTGATCCGGTCGGCATAGGCGATCACCGCGGCATAGTTCGGCAGGCCGCCCACGTCGCTCGCGCCGAAGATGAACGTGTCGGCACCGCCGCCGCCCGTCATCGTGTCGCCGCCGGTGCCGCCGGTGATCTGGTCACTGGCGTCGCCGCCGTCGATCGTGTCGGCGCCGGCATTGCCGAACAGTTTGTCCGCGCCCGCGCCGCCCGCGATCGAATCGCGGCCTTCGCCGCCGCGCAGCGTGTCGGCCAGGCCGCCGCCGGTGATGCTGTCGTCGTTCTTGGTGCCGGTCACGTCGAACGTCTCGGTGCCCGTGAAGTCCACGCGCGCCGCGCCGTTGACGTAATAATAGCCGCGGAAGCCGCCATTGTCGTTGTCGACGGACATGGAGGTGGAGATCCGATCCTCGGTCTCCAGCCACGAATAGTCGACGATCACCTTGTCCTTGTTGCCCGATCCGCCGGCGAAGTCGTCGTCACCGCCGAAGGTGCTGAACGTGTCGTTCCCGCCGTTGCCGGCGACCACGTCGTCGTACAGCTCCTTGAGCGTGATGAACTTGTCGGCGCCGCTGCCGCCGCGCACGTCGGCCAGATATTCGATGCCGCTGATCGACGAGCCCTTGAGCGAGAGCGCATTGGTGTTCAGGTTCAGCGTGATCGCGGCGGTGGCGCCGGACATGTCCTTGCCCAGCCCGTCGACGCCTTCGCCGCCGAATGCCTTGTCGTTGCCGCTTCCCAGGTAGAGCGTGTCATCGCCGGCTCCCCCATTCAAGATGTCGTTGCCGGTCTGGCCGTAGAAGACATCGCGATAACCGGTGCCGGTCAGCGTGAACGCCTCGACGCTGGTATAGTCCACCCGCGCCTCGCCGTTGATGTAGAGGTAGCCGCGCCAGCCGCCGTTGGTATCCGCGACCTGGTAGTTGTTGGTCACGCCGGCGAACAGGTCCAGCGCGGACCAGTCCACCACCAGCCGGTCGTTGCCGAGCCCGGCATCGTAATCGTCGTCACCGCGGAAGGAGGTGAAGGTGTCGTCGCCGCCGCCCATGGTCACCGAATCGTTGGCGAGCTCGGCGGTGGAGACGAGCGCGTCGTCGCCGCTGCCGGTCACGAACTCGTAGAAATACTCGAAGTTCGTGATGCTGCCGCCGATCCCGTCGACCGTGTTGGTGCCGAGGTTGACGGTGATCGCCTGCGCCGCGTTGATGAAGTTGCGGCCGATGCCGTCGATCCCTGCGCCGCCGTTGAGGGTGTCGGTGCCGCCGCCCGTGCTCAGCAGGTCCGCCCCCGCGCCGGCCACCACCGTGTCATCGCCGTCACCGGTGATGATCCGGTCATTGAAGGCAGTACCGGTGATGGAGAAATCCTCCACCGAGGTGAAGTCGGCGCGGGTGTTGCCGTCGACATAGTAATAGCCGCGCCAGCCGCCGTTGCTGTCCACCGAGAAGCTCATCTCGATGCCCTTGCTCACCAGCGCGCCCGAGAAGTCGACGATCATCCGGTCGCTGCCCAGCCCGCCGTTGAACGTGTCATAGCCCTCGAAGAAGGTGACGGTGTCGTTGCCGCCGCCCCCGTTCACCAGGTCGTCCGCGCGCATGGTGGTGCTGACGAAGGTGTCCGCGAAGTTGCTGCCGGTGATCGAGACGAAATATTCGAAATTGGCGATCGTGCCATAGGCGCTCGACTGCTCGCTGGTGCCCAGGTTGACGGTGACGCCGGCGGTTGCCGCGGAGAAGTCGCGGCCGAGGCCGTCGATGCCCGCACCGCCGTCGAGCACGTCCGTTCCCGCGCCCGAGCGGATGTCGTCGTTGCCCCCATTGCCGGACAGCGTGTCGTTGCCGCTGCCCGCATCGATCCGGTCGTTGTTCTTGGTCCCGAGGATTTCGAAGTTCTCGGTCGAGGCGAAGTCGGCACGCTGGGTGCTGGTGAGATAATAATAGCCGCGGAAGCCGCCGGCGCCGTCCGTCGCGAACGACATCTGGATGCCCTGGCCGCCGGTCCACCAGCTCATGTCCGCCTTCAGCGTGTCGTTGCCGGTTCCTCCGGTGAAGCTGTCGGAGCCGACGCGGAACTCCGCCCGGTCGTTGCCGTCGCCCCCCTGCACGCTGTCGTTGCCGCGCAGCTGCGAGCTGATGAACGTGTCGTTCTTGGAGGTGCCGACGACGTTGTAAAAATATTCGAAGCCCCTGATCGTGCCCTGGGAGGCGGTGATCGCATTCGTCGTCAGGTTCACCGTAACGCCGGTGTTCAGTGCGCTGAAGCTCTTGTTGAACCCGTCAATTCCTGCGCCGCCGTCCAGCGTGTCGCGGCCCGCGCCGGCGGAGATGCGGTCGTTCCCCCCCATGCCCTTGATCACGTCGTTGCCGTTCCCGGTCGCGATCTCGTCCGCGAAGTTGGTCGCGGTGATGTTGAACCGCTCGATGCTGACGAAATCGTTACGCGTGGTGCTGTCGAGGTAGAAATAGCCGCGATAGCCGCCTGTCGTGTCGGTGGTCAGGTAGCTGGTGAGGCCATAGCCCTGCTCAAACCAGGACCAGTCGAGGATCAGAACGTCGTTGTTGGTGTTGGCAAGGTGCGGCAGCGAGATCGCCAGATCATCCTGCGCGCCGGCTTTGCGGTGAACGGTAGCCATGTCGATTCCCCTCTCAAGGCAGCTTCAAGTGCTGACGTCATGGATAGCGTAATATCATGACAAAGGGGGTCATCGGATTGGACGAAAGCGACGGGAAAGCGACGAACCCGTGTCGCGGCGGTCGACCTCCGGCCCCGCTGGGGGGTGAATATTCAGACTATGACTATCTGGTGCGGTCGAGAAGACTCGAACTTCCACGTCCTTTCGGACACAACGACCTCAACGTTGCGCGTCTACCAGTTCCGCCACGACCGCACGTGATAGTCCGCCCGGCTTTCGCCCGACGGCTGGCAGGCGGCGGGCCCTAGCTTAGCCTTGGCCGCGGCGCAAGGCGAAAGCGTCGCCAGTTCAGGCGCCGTCCTCGCCCGCGAAGCTCAGCTCCAGCCGCTTCGAATTGGCCGGCACGTCCAGCTTCGCCGAGTTGAAGTCGATCGCGCTCTTGGGGGCAAGGGTGCGCTGCTGCGGCGTGATCGTCCAGGAGAAGACGATCCGGCCGGAGGCGTCGCGCAGGTCGGCGCGGATGTCGGGGACGCGCTGGGCGCTCGACGAGGGGTTGAGCACCTTGCCGCTGACGGCGAACAGCTCGCTGCCATTGGCAAGGTCGCGCCGCTCGATCGGATTGTCGACCAGGCGCAGCGGCGTCTCGGCCGAGCCGATCGGGAAGCCCAACCGGTTGAGCAGCCCCGGCGCGCTCGACCAGAGGATGATCAGCACGCCCAAAGTCATCAGCACGCCGGCGGCGATCGCCGCGGCGGTCCAGCGCCTAGCCGGGTTGCGCCGGCGGGGGCGGGTCGGAGCGGCCGGTGCATCACCCGGCGGTACGGTGAAGGGCACGGCGGCGGGAGCGGTGGTGCCCTCCGGCGCATCCTCGACCGTCGGGCCGGCGACGGGCTGTTCCAGTGTCGGCGGTGGCGCCGCGACCGGCGCCTCGGCTTCGAGCCGCGGCTCCTGGAACCAGCTGTGTCGGCAGCTGGCGCAGCGCACGGTGCGCCCGGTGGCGCCGATCGCGCTATCTGGGACCAGGTAACGGCTGGAACATTTCGGGCATTCGAGGATCATTGGCGGATACGCTTCACATCGCGGCACGCCCCCCGCGCCACACGCGACCTAAGCACGCGGGTGCTGCTGCGGCAAGCTGCACGCGGCGGGACGCTTGATGGCGGGGCGCCACCCGTGCCATGGATTCGATCGGCCATGGCGAGCATTGTGCAGTTCGAGAATGTGGGCCTGCGCTATGGCGAGGGGCCGGAAACGCTGGTCGACCTCAGCTTTTCGCTCGCCAAGGGCGGTTTCTATTTCCTCACCGGGGCGAGCGGCGCGGGCAAGACCTCGCTGCTCAAGCTGCTCTACCTCGCGCAGAGGCCCAGCCGCGGGGTGATCCGCCTGTTCGGCGAGGACCTGGTGACGATGCCGCGCGCGCGGCTCCCCGGCTTCCGCCGGCGGATCGGCGTGGTGTTCCAGGATTTCCGCCTCGTCCCGCACCTGTCGATCTGGGACAATATCGCGCTGCCGATGCGCATCGCCGGCGTGCCCGAGGCCGACATCCAGGAGCCGGTGCGCGAGATGCTGTCCTGGGTCGGGCTGGGCGGGCGCGGCACCTCGCGCCCCGCGACGCTGTCGGGCGGCGAGCAGCAGCGCGTCGCCATCGCGCGCGCGGTGATCGGCCGGCCCGAGCTCCTCGTCGCGGACGAGCCGACCGGCAACGTCGATCCGGCGATGGCCGACCGATTGCTCCACCTGTTCGACTCGCTCAACACTTTGGGCACCACCGTGGTGGTGGCGACGCACGACCTCCACCTGCTCAGCCGTGTGCCCGGCGCGACGTTGATGCGGCTGGACGGCGGCCGGATCGCCGATCCGACGGGCGTGCTGCGCCACCCCGTGGAGGCTGGCGCATGAGCGGCAAGGCCACCGGCGCGGTGCTCGACCAGGCGGTCGGCGTCGGCGCGATGACCTGGGTGATCGCGGTGATGCTGTTCCTGACCGTGCTCGCCGCCGCGGCCGGCATGGGGACGCGCAGCGCGGTGCGCGCGCTCGACCGCCAGCTCGCCGGCCGCATGACGGTGCAGCTCGGCGCCGGTACCGCGGCGGACCCGCTGCTCGCCCGTCTCTCGGCCGACCGCGACGTCGCGCGCGCGGTGCGGGTGCCCGAGGCGGAGCTCGCGCGGCTGCTGGCACCATGGCTGGGCGAGGACGGCGCCGACCCGGACCTGCCGCTGCCGGTGCTGGTCGACATCGACCTCGCCGATCCCGCCGCCGCCACCGCGGACCGGGTGGCGGCGCTGGTGCGCGCGGTCGTGCCCGACGCCAGGGTCGACCGCCAAGCGGCATGGATGTCGCCGGTCGCCCGGCTGCTCGCGACCTTGAGCTGGCTTGCCGCCGGGCTGGTCGCGATGATGGTCGCCGCCACCGCATTGGTGGTGCTGCTCGCCGCGCGCGCGGGCCTCCATGCGCATCGCGGCACAATCGACGTGCTCCACATGCTGGGCTCCACCGACGTCCAGGTCGCACGCCTGTTCCAGCGTCGCATCGCGCGCGACGCGCTCGCCGGCGGCCTGGGCGGCGCGGTCGCGGCGCTGGTGGTGATCGTGGTGCTCGGCTGGCAGGCGGCGGACCTCGGCTCGGAGCTGGTGTCGGGCATTTCCCTTGGCGCGACCGGCTGGATCATCCTCGCCTTGCTGCCGCTCGGCTTCGTCGCGCTGGCGGCGGTGGCGGCGCGGCTGGCGGTGCTCGCGGCGCTGAGGCGCGCCTTGTGATCGTCCGCCTGCTCGCCCTGGTCGCGCTCGCCTGGGCGCTGGGTTTCGCCGCCTTCATGCTGCTGCTCGCTCAGCCGGCCGAGGGGGTGCGCACCGATGCGGTGGTGGTGCCGACCGGCGGGGCGGGGCGGATCGAGCGGGGGCTGGTGCTGCTGGAGCGCCGACAGGCCCGCCGCGTGCTGATCACCGGCGTCGCGCCCGGCGTGCGCAAGGTCGATCTGGTGGAGGAATATGGCCGTGCCCCGCTGATCGGCTGCTGTGTCGACCTCGGACCCGAGGCGGTGGATACCCGCTCCAACGCCGAGGAGACCGCCGACTGGGTGCGCGCGCATCGCTTCCGTTCGGTGCGCCTCGTCACCTCGGACTGGCACATGGCGCGCGCGCGGATGGAGCTGGGCGCGGCGCTCGACACCGAGGTGCGGATCGTGCGCGATGGCGTGCCGAGCGAGCAGCGCCTGGGCCTGCTGATCAACGAATATAACAAGCTGCTGCTGCGGCGCGTCGCGCTGTGGCTGGGGATCGGGCGATGATCCGCACCCTGCTGTTCCGCGCGATCTTCTACGCTTTGTCTGTCCCCATCGTGCTGGCGGTGCCGGTGGTGGCGCTGCTCGGCCGGCCGGCGATGATCGGCTGGGCGCATGTCTGGGCGCGGCTGCACCGCTGGGCGGCGCGCACGATCCTGCGGGTCGAGACGCGGGTGGAGGGCGCGATCCCGCCCGGCCAGCTGCTGTTCGCCGCCAAGCACCAGGCGATGTACGAGACGGTGGAGCTCCAGCTGATCCTCGGCGGCCCCGCGATGGTGCTCAAGCGCGAGCTGATGCGCATCCCGCTGTGGGGCTGGGCGACCGTGGTCTACGGCTCGATCGTGGTCGATCGCGACGCCTCGGCGAAGGCGCTGCGCAAGCTGGTCAGCGACGCGCAGGCGGCCAAGGCGAGCGGTCGGTCGGTGATCGTCTATCCGGAAGGCACGCGGGTGGAGCCGGGCGAGGCGCCGCCGCTCCGCTCGGGCTTCGCGGGCCTCTACAAGGCGCTCGACCTGCCGGTGGTGCCGATCGCGCTCGATTCGGGGCGGCTGCTGCCCAAGACCGGGTGGAAGCGCCCGGGCATCGTCACCATGCGCATCGGTGACCCCGTCCCCCCCGGCCTGCCACGGCGCGAGGCCGAGCGCCGGGTGTGGGCGGCGATCAACGCGCTGGAGCCCGCGGCTCAGCGCGGCCCCAGCGCCAGCCCGCGCGACACCGTGGGATCGACCACCGCGACCAGCAGATAGGCGCCGAACTGGATCACCCGGTGCCACCAGCGGGTCTCGGCGCGGTACAGTTCCGGCGTGATCTCCCGCGAGCGCGCGATCTCGCCCTCGACATAGGTCCGCACATGGTCAGCGAAGGCGGCATCCTCGATCCGCAGCATCAGCTCGAGGTTGATGAACAAGGAGCGCATGTCGAAATTGGCGCTGCCGACATGCACCGCATCGTCGATCGCATAGAGCTTGGTGTGCAGCTTGGTCGGCTGATATTCGAAGACGCGCACCCCCTTCCTGAGCAGCCCGGCATAGGTGAAGCGCGCCGCGGCGATGGTGGCATTGTTGTCGGACTTGGCGGCGGTGACGATCCGGGCGGTGGCCCCGCGCAGCCCCGCCTTGTCGAGCCGGCGCAACATGGTGGGGCTGGGGGTGAAATAGCCCGCGACGATGTCGATCCGTTTCGCATGCCGCATGTCGGCGCGCACGCCGCGCGCCCAGGGGGAAAGCCGCCGCGTCGGCCCGCCGATCAGCCAGCGTACCGCACCCTCGTGCTCGCTCCACTCGGCGAGCGCACGGTTGAGGTCGCGCAGGCGCGGCGAGTCGGACGTCACCCAGGCGTGGAGCGCATCGAAATAGCCCGCGATCCGCGACGCGGTGGGCCCGCGCGCGATCAGCCCCAGGTCCCGCCACGCCTGTTCGGCCGGCGTGCCGAAATAATCGTCCTCGATGTTGAACCCGCCGATGATGATCCGCGCATCGTCGCTGCCGGCATCGGCGAGCGCGAGCTTCTGGTGGTTGCGCAGCAGGTAGCGGCGGCCGAAGCGTGGGATGAAGCGGCACACGTCCACCCCCGCCGCCTCCAGCGGCGCGAAGAAGGCGGGCGGCTCGGCGCTGCCGAACCCGTCGACGATCAGCGCCACCGAGACGCCGCGTCGGGCGGCGCGGGCGAGCGCGTCATTGACCCGCCGGCCCGTCTCGTCATCGGCATAGATATAATAGAGTATCCGCAGCGAGGTGTGCGCCGTATCGATCAGGTCGAGCAGCGCCTCCAGCCGGCGCGGCCCGGTGTCGAGCAGCTGGAGCCGGTTGCCTGCGACGGTGAAGCTCGGCTGCAGCGGCGGCTGGTCCATGCGCGGGCGTGTGGCGGCGGGGGCGTGCGCGTGCAAGCCGGCGCGCGGAAGAGCGGGGCCCATCAACCATGGATCGTCGCCCCGGATCAAGTCCGGGGTGAAGTGAAATGGACTTCAAGTCGACTGGATGGCAGCTTTCCTTGACTTTTCGCCGACCCCCCCTTAGGTCGCGCACCCTTCACCGACAGTTAGAAAGAGCCTCATGGCGCGCGTCACCGTCGAGGATTGCGTCGACAAGATCCCGAACCGCTTCGATCTCGTGCTGCTGGCCGCCCAGCGCGCGCGCCAGATCTCGGGCGGCGCCGAGCTGACGCTCGACCGCGACCGCGACAAGAACCCGGTGGTCGCGCTGCGCGAGATCGCCGAGGAGACGGTGCGCCCGGGCGACATGCACGAGGCGGTGGTGCAGAGCCTCCAGAAGGTCCAGGTCGAGGACGACGACGAGGCCGATGCGGTCGGCTCGCTCGCGGCTTCGGCGGAAGCGCTGCGTCTGACGGCGGCCGCCCCGCCGCGCAACCAGAACCTGGGCGCCGACTACGACGGCTGACGCCGGGGTCGATCGCGGGACACGAAAAGGGCCGCAGCGGCGACGCTGCGGCCCTTTTCGTTTGTGCCGGACGGCCGCAAACGCGCGGTTCAGGCTGGCCTGAGCGAAAGCGGCACGTCGGACGGCATCCCGTCCGCATCGGCGCGGCGGCCAGCTGCAGCCCCGGTCCGGACCCCCGCCGCTTCCGGCAGCTCCAGCAGGCTCAGCAGATAGCCGAGGATCGCGCTGCCGCCATAGCCGACGACCGGTGTCGGATAATTGTCCAGCGCGGCGGCCAGGATGGCGGAAAGCCATAGCGCGCTGAACATCGCATAGGTCGCCCGATCGGCCGGGTCGCGCCCGCCAGCCATGATCGCCGGCAGCAGCAGCAGGGCCGAACCTGCCAGCACCGCCACCCCGGCGAGGGCATGGACGTCGAACGACGAATACAGGATCTGGTCGACATAGGGCACCGCCGGCAGCGTGTCGG
This sequence comes from Sphingomonas sp., assembly GCF_042096255.1. Taxonomy (GTDB): domain Bacteria; phylum Pseudomonadota; class Alphaproteobacteria; order Sphingomonadales; family Sphingomonadaceae; genus Sphingomonas. The sequence goes on along the minus strand of NZ_JBELLZ010000061.1, from coordinate 5,301 downwards.
CCCGCGCCAGCGTCGTCATGAGGCCGATCGCACTTGCGCCCAATGCGATCGCGACGTGCCGGTCGGGGCGCTGGGCCAGGAGCACCGCCAGCCCGGCGACCAGCATCGCCGCCATCGCCCGGTCGGGCTGGATCGCCAGCGCTGCGGCGGCGGCGATGATGGCGGCGGTCACCAGCATGTGCCGCCGCCGGGCGAACGCCAGCAGCATCGCCGGCAGCAAGACCAGGCTCGGCTGGACGGAAAGTCCACCGCCCAGCGTTACCCAGCGCGCCGCGCCCTCCACCGTGGCGCCGAACATCGCGGTGGCGAGCAGCGCCCCGGCGGCCGCCACGATCATTCCAACCTGCCAGCCTTCGCCCGAGCGCCGGCCGGTACCGAGCAGCGCGAGCAGCGTCACCCCGGTCGCCAGTGCTCCGGCGTTGATCACGAGATAGCGGACCGGCGCGCCCGCCATCGCCAGATAGACAAGGCCGAGCACGACCGCGCCGACCGCGCAGGCGATGCCTAGCGCGCGCGGGCGCCGGGCGATGTCTTGAACCCTCATGTCGTTGGAACCTCCCGGATGAAATGGGTCGCGGCGCGATGGCGCGAGGATCTGGGCGAGGTGCGATGCCGTCGCGTGCGGCAGCAGGCCGGCGAGGCTTCTCAGCGCGAACCGCAATGCCTCGCCATCGTCGCGGATCGCGTCGATCTCGAAGCGGATCGCCCAACCCCACGGTTTCGACGATCGCGGCAGAGCCCTTTGCAGCGCGCGACCGGCGAGGGCGGCGATGCCGCGCCGCAGCCCGAGGCTCATACCGCCACCACGCTGCGCGGGGAGGCGATCGCCGGAGCATCGACGGGGTTGGCCTGGGCAAGCTGCACGCCGCTCGCGGTCAGGCGATACGCATGCCGCGGCGGCCGCCCCCCTTCGGACGCGGCCTGCCATTCCGCCTGGAGATGCCCCTGCGATTCGAGGCGGATCAGCAGCGGATAAAGCGTGCCGGACTTCACATCGGCCGATCGCGCGAGCTCATAGCCGTGCGACCAGCGGTCCCGCGCGTCGAGCAGAGCGGCAAGGACCCTTCGGGCGTGGAGGGAGAGCGCGCGTGACCGAACCATGGCGACTAAGTCTACCTAGGTCGATTTAGAGTCAAGCTCCATTAGAGCCGGAGCCCACGCATAGCGGGTCGGATCGCGCGGACCGCCGGAGGCCCATGCGCGCATCGCCGCCCGCCGCCCGGCTTTCCTACAGCCTTGCCCCTATGGTACACAGGCGTGGCGATCCATCCGCGCCCGCTGTTTGAACTCGCTGTTTTGACGATCCCGCGCCCCCGGCGAAACACGCCGAGGGTGTCAGCTTCGTGTCAACTTCCGCCCTCGGCGTCGCCGTCCGCGCGTCCCTTGAAGCCCTGCGCCACCACGAACCATTCCACCGATCCCTTGCGGCTCGCCGGCGGCTTGGCGTGCTTCACGGTTGCGAAGCCGCGCTTCAGCTCGGCGACGAAGGCCGAATCGGCGCCGCCCGCGAACACCTTGCAGACGAAGGCGCCGCCGGGCCGCAGCACCTCGGTGGCGAACAAATGCGCGGCCTCGGCCAGCGCCATGGTGCGCAAGGCGTCGGTCTGCGGGTGGCCCACCGTGTTGGCGGCCATGTCGGAGAGGACGAGGTCGGCGGGGCCGCCCAAAGCCTCCTTGAGGAGGTCGGGCGCGGCATCGGCCATGAAGTCGGTCTGGAACAAAGTGACGCCGTCGATCGGATCGACCGGCAAGAGGTCGATCCCCACCACCTGCGCGGCGGGCACCAGCTTGCGCACCACCTGGCTCCACCCGCCCGGCGCGGCGCCGAGATCGACCACGCGGCGCACGCCCTTCAGGAAGGCGAAGCGCTCGTCCAGCTCGGTCAATTTGTAGGCGGCGCGGCTGCGATACCCCTCCGCCTTGGCGCGGCGGACATAGGGGTCGTTGAGCTGGCGTTCGAGCCAGCGGGTCGATTGCGCGGAGCGGCTGCGCGCGGTGCGGACGCGCTGGCGCCCCTGGGTCGGCTTCATGATGGGTCCTTAGGAGCCGCTCGCCATCAGGCGGCGGAGGATGCCTTCGCGGATGCCGCGGTCGGCGATGCCCAGCCGCTCGGCGGGCCACAGGTCGAGGATCGATTCGAGGATCGCGCAGCCCGCCACCACCAGGTCGGCGCGCTCGCGGCCGATGCAGGGAAGGGCGGCACGCTCGCTCAGCGTCTTGCCGGCGAGGTCGGCGGAGATCTGGCGCATCGCCGCGGCGGGCGCGATCAGGCCGTCGACGGCCGAGCGGTCGTAATGATGCAGGCCGAGATGGACGCTGGCGAGCGTAGTGACGGTGCCCGAGGTGCCGAGCAGCCGCGGCTCGGCCACGTTCTGCGGCAGCCGCGCCGCAAAGGGTGCGAAGCTCGCCGCGACCAGCCGGCGCATCTCGGCATAGGGCGCGAGGCCGGCGCTCGGGCCCCCGGTCGATTCGGTCAGCGACACCACCCCCCACGGCGCCGAATGCCAGTCGAGCACCACCGGGATGGTCGGCGTCGTGTCCACCAGCACCAGCTCGGTCGAGCCGCCGCCGATGTCGAACACCAGGGCGGGCCCCTCGCCCGGCTCGATCAGCACGTGGCAGCCGAGCACCGCGAGCCGCGCCTCCTCCTCCGCCGAGATGACGTCGAGGTGGATGCCGGTCTCCTCGCGCGCCCGGGCGATGAAGGCCGCGCCGTTGGTCGCGCGCCGGCACGCCTCGGTCGCCACCGAGCGCGCAAGCGTGACCGGACGGCGGCGGAGCTTGTCCGCGCAGACCTTTAGGGCCGCGAGGGTCCGTTCGATCGCCGCGTCGGAAAGCTTGCCGGTGGTCGCGAGCCCCTCACCCAGCCGCACGATCCGCGAAAAGGCGTCGACCACCGCAAAGCCCTCGCCCTGCGGGCGCGCGATCAGCAGCCGGCAATTGTTGGTGCCGAGATCAAGCGCGGCATAATGCCGCGCGCCTCCCTGCGGCCGGGGGGCGGGGTGCGCCGAACGATCGCCCAACGGCGACCGGGACGGCATCTGGGTAAAGCTTCCCATGCCGTGCTCACTAATCCATTGCCATCCGCCTGGCGGATGGAACCTTGGCCGCCAAGCTAGCGACTGCCCCGCCCGGCCGCAACCGGCGCGATTGACACCCGCGGCCCAGCCGCGTAGGGGCGCCCGCCTGTTGCCCGATCGTCTAACGGCAAGACTACGGACTCTGACTCCGTCAATCGTGGTTCGAATCCACGTCGGGCATCCACTCTCCCAGATTGCGCCGATGTCGAGCGTTTAGCCGGAATTTGGCAAGACGTGGTCAACCCGCGCGCGCGACGGTGCCGCGCATGAGCCCCGCTTTCGAGATCGTCGCCGACCCCCAGCGCAACCTGCTGTGCATGGCCCTGTCCGGCTTCTTCCAGCCCGAGGACGTCGCACGCTTCGCGGAGCGAAAGCGCGCCGCGCATGCCGAGCTGCGCTGTTCGCCCAACACGCACGTCACGCTGGTCGACGTAAGCGCCTGCAAGATCCAGACGCAGATGGTGGTCGGCGCCTTTGCGGCGCTGATCGCCGATCCGCGTTATCGTGCACGGCGCACCGCCTTCGTCACCGGCAGCTCGCTGGCGACGATGCAGGTGCGGCGGCTGATCAACGGCGCCGCGGACATGCGCCTGTATGCCGATCCGGTGCTGGCCGAGGCGTGGCTGCTGGCGTCGCGGGTGAAGGCCGCCTAGCCGGCCACCGGCCGGCGCACCAGCGCGACCAGTTCGCGGACCCGGTCGCGGGCGACCAGCGCCAGCGCGACAGGATAGCTGAGCGCGCCTGCCAGCACCAGGACGGCGAGCCGTACCGGCACGGCGAGGGGCGGCAGCGCGGCATCGAGCGCGAGCACGACGGCCGCCATCCCGGCAGCGGCAAGCGCGACTGGAGCGATCGCGCGGGCAACCTCGCGCCCGCGCGCACCGATCACCGGCAGCGAGCGGCGGCAACTCGCCAGCAGATAGATCGGATAGGCGAGGATCCAGGCAACCGCCAGGCCCTGCGCGCCCCAGTGCACCCCGAACAGGAACCCGGCGGTCAGCACCGCCGCGCCGACCGCCCCGTTGCGCACGCCGATGTCGGGCCGGCCCAGCGCATCGCACACCGGGGAGAAGAGCACCTGCAAGGTCATCATCGGCATGGCGAGCGCGAGCAGGCGCACCACCGGCGCCGCTTCCGCCCATTTCGGCCCGAGCACGGTCAGCACCAGCGGCTCGGCGGTGGCGGCAAGGCCGAGGTAGAAGGGCAGGGCTGCAGCGAAGATCACCCGTACCGACTTGACGAAGGCCGCGGCGGCGGCGCCCGGCACGTCCTGGATGCGCGCATAGGCGGAGAAGGCAACCTCGTTGAGCGGCGGCACCACCTTGCTGACGAAAATCTGGGTGAGGAACACCGCGGTGGTGTAGAGTCCCAGGTCGTGCGCATCGAGATGTCGCCCGGCGATCAGCACGTCGGCCTGGCTCTGCCCGAACCAGAACAACTGGCCCGCCGCCATCAGCCCGCCATAGCGCGCAAGCGCACCGGCGCCGCGAAAGTCGAAGCTCGGCCAGACGAACGTACGGGCGACGGCCGTGAGCCCGGCGCCGCGCACCGCGAACAGCACGATGGGTGCCGCGACCAAGGTCCACACCCCCCAGCCGGCCAGCGCCCCGCCCAGCGCGGTCGAGGCGCTCGCCAGCGAGGCCAGGATATTGACCTTGGCCTGCGCGCGGAACTCCATCGCGCGGGCGAGCAGCGCCGAGGGCAGCGCGATGAACGGTGTGGTCGCGTAGATCAGCGCCTGCACGGTCAACAGCTGCGCAACCTGCGACTGGCGGTAGTAAGCCGCGGCGAGTGGGGCGAGCGCCAGCTGGACAAGCGCGAGCGCGGCGTTGACCAGGATCAGCATGCCGAACAGCTGGCGGATTTCTCGATCCGTCACCTCCGGGCGCTGCACCAGCCCGCTCGCCAGGCCGTAGCCGTTGAGCATGTTTAGGAACACGAGCACCACCTGCGCCATCGCGAACAGGCCGTAATCCGCGGGGCTGAGGATGCGGATCACCAGGAAGGTCGCCGCCCATTGCAGCAATTGCGCGGCGATCTGGCTGCCCGAACGCCAGATAACGGCGCTGCGCACCGACTGGGCGAACGAGTCGGGGGTGTGATTCGGCGGCGGCGGGGCTTCGCTCATCGAGTCGCGGCTATCCTGGCCGGCCTTCATGCCGGGTTAAACCCGCGCATTTCGGCCAATTCCGTCTTTGGCTGCCACAAAACTGCAAAAAGG
>NZ_JBELLZ010000060.1:0-22558 GCF_042096255.1 Sphingomonas sp. | reverse complement strand
CTTGTCGAAGGACAGGTCCTCGCGGCGATGGCCGATGCGATAGCCGTGGAGCGCATCAGTCCACCGGATCGCGCCGCTCAGCTTGCGGGCATAGGGATCGAGCAGGAGCTTGTTGGCATTGAAGCGATGCCCGGCTTCGGGCTCGTAGCGGCCATGCGCGCGATAGCCGTAGAGTAGGCCCGGCTCGACGTCCGGCAAGTAGCCGTGCCACACTTCGTCGGTGCACTCTGGTAGCCGGAAGCGCTGGAGCTCGCGCTTGCCGGCCGGATCGAAAAGGCACAGCTCGACCGCATCGGCATTGGCCGAGAAGACTGCGAAGTTGACGCCCAGGCCGTCAAAAGTGGCGCCGAGCGGGTAGGGCGATCCCGGCTGGAGCCGGTCGGCGAAGGCGCTCAAGCCGCCCCCTTCTTGGTGGTACGTCGCGCTTTCGGCTTGGCCGGGGGAGCTGCGACCGCCGGATCAGTCGGCGCGGTCGTTGCGGCGGACTCCGATAACTGCTCCGCGGCGAGTGGGGGCGTCGGCTGATCGGCGTTGTCGTCTTCGGCGGTCTGGTCGGTGGCAGGCTCGCCCTCATTGGGCGTGTCCTCCTGCGACTCTTGCTCGGCGCGCGCCCAATGCTCCTCGTGCCGGCCGTGGGGTTCACCCTCTTCCTGCCAGATCTTGTAGGCCCGCTCGCGGATATGGTCGCCGCCCTGCTCGCTCATTGGTGAGTCCTCCTGTTTTGGCGCCTCAACTCTCCAGCGGCGGATAGGACCCACCGCCGTCGGTGTTTTTCGCGCTGCTCCGGATCAAGGCCGCGATCACCGCTTCGACGAGCGCGTCGGCGGCATCGGCGAAGCTGTGCGAGGCGGTATCAAGGATCGTCACCGGCGGCATCGGCCGGCGTTTGGCCGCGTCGGCATAAGCGAGGGCGGTGGCGTCGCCGCGCGCGAGAAGGACGCGGGCATCGGGCCAGCCCGCAATCGCACTGAGCAGATCGGTTTTCTCGCCGCTGCCGGGCCCGGCAACTCGAGCGATGCCGCGCGCTGCCCCGGTCAGCGACACGCCGCCGGTGAGCAGCCGCCGCCATGCCGCGGGATCGCGCAGCCGTGCGGCATAGCGGGCGCGGATCGCGGCGGGCGGCGGCAGGTCGTCGGCGGGTTCGACCACCCAAGGATTGGCGAGGAGGAGGCCGTCGAGCCCGGCGGCGCGACCGAATAGCGCCAGTGCGCTTGCCGCATCGCAGTTGCCGAAGCCGATGAGGCGAGGGACGCCATGTCGGCGAAAGATTTCGGCAGCGGCCGCGATATCCGGTCCACTCGATCGGAAGCCGCCGTTCTCGCCGCTCGAATCGCCGACGCCACGCCGGTCGAAGCGGAACACCGGATGGCCCGCCGCCGCAACCCGCGCGGCCAGCATCGCCATGCCGCGATGCGCGCCAGCGCGGATCTCGTTGCCGCCCGAGACGATGAGCAGGCCGGTGGCGCCGGGCGCTGCATCGAGCGTGCCGACCAGCGTCTCGCCCGCGCAGGGGAAGGCGATCAGCTGGCGCATGCGGCGATCCAGCAGGCGAGATCGTCGGCGATTGCAGCCTGGAGCGCGGCATCGGTGCCCGGCTCGGCAGCGCGCCAAAGGGGTCGGCCGGGCAGCTTCAGGTCGGCAAGGCGCGGATCGGTGTCGAGGCGTACAGTTCGAGTTGCAGCCGGAGGCGCTGCACTCTCCAGTTCGGCGACAAGTTCACCAGACAAGTCGTTGCCCGCCAACAGTTGCGTCTCTCCCGCACCGCGCGTGCGACGCAGGTCGCGCATCACCTCCGCACCGGACAGCGGCGACAGGTGCCAGCGGGGTCCGGCCACGTCGACGGTGACGAGCGCGCCGCCGCGCCACGCCATCACCGACACGGGGTCAGGCAGCGCCCGCGCCGCGGCGGCGAAGGCCTGCCGCCAGCCGGCGAGCGTCGCCTCCGGCGTCGGCAGCAGGCTCTCGCCGGTACCGGGCAGGTCCGGCAGCGCCGAGGCGATGCCGCGCGTGGCGAGGCTGCGGAGCACGTCCACGATCGCCGCGCGGGTGCGGTTCGCTTCCTCGAACAAGGGCGCGGCGCAGAGCAGCGTCGGGCCATGGTCGGGACCGAAGCGGAGCATTGCCTCCACGCCGCCAACCCATTCATAGCGCCCGACCCGCAGCGTCATGCAGGCAACGTGGAAGAAGCGCGGGCTTCCCGCAAGTGCGGTCGCACTGGCGCTTTGCTGCGCTGCAACCTATGCCGGGCCCAAAGCGGCCGGAAAGGCGCATGACAGAGGGAGTAGGGGACATGAATATGGTCGAGCGTGCGGGATTGTCGGTGGCAGAGCCGCTGGCAGCGTTCCTCGAATCCGCCGCCTTGCCGGGCTCCGGGCTCGATCCGGACGCGTTCTGGCGCGGCATAGCCGACCTGTTCGCCCGCTTCGCGCCGGAGAATGCGCGGCTCCTCCAGGTGCGTGACGAGCTCCAGGCACAGATCGACGCCTGGCACGTCGCGCGCCAGGGTGTTCCGGTCGATAGGGAGGAATATCAGGCGTTCCTGCGCGAGATCGGCTATCTCGTCGAGGAACCGGCCGCCTTCACGATCGACACCGATGGCGTGGATGACGAGGTCGCGCGGATCGCCGGGCCGCAGCTGGTGGTGCCGATCCTCAACGCCCGTTTCCTGCTCAACGCCGCCAATGCGCGCTGGGGCAGCCTGTACGATGCGCTTTACGGCACCGATGCGCTCGGTAGCCCCTCCAAGGCGGGCGGCTATGATCCCACACGCGGCGCGCAAGTGATCGCCTGGGCCAAAGCGTTCCTGGACGACGCGGTGCCGCTGGCGGGGGGTAGCTGGGCGGACTGGCAGGGTGGTGATCCCGTGCTGGCCGATCCGACACAGCTGGTGGGGCGTCGCGGCAGATCGTTCCTACTCAAGAACAATGGCTTGCACCTAGAACTGCTGATCGACCGCGAGCATCCGATCGGGCGCGACGATCCTGCCGGGCTGGCCGATGTGGTGCTCGAATCGGCGATTACCACGATCTGCGACCTGGAGGACTCGGTCGCTGCGGTGGATGCCGAGGACAAGGTCGCGGCTTATGCCAACTGGCTCGGTCTGATGCGCGGCGACCTGGAGGAGACGTTCGACAAGGGCGGCACGACACTGACCCGGCGTCTGGCCGATGACCGGCGCTACACCGGGCTGGACGGGCGCGAGTTCGCGCTGCCCGGCCGCAGCCTGCTGTTCGTGCGCAACGTCGGCCATCTGATGACCACGCCCGCGGTACGGCTGGTGGACGGATCGGAGGCGCCGGAGGGCATCCTCGACGCGATCGTCACCGCGCTGATCGCGCGCCATGACAAGAGGCGCAACAGCCGCGCCGGATCGATCTACATCGTCAAGCCCAAGATGCACGGGCCCGAGGAAGCGGCGTTCACCGACCGGCTGTTCGACGCGGTGGAGGACCTGCTCGGCCTCAAACGGCACACGATCAAGGTTGGCGTGATGGACGAGGAGCGGCGGACCAGCGCCAACCTCGCCGCGTGCATTCATGCGGTGCGTCACCGGATCGTCTTCATCAACACCGGCTTCCTCGACCGCACCGGTGACGAGATCCACACGTCGATGCACGCCGGCCCGATGGTCCGCAAGGGCGAGATGAAGGCGAGCGCGTGGATCAGAGCCTATGAGGATCGCAATGTCCAGATCGGCCTCGCCTGCGGGCTTGGTGGAAAAGCCCAGATCGGCAAGGGGATGTGGGCCGCTCCTGACATGATGGCAGACATGCTGGCGCAGAAGCTGGCGCATCCGCAGAGCGGTGCCAGCACGGCGTGGGTGCCGTCGCCGACCGCTGCGACGCTGCACGCGACGCACTATCATCGTGTCGATGTCGCTGCGCGGCAGGTCGAGCGGGCGGCGGAGCCGATCGCGCCGCTCGCCGACCTGCTCACCGTGCCGCTCGCCGCCGGGCGCAACTGGAGCGCCCAGGAGATTGCGGAAGAGGTGGACAACAATGCGCAGGGCATCCTGGGCTATGTCGTTCGCTGGATCGACCAGGGTGTCGGCTGCTCGAAGGTGCCGGATATCCATGACGTCGGGCTGATGGAGGATCGGGCGACCTTGCGCATTTCGTCGCAGTTGCTGGCCAACTGGCTGCATCATGGCGTCGTGACCGCGGACGAAGTCGAGGCGTCGCTGCGGCGGATGGCGGCCAAGGTGGACGCGCAGAATGCCGGCGATCCGGCGTATCGGCCGATGAGCGGTCACGAGGACGCGAGCCTCGCCTTACAGGCCGCCCGCGGGCTGGTATTCGAGGGGGCTGCGCAGCCGAGCGGCTATACCGAGCCGTTGCTCCATGCCTTCCGGCACAAGGCCAAGGCTCAGCCCCTGGCGGGATAGACCGCGGCGGGGCCGTATTGGCTGAACGGCACCGGCGCGACGCGGCAGAGGTACACGTCCGCGTCGGGTGTCGCTTCGACGGTGAAGCCGGCGGCGCGGAGCATCGCCTGGCTGCCGGCGGCGTTCGGCGCCCACCAGTTGGTCCAGTCGCCCGCGAACTTGCGCTCGATGAAGTGCATCTTGGGATAGCCGGGCGCGTCGAAATAGGCGGGCGGATCGAAAGTGCCGGGCGTGAAGAAGGGGTGGTCCTCCGGCACCTCGGCCGCCTCGGTCGAGCCCTGCTGCATGGTCTGGAACAGCATCAGGTCGCCGGCGACATGTTCGCGGATCAGGTCCAGCGCGAGCAGGGGGTGGCGCAGGTGATAGAGCACGCCCATGAAGATCACGAGGTCGAACTTCTCACCGAGCAAGGCGACGTCATAGACCGAGCAGTTGCGGAACTCGACACCCTCGAACCCCAGCGCCGCGGTGGCGAGCCGGGCCTGCGCCAGATAGCGCTCGTCGCTGTCGATGCCGACCACGCGGCCGGCACCACGTCGCTTCATCTCCACCGAATAGAAGCCGGCGTTGCAGCCGATGTCCAGCACGCTGCGGCCTTGCAGGTCGGTGGGAAGAGCCGCGGCGAAGCGGCTGAACTTGCTGCGCGGATAGTCACCGAGGAAGTGATCCGGCGCGGTTTCGATGCCATCGAGGTCGATGTTGTGGAACCAGGGGCCGAGCGCGGCGATTTGCTCGCGCAATGTCTCGTTCCGGTTCAACGCCTGTTCTCCCTGTGGAAGCGCGCCAACGAATGCTCGGCGGCGCTGTTCCATCTGCGCAACGATCGCGCCGGTGGTGAACGAACGCATGGCGCGCTGGACGGCGGCGATGCGGGCGGGCGACCATTCGACCGCTTGGACGCTGGCGGGCGCGACGCTGGCGGAGCGCGACCCCGCCACGCGCGACGACCCGGCGCTGCCCTATCATCTGCGCTGGGTGTGGGACGGCACGCCGGTGGACGGGCAGGACGTGCTCGTCCGCTGCTATCATGGCCTGGGCGACACGCTCCAGTTCGCGCGCTTCCTGCCGCTGCTGGCGCGGCGCGCCGCCTCGGTGACGGTGGAGGCGCAGCCGCGGCTGATATCGCTGCTGAACGGGCTGGGCGCTGGCATCCGCTTCATGCCGTTCGACGTCGCCAATCCGCTCCCCGCTTCCGAGTGTAACGTCGAGATCACCGAACTGCCGTTTGCTCTGCGCGCGACGCCGGAGCAGGCACCCGCGCCCTATCTGCAAGCCGAGCCCGCGGCGCTGCCGCCCGGCACGATCGGCCTGTGCTACAGCGCCGGCGACTGGGACCCGACGCGCTGCGTGCCGCCCGCGCTGCTCGCGCCGCTCTGCCAGGGGCCATGCGTCAGCATGGTCGCCGAGCCGGCGCCGTTCGACGCGCTCAACCCGGAGGGCTGCCCGTTCGAGATGGACGCGACGGTTGCGCTGGTCGCGGGCTGCGCGCTGGTGATCACGGTGGACACGATGATCGCCCATCTGGCCGGCGCGCTCGGGCGGCCGACCTGGCTGCTGCTCAAGCACGATCCGGACTGGCGCTGGGATCCGGCGCGGCGCGACACGCCCTGGTATCCGACCATGCGCCTCTTCGCGCAGCCGAGCCCGGGCGACTGGCCGGCGGCGATCGCCGAGGTCGCAGCAGACCTTGCGCGCAACCCGTTCTTCGACAAGAACTCTCGTGCATGACCAGCCCCAGTGTCCCCGTCTCCTGGGGCGAAGTCCTCGACAAGCTCACCATTCTGGAGATCAAGCTGGACCGGCTCGATGACCCGGCCGCACGGGGCAACGTGGCGCATGAGCATGCGCTGCTTCACGCCATTACCGTCCCCGTGATGGAGGAGGTGGCGGGGCTGCTGGATCAGCTGCGCGCGATCAACCTGGCGCTGTGGGACATCGAGGATGCGATCCGTCGGGAGGAGGCACTTGGCCTGTTCGGCGCGGAGTTCGTCGCGCTCGCCCGCTCGGTCTATCGCACCAACGACGAACGCGCGGCGCTGAAACGTGCGATCAATATCAAGCTTGGCTCCGAAATCATTGAGGAAAAGAGCTATTGGGTTTCGCAAGCCGAAGGCGCTGCCGCGCTGGGCTGAGCTTCACGCCGCGCCCGAACCGCCCTAAAGGCTGCCCCGCCCCAATCGGAGAACCATGTGCCCATCGGGGTCCTGACCTTTCATCGCTGCTTCAATTGCGGGTCCTACTGGCAGGCGCGCTGCCTGGTGGAGGGCCTGCGCGCGCTTGGCCACGAAGCCGAGCTGATGGACCATGACGATCCGCGCGTGTCGCGCCGCGAGATCGACTGCCTGCTCCAGCCGACCCTGCCCGAGCGGAGCGACCCTACCGACCTGCCGCTCTACAAGCGCAAGGGCCGCGCCTTCGAGCGTGCCTGGGCGGCGCTGCCGCTGTCGCCGCGCTACCCGCTTGACGAGCCGCATCGGGCCGGGCGCTACGACGCGGTCGTGATCGGCAGCGACGAGGTGTGGAACTTCCGCCACCCGTGGTACGGTGGCCACCCGGTGTTCTTCGGCGACGGGATCGATGCACGCCGCATCTCCTACGCCGCCAGCATCGGCAATCATGACGCGCACGATGGGATCGGTGAGGACTATGCCGCGCGCCTGCGCCGCTTCGATGCGATCTCGGTGCGTGACCAGAATTCCGCCGCGCTGGTCGAGGCGGCAACGGGCAGGGCGCCAACGATTGTACTCGACCCGTGCCTCCAGTTTCCGGAGGTGATCCCCGGGGGCGTGGCGCATCGCCACCTGCTGGTCTACGGACACAGCTTTCCCGATTGGCTCGCCGCTGCGCTGCGCGGGTGGAGCGACCGCACCGGCGTGCCGCTGCTCAGCCTGGGCTATCGCAACGTCTTTGCCGACGAGCACCGGATCGACGCCGGGCCGGAGGCGTTTGCCGAAGCGATGGCGGGGGCGCATGCGGTGGTCACCAACTTCTTCCACGGCTGCGTCTTTGCTTTGGTCAACCGCCGGCCCCTGGTCACCGCGCCCAGCGCCTACCGGTTCAACAAGGTGCGCGACCTGATGGCGCTGCTGGGCGGGGAGGACCGGATCATGACGCCGGACTGGTCCGCGGATCGGCTCGATGCCGCGCTCGCCGCGCCGCTCGGCGAACCGGTGTACGAGCGGATCGCCGCGCTCCGCGCGCAATCGCACGATTTCCTCCGCACCGCCCTTGGCTGAGGCGCCCGCTCTCGTTTCCCCGCGCGACATCGTTCGTTCTGGGCTGTGCATCGGCTGCGGCAGCTGCGTCGCGGGCGTGGCGGACACGCGCATGGCGTGGGATCGGTGCGGCCAGCTCAAGCCCGAGGGGCCGGACAGCTGGTATCGCGCGCGCACGCCCGCTTTCTCCCGCCGCTGCCCTTTCTCCCCCGCCGCGCGCAACGAGGATGCGATCGCGTGGGACCGCTTTCCCGGCGCACCCGCCGTGGACCCGGCGATCGGTCGGTTCGAGCACGCCTATGTCGGCCACGCCGGAGAAGGGTTCCGTGAGCCGGGCAGTTCGGGCGGGCTGGTCAGTTGGGTGGCGGCCGAACTGCTGCGGCGCGGGCTGGTCGATGCGGTGGCGCATGTCGCCGCGGTCCACGATCCGGAAACGGGCGGGCCGTATTTCCGGTATCGCCTGTCGCGCTCGGAGGGCGAGGTCCGCGGCGGTGCCAAGTCGCGCTATCATCCGATCGAGCTTTCGGACGTGCTGGCGACGATCCGCGCCACCCCCGGCCGCTACGCAATCGTCGGTGTGCCGTGCTTCACCAAGGCGGTGCACCTTGCGCGCGAGGCGGAGCCGGTGCTGGCGGAGCGGATCACCCATCTGCTCGGCCTGTTCTGCGGCCACATGAAGAGCGCGCGGCTGGTGGAGAGCTTCGCCTGGCAGACCGGCGCGCCGGTGCCGGCGATCCAGGCGGTGGATTATCGCCGCAAGGATGCCGGCCGGCCGGCGAACTGGTACCGCGCCTCGCTGGCGCTGGCGGACGGGCGCATCGCCGAGCAGGACTGGATGCACCTCGCCGATGGCGACTGGGGCGCGGGCTTTTTCCAGAACAGCGCATGCAACTTCTGCGACGATGTGGTCGCCGAGACCGCCGACATCGCGTTCGGCGACGCCTGGGTGGAGCCCTATTCGTCCGATGGGCGTGGCACCAATGTCGCGATCGTGCGCTCGCGCGAGCTGGCCGAGATCGTCGAGGCGGCGCGCGCGGCGGGGCGGCTGGCGCTGGAGCCGGTGGACGCGGCGTTCGTGGTGGGCACGCAGGCGGCGGGGTTCCGGCACCGGCGCGAGGGGCTCGCCTATCGGCTGACCTGGTATAAGCGCGGCGTGCGCCCGCCCAAAAGGGTGACGCCCGGCGCGCACGACCTGCCGTGGCGCCGGCGGCTGGTCTATCGCACGCGCTGGTGGATCGCGCGGCTGAGCCACCCGGTGTTCCGGGTCGCGCGGCGGACGGGCTGGCACGGCCTGTACCTGCGCTGGGCGCGCGCGGCGCTGACGCTCTACCAGGGGCTCGCCTGGGGGCATGGCCGGCTCGGGCGCTGGCTGGACCGGATCGAGGGGCGCAAGCGGGACGGGTAGGGCGGTTGCCCGTAGGCGCCCCCGACGCTATCTCCGTCGTGCGGCGACCACGTTCCCGTGCCAGCGACATGGCGGTCAAGACCGGGACGGCCCGGCAGCCTGAAGGAGGCTGTCGTGGCGTGGATCATTCTGGTGATCGCTGGTCTGTTCGAGGTCGTATGGGCGAGCGCGATGAAGCAATCGCACGGCTTTTCGCGGCTGTGGCCAAGCGTGGTGACGCTGGGCGGGATGATCATCAGCTTCGGGTTGCTGTCCTGGTCGATGCGGAGCCTGCCGCTCGGCACCGCCTATATGGTGTGGACGGGGATCGGCGCGGTCGGCGCGTTCCTGGTCGGGGTGGCGGTGCTGCACGAGCCGGTCACCGCGGCGCGGGTGATCGCCGCGCTGCTGATCGTGGCGGGGCTGATCCTGATGAAGGTGTCGAGCTGACGTGGGGTTTCGTCCGCCTGAACCGTTCGTGCTGAGCGAAGTCGAAGCACCTCTCACACCGGCAGTTCCGTGCCCTTCGACTTCGCTCAGGGTGAACGGAGGTTGTGCGGTTTGATGGAGTCTCGCTCCAGTCGCTGGTGCGACGGGACAACGGATGTGTATGCGCGGCTTCGAACTGACAACGAGAGCCACATGACCACCCTCTACGGCATCCCCAACTGCGACACCGTGAAGCGCGCGCGGACCTGGCTCGCCGAGCATGAGGTCTCATACGACTTCCACGACTACAAGAAGGCCGGCGTGCCCGAGGCCGAGCTGCGCCGCTGGGTCGCGCGGCTGGGGTGGGAGGCGCTGCTCAATCGGGCGGGCACCACCTTCCGCAAGCTGCCGGACGCCGACAAGGCGGACCTTGATGCCGAACGTGCACTCGCGATCATGCTGGCGCACCCTTCCGCAATCCGGCGCCCGGTGCTGGTGCGCGACGAGGTGCTGGAGGTCGGCTTCAGTCCGGAACGCTACGCGACGCTTGCCTGACGCGGCATCTGGGCGCAGCCTGCCGCGCGAGCGGGAGGAGCGAGATAATGCGGGGAAAGCGTCCGGCGTGGTTCGCCATCATTGCAGGGGTGCTGATCCTATGGGGGCTGATGGGCGTCTTCGCCTGCATTCAGCAAATCCGGCTCGGCGCGGAGGCGATGGGGCCGGCGACCGACTATGACCGCGCGCTCTTCGCCAGCCTGCCCGCCTGGTACAATGGCGTCTATGCGCTGGCGACCGGCGCGGGTTTGGCCGGGGCGATCGCGCTGTTCCTCGGCCGTCGGGTTGCGCTGCCGCTGTTCGTGATCGCGCTGGTCGCCGTGCTGGTCCAGTTCGGCTATCTGTTCGCCACGAGCGATATCGTCGCGGTCAAGGGCGTCGGCACCATCTATTTCCCGATCTTCATCGTTGCGGTCACCGTCGGCGAAATCTGGCTGGCGAACCATGCGGTCCGTCGCGGCTGGCTGCGCTGAGCGGCACGCGTTAGGGTTCGTCCATGTCCACCTACACGATCGACAGCTCCACCAGCCGCGCGACGCCTGTTTCGGCGCCGATGAAGCGCGTCACGATCCCTGCGATCCGCGCGCGCAAGACTGGAGGCGCGGGGGGAGGCGAGCCGCTGGTGATGCTCACCGCCTATACGGTGCGGATGGCGCAATTGCTCGATCCACATTGCGACATCCTGCTGGTCGGCGACAGCCTGGGGCAGGTGATCTACGGCCTGCCCTCCACCATCCCGGTCACCACCGAGATGATGGAAGCGCATGGCGCGGCGGTGGTGCGCGGCAGCTATCATGCCGCGGTGGTGATCGACCTCCCGTTCGGCAGCTATGAGGCAAGCCCCGAGCAGGCCTTCGCCACTGCGGCGCGGCTGATGAAGGGCACCGGCGCGGCCGCGGTGAAACTGGAGGGCGGGACGGCGATGGCCGAGACGGTCGCCTTCCTGTCGCGGCGCGGCATTCCGGTGATGGGGCATGTCGGCCTCACGCCGCAGGCGGTGAACGCGCTGGGTGGCTATGGCGCGCGCGGGCGCAGCGACGCCGAGCGCCAGCAGATCCTGGAGGATGCCCGCGCGATCGCCGAGGCGGGTGCCTTCGCGATCGTGGCGGAGGGCGTGCTGGCGCCGATCGCGGACGAGATGACCGCGGCGGTGCCGGTGCCGATCATCGGTATCGGCGCTTCGGCGAACTGCGACGGGCAGGTGCTGGTCGCGGAGGACATGCTGGGCCTGTTCGAGCGGGTGCCGCGCTTCGTGAAGCGCTATGGCGACATGGCGGGGGTGATCTCCGCCGCGGCCGAGGCCTATGCCGGCGAGGTGCGCGCGCGCAGCTTCCCGACCGCGGACCAGATCTACTTGCCCAAGGCGTAGGCCGCTTCCGTTTCGGGCGCGGCATCGCTAAGGCAATCGCCTTCCCGATCCCGGAGACATGTTGGTGGCGCTGACGCCTCAAGACAATACGGCTTTCCTGCGCGAGGTGGACGAGGAGCTGCGCCGCGAGCAGGCGGCGACGCTGTTCCGCCGCTATGGCATCGCCGCGATCATCGGCGTGGTGCTGCTGCTTGCCGCGCTCGGCGGCTGGTTCTACTGGCGCCACCATCGCGATCAGGTCGCAGAGGCGCAGGCGGCCCAGTATCAGGCCGCGCTTGATAGCCTGGCGGCGGACAAGCCAGAGGCGGCGGCCAAGCCGCTGGCCGAGCTCGCCGGATCGGACATCGCCGGCTATCGCGCGCTGTCGCGCTTCTTCCAGGCGGACGTGCTGCTGGTGAAGAAGGATCTGCGCGGCGCCGCCGCCAAGTTCGGCGAGGTGGCGAAGGACGAGGGCGTCGGCCAGCCGTTTCGCGATCTCGCGCTGATCCGCCAGACCAACGCCGAGTTCGACAGCCTCAAGCCCGAGGTAATCGTGCAGCGGCTGCGCACGCTGGCGGCGCCGGGCAACCCCTGGTTCGGTAGCGCGGGCGAGCTGGTCGCCGCGGCATATATCAAGCAAGGCCGCCGCGATCTCGCCGGTGCGCTCCTCAAGAAGATGGCGGCGGACAAGGACGTGCCCGAGTCGCTTCGGCAACGTGCCATTCAGCTGGCCGGGGTGATGGGGGTCGACGCGGTCGGCGCGGGTGTGGAAAAGGCACGATGAAGAAGTTTCTGGCGTCGGTCGCCATCGCGTCGCTGCTCGCGACCGGTGGCTGCGGGGTATTCAAGGGCAAGGGCAAGAAGACCCCGACCGTCGGCAATCGCGTGCCGATCCTGGTGTCGGAGAATGACGCCGAGGTCGACAAGACGATGGCCGATCTGCCGGTCACCGTGCCGGCGCCCGCGATCAACGAGGGCTGGACCCAGCCGGGGGGTAACGCCGCCAAGTCGATGGGCCACCTGGCGCTTCAGAACGAATCGCCGCAGCGGATCTGGCACGCCTCGATCGACGCCGGCTCCAACCGCCAGCGTCTCGGCGCCGCGCCCGTGCTCGGGGACTACAAGCTGTTCGTCGTCGATGTGGAGGCCCGCGTGCACGCCTTCGACGCGCGCAACGGCAACGCGCTCTGGTCGACCGATGTCGCCAAGACCGAGGAGAATCGCGCGGCCCGCTTCGGGGGCGGCGTGAGCTTCGACAACGGCAAGGTCTATGCCACCGACGGCCTTGGCGACGTCGTCGCGCTCAACGCGAACGACGGCACCGAACTCTGGCGCGCCAAGCCCGGCGGGCCGCTGCGGGGCGCGCCCTCGGTGGCCAACGGCCAGGTGTATGTGCTCAGCCAGGACAACCAGCTGTTCGCGCTCTCGGACGCGGACGGCAAGGTGCAGTGGACCCAATCGGGCAGCCTGGAAACGCAGGGCGTGTTCGGCGTGGCGGCGCCGGCGGTGAGCGCGGGGACGATCGTCGCCGGCTTCTCCAGCGGCGAGCTCAACGCCTATCGCTATGAGAATGGCCGTACGCTTTGGCAGGATGCGCTGTCGCGGACCTCGATCTCGACATCGGTGTCCAGCCTCGCCGATATCGATGCCGATCCGGTGATGGCGGACGGACGTGTCTATGCGGTGGGGCAGGGCGGGCGCATGGTTGCGGTGGAGATCGCCACCGGACAGCGCCTGTGGGAGCAGAACCTCGCCGGCATCTCGACGCCGTGGCTCGCTGGCGAGTGGCTGTTCGTCATGACCAACGACGCGCGGCTGGTGTGCCTGTCGCGGGGCAGTGGCAAGGTGCGCTGGATCTCGCAGCTGAAGGGCTTCAGGAACACCAAGAAGCGCTCGGGGCCGATCACCTGGTACGGGCCGGTCCTCGCCGGCAACCGCCTCTGGCTCACCAATTCGGAAGGGCAGCTCGCCACCGTGGCGCCTGCCGATGGTGCGCTGGGCGAACCGATCGAGGCGGGCGACTCCTTCTCGCTGCCGCCGGTCGTCTCCTACGGTGCTATCTACCTCCTGGACCAGAAGGGCCAGCTCAGCGCCTACCGCTGAGCTGGCGCACGTCTCGCGCTCAGACCAGCATCGCCTGGACCGTGTCGGGGCCATGCCAGATCGGCGGCACGCCGAGCCGGTCCACCGCGAGCGCCTGATCGCCCGTTTCGAAGGCGGCGGAGAGGTCCGGAGCCGGATCGGGCTGCGGCTTTGACAGCAGCACGACATTGTCGAGGCCACCGGTCTCGTTACCGTTGATGTGCTCCGCCCGGATTTGAAACTGGGCAACGTCCCGCAATACGGCGGCGATCTGCTTGCCTGTGGCAAGCGGCCCCTCCATCGTGCCGATGTGCCAATGGCCGCGCATGCCCAGCCGGACGGAGACATGGCTCCAGTCGCTACCTGGATCCGTGACATCCGCAACGAGCGTAACTCCGTTGCCACCGTTGAGCACCAGATCCGCGTCGTCGAAGCGGCTGCCGCCGGAGGAGAACCAGTCGAAGCTGAGGGTGCCGTTGATGAAAGCGCGCAAGTTGCCGAGGTATTTGACCGGTGCCTGCCAATAGGCGACGTTGCCCGCGGCGGCGTCCTGCCATGACAGATGACCGGTAGGATTCCCGCCGGCGGGGCGCCATTCAAAGGCATTGACGTCGCCCGAGATGGTCCAGTTCTGCGTGCCGCGTTTGAAGTAGGATGCGATCTTCGCCATGTGCTGGTCTCCGCTCTTCTGCGGACGATCCTAGCTGCGGCATGGCCGTGGTATTGGACGAAAGCGACCTCACGGCACCGTCCCGGCGCGGGACGGCAAGGCGATAGCGGGATTCCGCACTGGTCAGAATCGTTAATGCGGCGTTTACCGTGCCGCTATGACCCGATCACTTGTCGCCAGGAACGAAGCCGCCGGCCATCCTATCCGCCGCCAGCTGCCGCCGCCGCGGCGGGAGCTTCCGCCGCGCGGTGACGACCATGACCTGAAGCTTTTCGTGCTGAGCTTCACCGCCTTCTTCATCTGCTTTTATACGTTCATCGCCTGACCTCAGTCGCAGGCGCGGTGGAGCTGGAGGGCGATCCAGGCCGAAATCACGCACATGGCGGCGACCAGCAGCAGGAGCTGCGATGGCGTGACGCCCAGACCGACCAGCCCCGCGACGCCCAGCGATCCCGCCGTCATCGCACCCGCATTCACCACATTGTTCGCGGCGACCGTGCGGGCGGTGTGGTCCTTGGTGACGGTGGTGGTGAGGAAGGCGTAGAGCGGAACGACGAACATCCCGCCGAAGATGGCAACGCCCAGCAACGTGCCGAGCACGAGCAGCGCGCGCGGGTGGGACATGAACTCGCCGACGTTGTAGAGCGTCCCCGCCGGTGCGGGCACCCACAAGCCCGCCACGAACCAGAACGCGAGCACCGCGGCGCCCATCGCCAGCACCGAGGCGGGGGCGTAGCGGGCCGAGATCTCGCCCTTCAGCATGAGGTTGATCACCACCGAGCCGATTGCGACGCCAACCGAGAAGATCGCGAGCACGACGCTGGCAGTGGCCGCATCCGCGGTGAGCACATTCTTCACCAGCGGCGGGAAGATCACGATCAGTACCGATCCGATCGTCCAGAAGAAGCTGATCGCGCAGATCGCCAAAAACAGCCGAGGGATGTGGAGGGTGGCCGAGACCAGGCGCCAGGATGCGGTAAACGGGTTCCAGTCGAGCTTCAGCGGCGGACCCAGCCGGGGGGCGGGCGGCACTTTCTGCGCGACCGCCAGGCCGAGCACCGCGACCAGGATGGTGGTGCCGGCGACCACCAGGGTCGAGCGATAGATCAGGCCGGCGAGAATGGTGCCGAGCAGAATCGACAGGTAGGTCCCTGCCTCGACCAGCCCGGTGCCGCCGAGCACGTCATCCTCCTCCAGATGCTGCGGCAGGATCGCGTATTTGATCGGGCCGAAGAAGGTGGAGTGGACGCCGAGCAACATCACCGCGGTGAGCATCAGCACGATCGGCACGGTGACCGCGCCGGTGCGCGCCAGCAGCAGACCCGCGCCGCCGATCGCCATGATGCCGATCTCGGCAAGCTTGATGATGCGGATGATCCGCGCCTTGTCGACGGTGTCGGCAAGCTGTCCCGACAATGCGGACAGCAGGAAGAACGGCAGGATAAAGAGCGCGGCGGTGAGCGCGTTGAAGAAGCTCTCCTGCCGCGGGTCCGCCAGCACCTCATAGGTGGCGAACAAAACCATTCCGGTCTTGAACAGGTTGTCGTTGAAGGCACCGAGGAATTGCGTGACGAAGAGCGGCAGGAAGCGACGCCGCTTGAGCAGCCCGAGGCTGTTGATCATGGCGGGAAATGGCCCCGTTGTGGCGGTTGTGCGGCGACATAGCCCAGCCTTGCGGCTTACGCCAACGTCAAGTGCGATGGTTCGCTTGCCGGGGCGGCAGGGCGGACCTACGATCTCGGTCGCATGCTGACCCTGCCCAATCTGCTCACGCTGTCCCGGATCGTCGCGGTGCCGCTATTGGTGGCGCTGCTGTGGCAGCCCCAGTGGGAGGCGGGCTACGCGCTCGCGTTCGCGCTCTACTGCCTGATGGGCGTGACCGACTACTTCGACGGCTACCTCGCGCGGGCGCAGGGCACCGTATCGAAGCTGGGCCAGTTCCTCGATCCGATCGCGGACAAGATCATGGTCGCCGCGGTGATCCTGATGCTGGTGGGCACCCGCTTCGAGGACCGAGCGATCATCACCGGCATTCACCTGATCGCGGCCATGGTGATCCTGCTGCGCGAGATCATGGTTTCGGGCCTGCGGGAGTTTTTGGGTGGCATCCAGGTTTCCGTGCCGGTGTCGCAACTGGCCAAGTGGAAGACGACCCTTCAACTGGTCGCGCTGGGAGCGTTGATCCTGGCAGGGGCCTTGCCCGCGATGCCCGCCATCAAGCTGATCGGCCTCGGCGCGCTATGGGGTGCTGCGGCACTGACGATGGTGACCGGCTGGGATTACCTGCGCATCGGCCTGCGCCACATGGATACGTGATGCAGGTGCTCTATTTTGCCTGGGTGCGCGAGGCGGTGGGCACCGCCGCCGAGGAGGTGTCGCCGCCCACGGAGGTCGGTAGCGTCGCCGAACTGATCGACTGGCTGGCGGGGCGTAGCGAACGACATGCGGACGCCTTCAGGGAGCGCGCGCGACTGCGCGCGGCGGTGGACCAGGCGTTCGTGCCGCTTAGCGCACCGATCAGGGGCGCGAAGGAGATCGCGATCTTCCCGCCGGTGACCGGCGGATGATCCGGGTGGTCGTCTCGCCCGAGCCGATCGACGTATCGGCGGAACTGGAGCGTCTGGAGGTGACCGGCGCGGTGGCGACGTTCACCGGCCTGGTGCGCGCCGACGATGGCGTGACGATGCTTGAGCTGGAACATTATCCGGGCGCGACCGAGCGGGCGCTGGAGGTGCTGTGTGCGGAAGCGACCGAGCGCTGGGCTCTGTTAGCGGCGACGGTGATCCATCGCATCAGGCCGATGACGCCGGGCGAGCGCATCGTGTTCGTCGGCACCGCATCCGCGCATCGCGCCGCGGCGCTGGACGCGTGCGCGTTCCTGATCGACCGGCTTAAGACCGATGCGCCGTTCTGGAAGCGCGAAACCCGCGGCGACACGCACCGCTGGGTGGATGCGCGCGGCAGCGACGATGCCGCCGCCGCGCGCTGGCAAGGCTGATCAGCCGAGCTTCGGCACCACCACGCCGTTGACGACGTGGATCACGCCGTTCGACTGGCGCACGTCCGGCACCTGGAGGTACGACTTGTTGCCGTTGGTGTCGGTCAGCGCGATCGCGGCGCCCTCGGTGGCCACTGTCAGCGTGTCACCCGCGAGGGTGGTGAGCGACACCTTGCCGCCGCCGGACGCCATGCGCGCCTTCAGGTCGGCCAAAGTCATGCTGCCCTGAACGACGTGATAGGTGAGAACCTTGGTCAGCGAGGGCTTGTTCGCCGGCTCGAGCAGCTTTTCCATCGTGCCCGGCGCCAGGCGGCCGAAGGCATCGTTGGTCGGCGCGAAGACGGTGAACGGTCCAGGCCCGGTGAGTTGCGCATCCAGGCCGGCAGCCTTCACGGCACCGGCCAGGGTGGACAGGCTGGGGACCGAAGCGATGGTGGTCGCGATGGGCTTGGTCGCATCGGCAACCGTGCCGTCGATCGGCGCATTGGGGGCCTGGGTGGCGGGGGTGGTCGCCTGAGGTGTGCCGGCAGCGGGAGTCGCCGTAGCCGGCGCTGCTGTGGTAGGCGTCCCGGTCTGCGGCTGGGCGCCCGCGGGAGCCGGCGCGCTGGTACCGGCGGGAGCGGGAGTGCCGGCGGGCGCCGGCGTGGTCTGGGCCAGAACGGGCGCGGCGGCCAGGGCGGAGACCAGCGCCACGCCACGAACGAGATTGTGCATCGAGATCCTCCGTCGATTGGTGTCGCCGAGGATTACGGTTCACTCGCGTAACAAGTTCCCGCCACTCAGGCTTCTGCCAGCAACCGGGCAAGCAGGCGGAAGTCGCGTTCGCGCGGGCTGGCCGGACGCCAAGCGAGGGCGACCGTGCGCTCGGCATGTTCCGCGTCGAGCGGACGGGCCGCGATGTGCGTGTGCTCCAGGATGCCGCCGCGGATCGCGAGTTCGGGCAGGATGGTTGCGCCCAGCCCGTTCTCCACCATCTGCACAACCGTGTGCAGCGAGGTGCCCAGCATTGTGGCCTCCGCGCGCAATTCGGGCCGGTTGCAGGCGGCGAGCGCGTGATCCTTGAGGCAGTGGCCGTCCTCAAGCAGCAGCAGCCTTGCCTCGTCGATTTCGGACGGACGGATCGCGCCCGGGTTGCCGGATCGGCGATCGCTATGGGGGAAGGCCACAAACAGCCGATCTGCAAACAGCGGCGCCGCGACCACGTCCCCGCAGGCGAATGGCAGCGCCAGCAGGACGCAGTCCGCCCGGCCGGCATGCAACGAATCGCAGGCGGCGGCGCTCGGCTCCTCACGCAGATAGAGCTTCAGTTCAGGATAGTCGTGCCGGAGCCGGGGCAGCACGCGAGGGAGCAGGAAGGGAGCGATCGTCGGAATCACGCTCATCCGCATCTCGCCGGACAACGGCTTGCCTGCGGCTCGCGCGAGATCGCCGAGTTCCTCCGCCTCGCGCAGCACCTTGCGCGCCTTGGCGACAATCTGTTCGCCTAACGGTGTGAAGCGAACGACGCGGCGGGTCCGCTCGACCAGCGTGACCCCGATCAGCGCCTCCAGTTCCCGCAAGCCGGCCGACAGGGTGGATTGCGTGACGAAACACGTGTCCGCCGCGCGCCCGAAATGACCATTGTCCCGGAGCGCGACAAGATATTGCAATTGCTTTAGCGTGGGCAGGTAGGTCGTTGCCACTTATCGCCTTTCTCGATCGATTCCTCGCATGTTACGCGACTGGATCGATCAAGCAAGGTCGTAGACTGGCGGCCTAGAGCAGCACCGCACGAATGAAGCCATACACGCTGGTGATGGTAAGGACAGTGCCAACGAGGATTAGCAGCACCTTGGTGGGAATGCGCTTCGCCATGATCGCGCCGAACGGTGCGGCCATCACCCCACCGATCAGCAAGCCGACCGTGGCGACCGCAAAGTCCTTCAGGCCGAGGTTGACGATAAAGGCGGCGGACACGGTGAGCGTCAGGAAGAACTCCACCGAATTGACGGTGCCGACCACCTTGCGCGGCTCGACGCCCTGGACCAGCAGATTGGAGGTGACGATCGGGCCCCAGCCGCCGCCGCCCATCGCGTCGAGGAAGCCGCCGATCAGCCCCAACGGCTCGACCACCTTGGGCTTTTGTACCTGGGGCGGATAGAGGATGCCGCGCACCAGCAGATAGATGCCAATGCAGATCAGATAGCCCAGCACGAACGGCTTCACGAGATCGCCGTCGATGTTGGTGAGCAGATAGGCACCGGTGACACCGCCGACGAACCCGGGGATCAGCAGCCGGAGAAACAGACCCTTGTCGATGTTGCCGGAAACGAAATGGCTGATCCCGGAAATCGCGGTGGTGAAGGTCTCCACGATATGGACGTTGGCGGAGGCACGCGCCGGCGGCAGGCCGATCACAGCGACAAGCAGGGTGTTGCAGATGACGCCGAACGCCATGCCGAGCGCGCCGTCAACGATCTGCGCGGCGAAGCCAGCGCCGATGAACGGCAGCAGCGTGGCAAAATCGAGTTGCGAAAAGTCCACGTGGTGTTCCCCCCAGGTCGAGTGGCGCCGCTTTGCCAGCAACGCGCATAACCGACAAGAGAGATAGGAATTCTGTAGGTTTGCAGCTCGACGGGACGCACTGGAAAACGGCCAGGGAGTGACTTATCTGCCGATTTTGCCCGGCCGGGGGACGCCCATGGGATTGCTCGCCTATCTTGATTCGATCCGCGCGCGCGATCCGGCGCCGCGATCGCGATTGGAGATCCTGACCTATCCGGGTGTCTGGGCGCTCGGCTATCACAAGCTCGCGCATCGACTGTTCCGGCGGCGCCTCTTCCTGCTCGCCCGGATCGTCAACCACTGGTCCCGCTTCTGCACCGCCATCGACATCCACCCCGGCGCGACCATCGGGCGCAACTTCTTCATCGATCATGGCTTTGTCGTGATCGGCGAAACGGCCGAAATCGGCGACGACGTGACTCTTTATCAGTGCGTGACGCTGGGCGGCACCAGCCCCGACAATGGCGTCGGCGGCAAGCGGCACCCGACCTTGGCGGACGGGTCGATCATCGGCTCGGGCGCGCAGGTGCTCGGGCCCATCACGGTCGGCCCGCGCGCGCGGGTCGGCGCCAATGCGGTGGTGACCAAGGACGTGCCCGGAGGAACGACCGTCGTCGGCATCCCGGCGCGGGCGACGATGGTGGACGGTGGTGCCGCGCCCGAGTCCCGATTCGTCCCCTACGGTACGCCGTGCAGCGGCATGTTCGATCCGCAGACGCAGAAGGTGGAGCTGCTGCGCTGTGAGCTCGAACAGGTGCGCAAGCGGCTGGACGACCTGCTGGACGAGAGGGAGCGCGACCGGGCGTGACCTCGGGGCGCTTGGCCTGATGGGTGTGATCCCGTTTCCCGATCCGCGGCGCACGGCCTCGCAGATCGGATTTGAGCGAACGGAATTGACCCGCATTCTCGACCTCTACGGACGAATGGTCGCGGCCGGGCACTGGCGTGACTATGCGATCGACCTGGGCCGGGACGCGGCCGTCTTCGCGGCCTTCCGCCGCAGTGCCGAGCGGCCGGAGTTTCGGATCGAAAAGCGTCCGGCGCTCCGCAACCGGCAGGGCATGTGGGCGCTGCTTGGCGAGGCTGGGCAGGTGGTGAAGCGCGGGCACGAGCTGGGGCCCGTGCTCGCGCCCGTGGAGCGACGCCTCCTCAAGCTTGTCGAGGAATAGTGCCGCGGCTCAACCGCCCTGAAGCTTCTTGCCGATCACCATCGACTGGCCCGCACCCGAGTCCGGCACGATTTCTCCGCTACGATCGGTGATCTCAGCCCAGTGCGCTTCCACGCCTTCGGGCGAAAGATCGTCCCCGGTCAGCAGCGCACCTTGGGTAAGGGTGACGTAGCTCGCCTGGAACACGCCTGCGCCTGCGCCCACGATCTGGTTGGTTGGTGCATTTTCGCTGACGAGATAGAGCGCCGCCGGCATGACCTTTGCCGGATCGAACGCCTTGAACAGGGCTTCGGGGAACAGCTCCTCGGTCATACGCGTGCCGGCGACCGGGGCGAGCGTGTTCACCTTGATGTTGTTCTTGGCGCCTTCAAGGTAGAGCGTCTTGGTCAGCCCGGCGAGACCGAGCTTCGCGGCGCCGTAGTTCGCCTGGCCGAAGTTTCCGAACAGGCCGGTAGACGACGCAGTCATCAGGACGCGACCATAATTCTGCTCACGGAAGGTGTCCCAGCACGCCTTGGTGGCATAGGCCGATCCGAGCAGGTGCACGCGGACCACGAACTCGAAATCGGCCGGGTCCATTTTGGTGAAGGTCTTGTCGCGCAGCACGCCGGCGTTGTTGATCAGGATGTGGACACCGCCCCACGCTTCCTTGGCACGGGCGACCATCTCGGCCATCTGCTCATATTCGGTAACGCTGGCGCCGTTGGCCATCGCGACGCCGCCCGCTGCCTCGATCTCGGCGACCACCTGCTGCGCCGCGTCGGACGCGCCGGTGCCCGTGCGATCGCCGCCCAAGTCGTTGACCACCACCTTGGCACCGCGCCGGGCAAGCTCCAGCGCATATTCGCGGCCCAGCCCGCCGCCGGCGCCGGTAACTATGGCGATCTTGTCATCGAAACGGATGGACATGGAAAAGGCGCTCCCCTCCTAAAGGATG
This sequence comes from Sphingomonas sp., assembly GCF_042096255.1. Taxonomy (GTDB): domain Bacteria; phylum Pseudomonadota; class Alphaproteobacteria; order Sphingomonadales; family Sphingomonadaceae; genus Sphingomonas. The sequence continues at coordinate 843 of NZ_JBELLZ010000060.1, read as the reverse complement.
AGCGCCTTTCCCTAGAGATCGGTTGTTGCGATGCAACTGCCGGATTGGTCAGCCTCAGCGACCGCCGCGCTGCATGCAGTTGTCGTACTGACCCTTCTTGCAGATCGGATAATTTTGCATCGGCGCGGGCGCCGGGAAAGCCTGAGAAGGCGAGGGTGCCTGCTGGAACGTCACCGTCTGGCCGGCCTGCGGAGTTCCCTGCATCGGGGGTGCGGAAGGCTGATAGCCGCCCGCCGGATCGGCAGCGGAGGGATCGCCCGCGGGCGCTGCGTCGGACATGCCGCCCGAAGGCTGTTGTGCGGCCGGATCCGCCGGGGCGGGCGCCGTGCCAGGCTCCATCTGGTCGGCAGGCGCCGTGGTCTGGTCGGCCGATGCCGGAGTAGTCTGCGCCATCAGCGGCGCGGCAAGGACGGCGGCAGCCGCCAGCAACACGAACTTCATGCGACTCTCCTGTCTATCGTGGATCGCGGGTGCCGAACGCACGGGCACGCTGATGGGTCCTTCGTTTCGGAGGCGATTCGATGTCCGCACAATGAAGAGGGGCGGCGAAGCCCATGCTTCGCCGCCCTACTCGATCGCGAGACCTGCCGATTACTTCGCGTCGTCAGCCGCATCGGAGACGGCGTCTCCGGCCGACGAGACGTCGCGGCCCGCGCCTTCCACCGTGTTGCATGCGCTGACCAGCAGCGCGCCCGCGACCATCACGATTCCGAACAGCTTGCGCATGACTATGACCCTTTTGCCTGACTGCTTCTACAATGCGCTGCGGCCTGCTTCGTTCCGCAGCCGGTCCGAGCGATCGTGGTATGTGCTGGAAAGTTAAAGGCCCGAAAGCGTCACCGG
>NZ_JBELLZ010000059.1:0-22871 GCF_042096255.1 Sphingomonas sp. | reverse complement strand
CGAGGCGGCGGGATTCGAGACCGCTGTCGCTCTCGAGATCGATGCGCGCTGCGTGGAGACGCTGCGCGCCAACCGCAGCTGGCCCGTCATTGACCGCGACATTCTGGACGTGCCGACCCCGGAGCTGCTCGCCGCCGGCGGGCTGGCGCCTGGCGAGGCCGACGTGCTGATCGGCGGCCCTCCCTGCCAGCCCTTCTCCAAGTCAGGCTTCTGGGCCAGCGGCGAGGCCAAGCGCCTTGACGATCCGCGAGCAGGCACGCTCGGTGCCTATATGCGGGTGCTTGAGGAGGCGCGCCCACGCGCGTTTCTGCTCGAGAACGTCGAGGGCCTCGGATTTCGCGGCAAGGACGAGGGTCTCAAGCTCATCACCTCCGAGCTGGACCGCATCAACGCCGCGCATGGCACCCGCTACTCCGCATCGATTGCCGTGCTCAACGCCGCCGACTTCGGCGTGCCGCAGTTGCGCCGACGGCTGTTCGTGATCGGCTCGCGTGACGGCCGGCGCTTCGAGTTCCCGACACCCAGCCATGTCGACCCGGCGCTTGCCGAGCCAGCGGACAATCGCCCGCGCTATCGACCGGCATGGGACGCCCTGCATGACGTCAAGGCCGATGCCGCCGCGCTCGCGCCAAAGGGAAAGTGGGCCCGCCTGCTCCCCTCGATCCCCGAGGGTGAGAACTATCTGTGGCATACCGATCGTGGCGGTGGCGAGCCGCTGTTCGGCTGGCGCCGCCGCTACTGGTCGTTTTTGCTGAAGCTGGCCAAGGCGCAGCCCGCCTGGACACTGCAGGCGCAGCCCGGTCCCGCGACTGGCCCGTTCCACTGGGCCAGCCGACGGCTGAGCATGCGCGAGATGGCGCGTCTGCAAACCTTCCCCGACGATTTCGAGGTGACGGGCTCGGTCGCCGATGCTCAGCGCCAGCTCGGCAATGCGGTCCCCTCGCTCCTCGCGGAGGTGCTTGCGCGGGCGATCGGGCGGCAGCTGCTCGACGAGCCGATGGATCAGCACGAGCTGACCCTGGCGCTGCCGCCAGCGCCACCGGTGCCAGCGCGCGAGCGCGCCGGCAAGGTGCCCTCCAGCTATTTCGCGCTTCGCGGCGATCATGACGCCCATCCGGGCACCGGAAAGGGATATCGCGCTTCAGCGCGTTCGGAGCTGATCGCTGCCGAGTAGAAGGCTTTCGAGCGTCTGGCCGGGTAGCGCCGCATGCACCGGTGTTGACGTGCTAACTTTCCTCTGCTCACTTGAGGATGAAAATCTTAACAGGGCTGAAGTGCATGCCGGTGCTTGCAGAAGAGTTCGAAGTCCAGCCGAGGCTTGAACAGCTCGGCGTCATGAAGGCGGACCTTCTTCAGGTTGTCCGCGCCGCCGTGGGTGCGCGTCGCAACGCGACCCCGTTCCACCCTTTGAGCGCTGGCGGGCAGCTTGCGTATCTCGCGGGCACCGAGCACCTCCGGCGGGTGTTCGTACCGCAGGGATGGCAGATGTGCCGCCGGGACAACATCGAGTCGATCTTCCACCCCGAGATCGGGATCAAGATCGTCTATCAGAACGCAGATCGCGCCGGCGATCCGATCTTCGATCCGGTCGCGGTGTCGAAGAAGGGCGCCGGCGCTGCCCGCGCGGTCGAGCTGGGCCAATATGATCTGTTCCCGGAAACGAGGCAGCAGGAGGTCGCCGAGCTGACCGCGGCAACCTGGTACCTGTTCGTGTATGCCGATGGGCCGGACGTGCGGGCGGAGCTTTCCTGCCCAGTCGCGATCAATGACGAGCAGTTCGACCAGTTTCACGAGCGCATCCTGCTTGTGCAGAAGGGTGATTGGGACAGCCCTGATCCGCTGGCTGATGACGCGCCCCCGGTTGATTTCGAGGTGCCTGTCTCGCGCAAGAATTGACGGTTGGTATGTTCAACCATCGTAGGCTGACTCTCGGCCGCAAACGGCGGAAGATGACCGCGCGCGCGCTCGCCACGGCTGTGGGCGTCTCGCCGATCACGATCTCGCGGCTTGAGAACGGCGTCAACGAACCCGAGGAAGAAACGCTCGACGCTCTCGCGAAGGCGCTCGATTTCCCGCGGGAGTTCTTCTTCGCCGGGGATTTTGACGACCTGCCGGTTCAGGCGGCCAGCTTTCGCAGCTTGACGTCCATGACCGCCAAGGAACGCGACGCGGCGCTCTCGGCGGGCACGATCGCGTTTCTTTTCGACGACTGGATCGAGGAGCGGTTCAACCTTCCGGAAGCTGATGTGCCGGACATGCGAGCGGATGCGACGCCCGAGGCCGCCGCGCAGGCAGTGCGGGAATATTGGGGCCTTGGCCAGCAGCCGATCCCGAGCATGGTCAAGCTGCTCGAAGCGAAAGGCGTTCGCGTCTTCTCTCTCAACGAGGATACAAAGACGGTCGACGCATTCTCCTGCTGGCGGAACGCACAGCCGTTCGTCTTCCTGAACACCTTCAAGTCGACCGAGCGAAGCCGCTTCGACGCCGCGCACGAGCTTGGCCATCTTGTAATGCATCGCCACGGCGAGCAGCAGGACAGCCGACAGGCGGAGAATGAGGCGGACCAGTTCGCTTCGCACTTCCTGATGCCGCAGGATGATGTCGCCGGCCGCATCCGGTACGTCACCGGGCTGGAGGAGCTGATCCACGCGAAGAAGCGCTGGGGTGTCTCGGTTGCGGCCCTTGCTTATCGCCTGAACAAGATGGGCGTTATCAGCGAGTGGCAGAACCGGACGTTAAATATCGAAATATCGCGGCGCGGTTATCGGACGCGCGAGCCGGAAGGCTTGGAGCCGGAGCAGTCGGTGGTCTGGCCGCAGGTTCTGAGCTCATTGTGGGCTGACCGGATCACGCGCGATCACATCGCTCAGGCGCTCCATCTGCCCACTTACGAGCTCGAGAGCATCCTCTTCCGATTGGTTGGCGGTGCGTCGCGTGGCGCCGCCGCTTCGCCGGGCACAAACATGAGGTTGGTCTCTACCCAGGATAGCTGAAGGAGGCGCAGCGTGGATGCAGGAACGCCAGAGCGGCTCCGTCGCATCTGGAATCAGAAGGACATCCCGGTTCTGCTGAGACGCGGGCCGGGACATCGGGTCCGGATGCGTCTCCCTTACGAGCCTGCAAACCGACGTTGGATTCGGCGCGACCGGCGGACGAACCCCGGGTGGGATGAGCAGCGTCGGTTTTGGGAGGTTCCACAGGCTTGGTTCAACGCGCTGGTCGGCCAATGTCTCGAGAAGTTCGGCAGGGTCTACATTATCCAGCCTTATCGCGAGCAGGAGAAGTGTGCGCCCGCCTGTTGGAACGCGGTGGGTGATGAGTGTCAGTGCTCGTGCATGGGCGATCACCACGGGATGCACAGCCCGGCGGGGCAGTGGAAGGTCGTTTCAGACACGTTCGCGACATCCTGGGGCGAGCAGGCGCTCGCCTGCCGATTGGTCGAGCGAAAGACAGGAACCTGATCCCGTCAGGTCGCACGTTCGACCTACTCAGGACACGAGCTTCAAACGCGCTGGTGCTTCTGACGGAGCGCGCCGAACGCCCTTGGTCCACTGCGCCTTGTTCGTCTCGTGCCAGTTCCTCGCCACAGACTTAAACGTATTACGGGACGCTTCAAGGTTGGCGTTGATCTTGAGCTTCTTCGCCACCGCGGCATCGCGGCCTTCCGCAAGAAGCCGCCGACCCTCGTCGCGGCGATCTCGAACCTCCAGAAGGGACACTAGCGGGTAAGGTCCGATGCAGAGTGTCTTCTGCTTTGAATCGGCTTACGCACTGAAACCAGGCCTCGAAGACCGTTGGTTGGATCGGCAGTTTCCACACCAAGCCGCCCCGAGCGGCTTTCGCCGCCTCTAAGAGCGGAATGAAGCCACAGGAACAAGCGTCCGGTTCCGGGCAGCGTTCAGCTGCGGCTGAGCGTCCGAAAGTGGGTCGTCCCCACTACCATGGGTTCGATTGGGCAGCTCAACGAGGTTCCCCAAAATCGTAATTGCGGGTGATCCTAGTGTCCGCGCTATAGCTCTGGCTTGCTTTGCTGCTGTTCCCATTGCGCCACGGCGGACTCCCGCCCGTCACAAGCGATGACGGGCTTCGATGCTGGCGGCCAAGTTGGCACCTTCATGATATTGCAAAAGCAGCGGATCTGGTCGTCTTGGTACCAGAGCGACGCGGGGCACGATGCACAGGCCGCTGGTGGTGCCTGATATCCGCCGCCAATCGAGAACAGGGCGGGACGGAAGACGCTCCGAATTCCGCCGCCGGGCGGTGAAACAGGGGAGTGCTGAGGCATTGTTTTCTCCTTCGCTGATAAAGTGCGAGTATTCTTAGCGCGTCCGCTGGGCCGCGGATCGACCGCGGCGCTGCTGTTCTAGATGCTGAAGAACGGCGTCTGCTTCGACCGAGCGGTCTTGCGCCCGCGCATCCCTCTCGCCCGAGCGCCACTCACGTGGATCCCAGCTCTGGTCGTGGAACACGCGCGCGAGCATGGCGAGCCGGGTCCGCTGTTGCTCCCGTTCGCGTCGCCGCTGTTCGTCGGCACGTCGCGCGTCGCGGTCGCGCCCGGTGCGATCAAGCGCGACGCGTTCGAGCATCGACCGGAAATCCGCATCTTCGAAGGCCAGGAAAGCGGCGCCGCCCAGACCTTCCTGGCCGCGAAGCGAGTCGACGACTGCCTCCCTTTCAAGCGGCACATCGAACTGGAGCAGATGGTGGCCGATGTCAGCCAGCATCGCAGCCCGGCGGTGTTCGAGAAACGCCTGTATGCGCGGGTCCTCATCAAATAGCGCCGCGACGCTGAGTTCTGACTTGCGATCGAACCTGTCGGCCTCGACCACGATTTCAAGGGGTGCACGGGGTTCCGTGCCGCGTCGGCGCATCGGCAACGGTCCGATGCGCTTAAGATCGGCGAGAACTCGGTCCAGCACGGCTTGGCGCGCCGGGTCCGCGCGATGATCCGGGCGCGTCGGCTCGGGAGCTGCCCTCGGCTCAGTAACTTTCGACGGCTTCACAATCGGCGTGGCAGGTGCACTCAACCGCTGTGCCGACAGCGGCTTGTTGTCGCGATCGACAAGAGCGATGCCCAGCACGGCGGCTCGCTGGGCGCACAGCTGCTCGAATGCAGCCGACCCGTTAATCCGCACTGTGCCCCACCGCTCGGCCGCCATCTTGAGGGCGGCGTCGAGGACCCCGGAGTTCGCCGGCCGGTGAACGATGATTACGGTACGATGGTCGGTGAACACCAGTCTGTCCGCCTGATCGAAGTAGCGCGTCGACCAGTCGCGGTGCTCGGCGCGGAGCCCGACGGGCGGTGACCATCCTCGCTCGCCCGGTCCCGCGGGAAGCAGCAGCGATGGCGATGCGATGGCCGGCGGTTCGGCAGGCGAGCCTGCCGCGCGCCAGGTCTCGACTTTCGTGTGACGCGCATCGGTGCATTTCTTTATGGCGGCGGCGAAGACGGCGTTCAGCTCCTTCTGGGCGGCATCGCCCTCGGTCCGGATCGCGCGCTCGACGCCGCGGTTGTTCGCCGCCGCGACCGCCGCGAGCTGCTTACTAGCCCAAACATCAAGGAGCGCCTGTGCAGCAGCACGATCGGCTCGCAGTCGCTTGAGCTGCGCCGCGTGCGCCGCACGATACTCGTCGAACCCGGGCGTTCGGTCGCGAGGATGCGGGGTGAACGGACCCCAACGCTTCTTCAGCTGCTCCAGCGCAAGCTCCGGCGCGACGGTCGACGCCTTGGCTGAATGGTCGTCAAGGTGGATACGCGCGCCGCTGCCCTTGGCACGGTAGGCGACCTCATAATCGTCGAGCAGGGCGTGGAACTCGGCCCAGCCTTTCGCCTCCGCGCGCGCCCGGAGAATGTCCGCGCGCAAGTTGGCGAGGTCGGACGGCATGCCCGTCCGATCGCGAGGCTTGACGAAACGACCTTGAGTGTCGCGCACCATCACCTCGCTGTCAGGATCGATCACCTGCTCACCGCCCAGCCCCGTCCGGAAACGTCGGGCGTTGGTGTCGAACACCGCTCCGTTCCGGGCATAATAGAGCGCGTTCGGTTCCGCCGCCCAGCCGTGCCGCTCCTCAAGGATGGCGATCGCCTGGTGCAGGTCCTCGATCTGCCACTCGCTGCCCGCCGCCCGGCCGCTTGCCGGATCGACACGCACCGCCGCAATATGCAGATGACGATGCGCGGTGTTGGTGTGTTCGGCGAAGATCGCGGGACACCCCGATAGCCCGGTGGTGGCGAGGACGATGTCGACCGTATCTTCAAGTTGCGCCGGGGTCGGGTTCTCGCCCGGTCGCCAACTCACGATCACGTGGACGACGGGATATTCGACGCGCGGGGCGCTGCTCGCGACCGCGAGCATCTCGATCTGCTGGCCGCCCAGATCGTTGGTCAGCAGATTGCGCGCGCCGATATGCCCCGCCTTCTCGCCGGGCTCGATCCCGTGCGCCTTGGCGTGACGGAGGTATTCGCTGAGCGATCGGACCTGCTCGCGGTCGATCATCGCCATCGCCCAAGGGTCGGCATCGGTGACGTAGCGGGTCAGCGCATAGACGCTGTCGCGTAGTCCCGCGAGCTGTCCCTTGCTGCGGGTCATGCGGATGAGCTTTACGATCATCCGGCGACCTCGGCCCGTGCCACTGCGGTCAGCTCGCGCACGGCCGCGACGATCTCGGCGCGCAGTCCTTCGTCGAACTGACTGACGCGATCGAGCCGATGATAAATCGCGATCAGCTTTGCCAAGCAAGCGATGATCGGTGCGTCATCGCTTGCTCGTGCGAGTAGCAGGTCGCGGGCAAGATCATGTCGGGTCGTCTGCGCACGCGCCGTCGCCGCATCGACCAGCAGCGCTTCTTTCGGCCGCAGGTGAACCGTCACCGAGATCCTATTGTCGATGGACGAACCGGCCTTCCTCTTCATTCTGACCCTCCTTCAAAGCGAGAAGGTTCACCGCCGAGCGACCGGGGTCTGGTTCCAGGCCCCATCCTGCTCGATCCTTTCCTCCCCGAATGCCGACAGCCGGCCCGCAGGCTGGCCGTCGGCGCTCGCTTCATCTCAGCCGCCGTCGCGGCACTTCGCGCTTGTGCAACAAACGGGGCATCGCGCTCGTCGCGAATGCAGCAAGGATCGCGCTGCTCGACCGCGACGTCAGCTGGCATCGCGCCGCTCTGAATCGTGGCAACACGCCGTTGTGCGAGCCGGCTGCGGCTCGGCCGCACGGCATTCATAGCATCGCGGCTGTGGTGCTCAGGTAGCGATGCCTCTGGCGGGTCGTGCGGCGGGCTGCGCCTCGGTCTGCCGAGCCGCGCCCGATCTACCAAAAGATACGACGGGTTCGGGGTAACACGACCGCACTGATGATGCCGAGCGGGATGCTGATTATCCGGCTGACGGCATACATGACACGTAGCCCAGAACGTTGTTCGGCACGATCCAGCGATAGGTCGATGACCGGCGCACGATCGGGAACTCCGTCCTGTTTGTGCGCCGTCAATTTGTCGCTGGGCGACCTGAGCCTGAAACGCTAGCCTAAATGAGCAATTCGCGAGCTGGTGCGGCAGCACGAATGGGGGAACGCTTGGCGTTTTTAGCTGAGAGGGTTGTCGGCAATCACCTAGTGTCGGCCGTTGCACCCATCCGGCGCAGCGGCGTTCAAGACGGTCATCTATGAGCGGATATGTGAGGCCGCGCATGGCCTGCAAGAATGCACCGCCGGACGGGTCTGCGCGTACGGCAATCGGTTGGAAGCGCCACGTCGGCAAGCCGCGGTCGTGCGGCAGATCGAGAGCGCGATTGTCGCCACCGCGATCAGCGCTTTTTCCAGCAGCGGAGCTATCGGCATAGCCGCCGCTTGGAGTTGCGACCCCGCAACCGATGACGGCTTTCGCGCGGTGCTCGGATGGGGACGAAGAGATGCACATCGTGTCCGGGTCGAGGATGCCCGCCGCACCGTCAACGGTCTGGAAAATATATGTTCTTCACTAGGGGTCAGGAGAGATCAGGCGGTTCGGACGACCTTTCCGAGTGCGGCTTCCGGCGCATATCGGTTTTCCGAAAGGGAGACGAAGATGGCAGAAAATGCGAACAAGTGGCGGCGCGAACAGGCCGTGCGACGGCTCGCCGCGCCGGTTGCGAACCGTCGCACAACCGGCACGCTCACCGGAAAGGTGGAAGAGTGCTTCGACGAGATCATGGCCGCCCGGCGCCGTGGCATGTCGTGGAGGCAGATCGCGGAGGCGCTAAGCGGCGAAGACCAGCCTAACCCTGAATCGGTTGAGAGTGCATTCCGCCGGATCTGCGACGAGCGTGGCGTTGCCCCACCCATGCGCAGGCGAAAGGCGAAGAACATCATGGAGCAGGGTGCAGTGACCCCCGTCGCACGTGAACTCGGCAAGCCGATCAAGCCGCAGCCTGTCCAGCAGGACGGGCTGTTCGGCCATGAGCGTTGGGTGGATGAAGGCGATGACTGAGAAGCGCTGCGTGCACGTGCTGACGACCGTCAAGGGTGGTGCCGGCAAGACTGAGACGACCGACATGCTCGAGGCGGTGCTCACGCTGACCGGGCATCGCTGTACTCTCGTCGACGTCGACGACGGCAACCGTGGTCTCGCTCGTCGGGTGGGGGTGCATAGTGTCATAAAGCTGGATTGGACCAGCGGTGTCGAAGATGCTCCCGGTTGGCTCGCGCGGCACGTGAGCGACAGCCCGTATCACCTGCTGTTCGATCTCGGCGCCGGCATCAACAGCTCGGACACGCCAGTCATGGCCTTCCTGCAAACCGTATGGCGGATGCTGCATGACGACGGCGCGAGGATCATCTTCTATTGCATCGTCTCGACGAACGCGCCGACCTCCCGATTCATTGAACGGATGGTATCCACCTATGGCAAGATCGGAACGGTCGTCATCGTCCGCAACGACCAGGATGGATCGCGCGCCTTTGCCGCGGACATCGCCGCCCGCCCTGAACCGAAGATCGATCTGCGCCACCAAGCCCCTGGCATCCAGGAAGTGCGACTCATGCATCGCGCTCGACTTAGCGCCGTCCTCGCAAATCCTCTGCCAGGCTACGGGCTGGCGACGGCCCTGATGACGAGACGGGTCCATGCTTTCGCGCGCCAGCTCACCGCCGTATCCATCATCGATCCGGCCAGCCTTTCCGGACTCGATTATAAATCACCCCACCTGCCGGGATTGATGTACTCTATCCGGCGGTCGAGCGATGCAAACGACGAGCGCATCCTTTGCAATGGTAGGCTGCACGAGGCGCATCACGCTTTCCTGGCCGAGGGTCTTACCGACTCGGAGTTGCTCACCGCCGCCAAGGCCTACCGAGAAGCATGCGCAGATTGGCGATCGCGTTGAACTTCAGTAGGATTTTTACGAGCCGAACGCCAAGTGATCGCGTGAGGGAACGATGAGGCGGGAGGTCATGGGTTGACGACGAATGTGGCTACTGAATACGAGCAGCGTAAAGCCACAGTCGATGGCGATGCCGCCAAGATCGTGTTTGATCGGCACTTCGCGCTTGAATCGTTCAAGCAGGCTATGCCCCCGGGCTCACCATTGCCGCCCGAAACGATTGAGCGCATTCACCGCCGCGGCCATCTCGATCTCGCGCGCTACTGTATGGCCTATGCCCTCGCAGTCGAGAACGCACCCGATACGCCCGAGCAAGCAGCTTTCCTCGCATGCATACGCCGCATCCGCGACGCCGCTGGCGAGATGGTGAGCGCGGCCGACTCCCTCGCGGATCAAATCGTAAGGCACAAAAACGAGACGGGAATGCCCGAGCATATACGCGAGCACGCGCTAAGCCGTCTCGCGTCCGCGTTGCATGGACGCTTTCTTGTCCCCGGGCACGAAGGCGCCTATCTTTCTGCTCTTCTGCCAAAGCCAATCGACAATCCGTTTGCCGGAAACCGCATGATACACGGGCTGACCGACTGTGCCGCCGTCTACAACGAAGCATCGGATATCATCGCCGAGTACCGCGAGGGTGTGATCGACGACCAGTCGGGCGGCACTCGCAAGCGCGGAATGCGCACGGGCAACCGATCGAACCGCGGACGCCAGGCTTTTATCCGCGATCTTGCTGACATTTATCAGCAGGTAACGAGCAACGCGCCGAAAGCCCCGAACAACAACGGAAAGAGCGGACCGTTCGTGCGGTTTGTGACCCATGTCTTCGCCGCGATGGCCAAACAGGATCTCGTTCTGCTCGATCGATACGCGGTCCAGCCTCCCTCCGCTCACGTGATCCGGACAGCATTGGGCGGACCCTAATCCGCATGACCGCGCGGTGGAATCATTTCTGCCGGTCCACGGTCCTGCTGTGATGAATCATATCGACGTCCTCGACCCAAGGAGGACCTTCATGACCGAGAGCCGACAGCCCGTTTACGTCAGCATCAAGCAGATCGCCGGAATGACCGGCAGCAGTGTCTCCAGTGCCAAGCGCGATGCCGAGCGCGCCGGATTTCCCGATCCGTTTTATTTCGGCAAGCGCAAGCGCTGGCTCCGCAACGAGGTCGAAGCCTATAACGCGCGCTGCCGCCGCCCGCGCAGCTAGATGCTGCGTCGGCGGCGGCCCTGCCCAATCGCCTCAACCGGGCAAGCGCCATCGAGCAGCATCTCGGCCCAGATCGTCGCGAGCTTCCGACGCCGCTCGAGAAATCCGGCGCGCATATAGCGCAATTCGCTGGGCGAGATACCGATCGGGATGTGCGCTAGCATAAGATCGAGGATCAGCGGATCGCGTGGTCCGCCATTTTCGATTACCCACTCGTTCATGATCGTCGAGAAGCTCGCCCGCCAGCCATGCGGGACTTGGAGCTTGCGCAGTCCCTCACGGAGATAGAGGTAAGATAGCGCATTCTCGCTCATCGGTTTGACGATGCTGTGCTGGCCGCAAAAGACGTATTCGCTACCCGCGCTGAACAGCCACGCCTGTCGCAGCACATCTACTGCGGCACTGGAAAGCGGTACCGGATGGTCGAAAGCGCCATCCTCGCGCAAACCGATTTCTTGCTTCATCTTTTGGGCAGGCACTGTCCAGATCGCACCGTCGTTTGGTCGGACACCCTCGGGATCGAAATCCTCGATCTCGTCCCAGCGCATCCACCTGACCATTCCCGGCCTCTGCGATGTTAGCGCTAGGAAGCGAGACCCGAGCTTGACGACCGGTGTCGCCTCGGCGCCATCGGTGATCGCCAGAACCTCACGCGCCTTGCCAATTTTCGTGACCGCCGGCCAGCGCCGTGACGGCGGCTTGGCCCTGAGCACTTTGACTAGCGAAGCTGCCGGATTGGTGATGGCTCGTCCTTTGGCGATGCCAAAGTCATAAATCGACGAGATGCGCTGTCGTAGGCGATGCGCGGTCTCGATAGCACCACGGGCTTCAACCTTCTGCAACGTAGCGAGGACGATCGTCGAATCGATACTCATGACCGGCAAAGAGCCTAGGTCGTCGAAGATGTCTCGTTCGAGACTCTCGATGACGTCCGCGGCGTGGACGGGCTTCCAGCGGGGCTGCTCCTTCGCATACCAGTCACGCGCGAGAATTTCGAACGTGTCCTTAGCCGCGAGCCGATGGGCAAGCACTGCGCGCTTGGCCTCTGTGATGGGGTCCTTGCCCTCCTTGAGGAGCTGCTTGTCGGCCTTGCAGATGTCGCGTGCCTGCTTGAGCGTGACCTCGGGGAACGTGCCCAAGGTGCGGAGCTTCTCCTTGCCGCCGTACCGGTATTTGTGGCGCCATGAGCGATGGCCTGTCTTCGACACGTCGAGGCGAAGCCCGTGGGCATCGCTCAACTTGTATGCCTTGCCCCTTGCTTTAGCCGCTTTGCACTGCGCGTCAGTCAACATTCTGCCGGTCTTTCCTTCAAGCCCTCATTCTGCGGGCTTCAAACCAGCTGACTCTCCGATGCGCCGAGTTCAATCGGTCGCTATCTTGCTGACATCGCGTGACTATCTCTGGCGAAAAAACAAGCGTCGAGGCCGCCCTTTCCGTGCTGTTAAGCGCCTTCAAGCACCCTCAGACGCGGCAGCTCGATGTTACCCCCAATCGCCTAAGTGATACCCCCAGGCATACCCCCCGCGCGCTGGCATGATACGACCTCGGGTGCCTATTGGTGACCTCGACCGTTCCGTTGAAGCAGCGGAAATCCGAGGGTTTTGACACCCAATGGTATCATCTGAGATTGAGGGTTGGCGGAGACGGAGGGATTCGAACCCTCGATACGGTTTCCCGTATGACGCTTTAGCAAAGCGTTGGTTTCAGCCACTCACCCACGTCTCCGGCGTCTGGCAGGCGGCGGGCTATAGCGGGGTGCGGGCGGGCGATCAACGGGGCTTCGCGCCACGGCCGGGCGCGAAAGCGACTCGGGTCATCGCCCGTTCATTGCCGCGCGCCCAAGCTGTGGGCTTAACGTACCAGGCGGGAGCTGTTCCCGGGGGATTGTTTGAGATGCGCAACGTCCTGGCGGTGATCGCCGCCGCTTTGATCCTGGTGGGCGGGCCGGCACCGGCACAGGTGCGCACGATCGATCCCAACCAGTCGGTCGACGGCGATCTCGACGCGCCGCCGCCGCCCGCCTCCCGTCGCCAGCCGCCGCAGCGCATCGAGGAGCCGTATCGCGAGCCGCCCGCCACCGACCAATCGCCCTATGACGAGCCGCCGCCCGCCGATGTCCCCCCTCCCCCGCCGCCGGCGCGCGGCCCCGGCCCGCAGGCACGCGCCGAGGCGACCACCACCGCCGCCGAAACCTTCGAGCGCGACGACCTGATCGGTGCGGGCGAGGGCGTGTTCGGCAAGGGCGCCGAGGGCTTCGGCCAGATGATCGAGCGCATCCTGCGCGATCAGGGCCGGCCGAACGCTTATATAGCCGGGCGCGAGGCCTCGGGCGCGTTCGTCGTCGGGCTGCGCTACGGCTCGGGCATCATGACCCACAAGGTCGAGGGCCAGCGCGAGGTGTTCTGGACCGGCCCGTCGATCGGCTTCGACGTCGGCGGCGATGCCAACAAGGTGTTCGTGCTGGTCTACAACCTCTACGACACCGAGGAACTCTACCGCCGCTTCCCCGCCGCGGAGGGGCGCCTCTACCTGGTCGGCGGGTTCGCCGCGACCTACCTCCGCCGCGGCAACGTGGTGCTGATCCCGGTGCGGCTCGGGGTCGGCTGGCGCGCGGGCGTCAACGTCGGCTATATGAACTTCACCCACAAGTCCCGGTGGCTGCCGTTCTAGGCGCAGCGCGGCGTGCTGCGTGCCGCAGCACGACTCGCGCAAGCCCGGCCGGCGGGTCACGCAGTGAAACCGTCCGACGACGCGAGATTTACTCCCGCGGCGCGGCCCGCCGCCAGCATTGCGCAGGACGCGCAAGCCCGGCCGGCGGATCACGCCAGTGAACCCGTCCGACGACGCGGACGTGCCCGCGGCGGGCGCCCACCGCGACCCCCTCGCCCCGTGGACCGTCACCGCCACCCGCATCGTCCACCAGGACCGCTGGATCACCCTGCGCGCGGACGATTGCGTCACCGTCGACGGCCACGTCATCGCGCCCTACTATGTCGTCGGCTTCCCCGACTGGGTGGTGATCGTCGCCACCGACACCGACGGCCGGGCGATCCTGGTGCGGCAATATCGCCACGGCATGGGCGTCACCTCCACCGAACTGCCCGGCGGCGCGATCGAGCCCGAGGATGCCTCCCCCGCCGCGGCGGCGCTGCGCGAGCTGCGCGAGGAGACCGGCTATGTCGCCGACGCGGCGGAGGTGCTCGCCACCCTGTCGGCCAACCCGTCGAACCATGCCAACCGCTTCCACGTCGTCCGCATCCGCGACGCGCGCCGGATCGCGGAGCCGCAGGACGAGCCGAGCGAGCGGATGCTGGTGCAGGCGGTGCCGCTGGCGGAGGCCTGGGCGCTCGCCTGCGCGGGCGGCATGGTCCAGGCGATGCACGTCGCCGCGCTGTCGGTGGCGGTGGGCTCTTCTCCCCTCCCTGCAAGGGAGGGGCCGGGGGTGGGTTGATGCCTGGCGCTACCGCGCTGAAAGGTGCCGACGGAGCCGTATCGCCTCGCCTCCACCCACCCCAACCCCTCCCTTAAGGGGAGGGGCTCAGAAGCCGCCACCCGATCGTCTCACCCGCATGGAACGGCACCACCGAAAGTTCGCCCTCCCCCACCAGCGCCGGCACCGTCACCTCGGCCCGCTCCAGCGTCACCTTCCCCTCGTTGAGCGGCAGCCCGTAGAAATGCGCGCCATGCTCGCTGGCGAACCCCTCCAGCCGGTCGAGCGCGCCCTCCTCGTCGAACACGCGCGCATAGCTTTCCAGCGCGAACGGCGCGTTGAAGATGCCGGCGCAGCCGCAATCCTGCTCCTTCCGGCCGATCGCATGCGGCGCGCTGTCCGTCCCCAGGAAGAACTTGGGCGAGCCCGACACCGCCGCGGCGCGCACCGCCAGCCGGTGCCGCTCGCGCTTCACCACCGGCAGGCAGTAGGCGTGGGGGCGCAGGCCACCATCGAACAGCGCGTTGCGATTGAGCAGCAGGTGCTGCGGCGTGATCGTCGCCGCGACCGTCGCCGGGGCCTCGGCGACATACTGCGCCGCCTGCGCCGTTGTGATATGCTCCAGCACGATCTTCAGCGCGGGGAAATCGCGCACCAGCCCTTCCAGCGTCCGCTCGATGAACACCGCCTCGCGGTCGAAGATGTCCACCGACCGGTCGGTCACCTCGCCATGGATGCACAAAACCATGCCGATCTCCTGCATCCGCTCCAGCACCGGCCACAGCCCGCGGATGTCGGTCACGCCATGCGCGGAGTTGGTGGTGGCGTGCGCCGGATACAGCTTGCACGCGGTGAACACGCCCTCGCCATGGCCGCGCGCGATCTCGCCGGCGTCAGCATCGTCGGTGAGGTAGCAGGTCATCAGCGGGGTGAAGCCCGCGTCCGCCGGAAGCGCCGCTAGGATACGCGCGCGATAGTCCGCCGCCGCCTGCACCGTCGTCACCGGCGGGGTCAGATTGGGCATGATGATCGCGCGGGCGAACTGGCGCGCGGTATGGCCCGCGACCAACTCCAGCATCGCGCCGTCGCGCAGGTGGACGTGCCAGTCGTCGGGGCGGCGGAGGGTGAGGCGGTCGGTCATGGCCCGGCTATACACCGCTTGGGACGGCAGACGAGCCCATCCCCATAGCCCCCCCCCGGCGAAAGCCGGGGCCCAGTTGCGAGCGGCCCGATGCTGGGCCGCGGCCTTCGCCGGGGAGGCGTTTGGTTTGAACTGTTCGCACCTTATCTCTGCCACCATGATCGATACCACCCCGACCACCCTCGCCGATCGCGCCCTCGTCCGCCTCTCCGGCCCGGACGTGCGCGGCTTCCTCCAGGGGCTGGTCACCAATGACGTGACGGGCGCACTGCCGGTCTGGGCAGCGCTGCTCTCGCCGCAAGGCAAGGCGCTGTTCGACTTCCTGGTCTGGACGGACGGCGACGATCTCCTCCTCGACTGCGAGGCGACCCGCGCTGAAGCCTTGGCGAAGCGCCTCACCCTCTATCGCCTGCGCCGCCCGATCACGATAGCGCCCGAGCCGGACCTCGCCGTCCACTGGTCGCGCGACGGCAGCGAGGGCGTGCCCGACCCGCGCCTGCCCGAACTCGGCCACCGCTGGCTCGCCCCCGCCACCGCACCCGCGACCGGCTGGCACGCCCACCGCCTGTCGCTCGGCGTCACCGAAGGCGTGGCGGAGCTGGGCGACGGCGCCACCCTCTGGCTCGAATGCAATGCGCGCGAACTCAACGGAGTCAGCTTCGGCAAGGGCTGCTATGTCGGTCAGGAGAATACCGCGCGGATGAACTGGCGCAGCAAGGTCAACCGCCGGCTGGTCGTGGCACCGCTCGGCGAAGCGGGCGACCGCACCCGCGCCACCTATCCCGAGTTCGGCCTTATGGTGGAGCATCGCCGCGTCGAGGCGCTCGGCGACGTCCTGGTGCCCGCTTGGCTCGCGGCGGCGCTCGCCGCACCGGTGGACGAGACATAAGCGATTGACTTCGCCGCTGTTTTCCCCTTGAGCGCGCGCCAGGCGGGGAGATGACATGCGCTTCAAGGGTACCGACGGTAACGACAGCTTCGCGGGCACGGCGGCGGCCGACATGGCCTATGGCTATGCCGGGATCGACCGGCTGTTCGGCGCGGTCGGCGCGGACCTGCTGGCCGGGGGCGACGGCAACGATATCCTGTCCGGCGGTGGCCAGATCGGCAACCAGTTCGCGCAGAGCGGCGGCGCCGACCTCGAAGCGGACCGCATCTTCGGCGGCGCGGGGGACGACATCGTCGCAGGCGGCTGGAACGACCGGCTCGCCGGGGGCGACGGCACCGACATCCTGACGCTGGACCTTTCGGGTGTCCACCGGCGCATCCGCATCGATTTCGGCGCCATGGCGGAGGGCGGGCGAGTCCGCCTGGGCACCGGCTTTGCGGAGGGGTTCGAGCGGCTCGGCACCGTGATCCTCGGCGACCGCGACGATGTCGTCGCGCTCGGCGGCGTGGCGCCGGGCGGACTGTTCGGGCGCGCGATCTCGGGCGGCGACGGCAGCGACCTCATCGATGCGCGCGGGCTGGTGGACGATCCGCGCCGGGACGAAGGCCCCGGCGGCATCATGGTCGGCGGCGCCTATACCATCGATGGCGGTGCGGGCGCGGACCGCATCTTCGGCAGCCGCTGGGATGACGAACTGTACGGGGATGCGGGGCGCGACACCATCGTGCTCGGCGGCGGGCGGGATATCGTCTATGCGGGCAGCGGGGACAATCTGATCGTCGCGGACGTCTATGCCGACCCTCGTGGCCTGGATTTCAGCGTCGACATCTTCGGGGGCCCGGGCACCGACACCGTGCAGGTCGATGGCAATCGTGCCGACTGGTTCGCGGTCGTCGATGGCCGGGACGCCGATTTGTATCGCGGCTACGACAATGATCCGAACAAGGAGGATCACCTCGACCTGTCCGGGGTGGAGCGCATCGCGTTCGACGACGGCACCGTCTCGATCCGCGACCTGGCGACGCCCGTCTCGCTCGATCTGGTGATCTGACGCAGGCGCGATCAGGCTGCGCTCGTGGGCGCGGCGACCGTCCTTTGGATCGGCCGCAGGTGCCGATCGGGCGCGCTGTCCTACAGCACCCATCGCCTGATCTACCGGGCCATGTCGCGCCCCGCCGACTTCCTTATCACCCGCGCCAGGTTCGCGAACTTGCGCACCACCGCGTCACCTTAACCATGATCCGTCCCCGCCCGGGACGCGAGGCAAAGGAGTGGGGAAATCCTCAACGATTTGCCGTAGTTGGGCGCGGCCGAACCGCATCGGAGTCGTCCGCTGACCGCCGCCGCCATCCACTCTCGCGATCTCGCCCGCCGCCGCGCCGCCGCGACGAGCGGGGGATTGCGCGCGTGGCGGCAGGCGGCGCTGATCGCCGCGCCGATCGTGCTGGCGATCTCCGCGCTCGCGTTTGCCGCCTGGAACCTGTTCGCACCCGAGCCCGCGATCGCCCGCGCCGCGGTGGCGCGGTTGCTGCCCACGCCGGCGGTCGAAGCGGCGTTTGTCGGCGCCCTGCCCAGTGCCTCGCCCGCGGTCGGCACCACCGGCACGATCGCGCTCCCGCCAGAACCCGTGGCGCCGCTCCCGTTCGTCGCCACCTCTGCCGCGCGCGCGTTCGACATGGGCCGGTCGAGCGGCACCGATCGCGGCCGTGCGCTCGATTGCCTCGCTACCGCCATCTACTACGAGGCCGCGTCGGAGCCGGACGACGGCCAACGCGCGGTGGCGCAGGTGGTGCTCAACCGCGTCCGCCATTCGGCCTTCCCGAACACGGTGTGCGGCGTGGTCTATCAGGGCAGCGAGAAGGCCGGCTGCCAGTTCAGCTTCGCCTGCGACGGCGCGATGGCGCGCCTGCCCTCGCGGACGGGGCTGGCGCGCGCCACCCGCATCGCCGCCGCCGCGCTCGGTGGTTACGTCTTCGCGCCGGTCGGGCTGGCGACGCACTACCACACCTATGCGGTCACCCCGGCGTGGAACCGCACCCTGGTGATGACCGATGCGATCGGCGCGCATTTCTTCCACCGCTGGAAGGGCTATTGGGGCACCGCCGCCGCCTTCACCCGCGGCTATCGCGGCGGCGAGCCGGTGCCCGGCCCACATGCGCGCATCGCCCCGCCCGTCGTGCCGATTGCGCCGGTCACTCCGGTGATCGCAGCCGCGGCGCCCGCTCCGAAGATCACCGCCCCCGCCGTCATCCAGACCGCGCATCTCGACAGCGGCACGCCTGCCGGCCCGCTGCCCGAATCGCAGATTCTGGATCGCTGGAAGGACTCGGGCAAACCGCTACGCTGAGGAGAGACAAGCATGGCCATCTACAAGGGCAGCCGACGCGACGACGACTATCGCGGCACCCGCTCCGCCGACCGGATCAGCGGTCTGGGCGGCGATGACCGGCTGCACGGCGGTTCGGGCGACGACGTGATCTTTGGCAACAGCGGCGACGACTGGCTGGCCGGCGGCAATGGCGATGATGTCCTCAACGGCGGCAAGGGGTTCGACATCGCCAGCTACGCCGACCTCGGCGCGTCGGTGCTGGTCGACCTGACCAAGGGCCGCGGCGAGGACAGTTTCGGCGACCGTGACACGCTGCGATCAATCGAAGGCGTCGAGGGGTCGGTGCTCAATGATTCGCTCACCGGCAACGACGCGGCGAACTGGCTGTCGGGCGGCGGCGGCAACGACTTCCTCTACGGACTGGGCGGGAATGACACGATCACCGGGGGCGACGGCAACGACATCATCACCGGCGGGCGCGGCGCGGACGTGATGAGCGGCGGCAACGCCAACGACATCTTCGTCTTCGCCGCGGGTGACATCGGCACCACCCCCGAGACCGCGGACCGGATCACCGATTTCGGCACCGCCAGCGACCTCATCGACCTCAGCGGCATCGACGCGGACGTGACCCGCGGCGGCGATCAGGCCTTTACCTTCCTCGGCACGCGCGCGTTCACTGGCGATGCAGGCGAGCTGCGCTACCAGGTGGTCGACGGCACCACCTGGCTCGCCGCGGACGTGGACGGCGACCGGGTGGCGGACGGCTACCTCGCGCTCGACGGGACGCACGCGGTGCAGCCGGGCGAGCTGATCCTCTGAACCGGCCGCGGGGCCGGGCGTTGCACGTTCGTGCCGGTTTCAGCCGGCGCTGGTAAGGAGTAACACATGCGAACCTATCACGGCACCAACCGCCGCGACATCTTCGACGGCAGCAACCAGGCCGAGCGCGTCTTCGCTTATGGCGGCAACGACGACATCTTCGGCTATGGCGGCAACGACCTGCTTTATGGCGGCGGCGGCAACGACCTGCTGGTCGGCGACAACGGCAATGACAAGCTCTACGGTGAGGCCGGATCGGACCTGCTGGCCGGCGAGCGCGGCAATGATCGCGTCGATGGTGGCAAGGGCTTCGACTATGCCACCTATTTCTATGCCCCCAAGGGCGCGAACGTGAACCTTGCCACCGGCCGCGCGCAGGACGGCTTCGGCGGCACCGACACCCTGGTCTCGATCGAGGGCGTTTACGGATCCAAGTTCGCCGACACGATCCGCGGCGACGGTGGCACGAACGAATTGTTCGGGAACCAGGGCAATGACACGCTGATCGGCGGCGGTGGGCAGGACTTGCTCGTCGGCAACAAGGGCGCCGACCGCTTCGTGTTCAACGACGGCGACGTGGGCGAGAAGCTGGCCAACGCGGACCTGATCGGTGACTTCAGCCGCCGCGAGGGCGATGAGATCGACTTGTCCGGGCTCGACGCCAACGCCAACCAGGCCGGCGACCAGGCGTTTACCTTCGTCGGCGGCGCCGCGTTCAGCGGCAAGGCGGGCGAGCTTCGCTTCGAGGGGATCAACGGCGAAGGCGTGCTGATGGGCGACGTGGACGGCGACGGCATGGCCGACGGCTTCATCCGCGTCGACACCGCCCAGGCGATCCTCGCGGGCGACCTCGTCCTGTAATCGAAAGTGGGGCGCGCCGGTCCGGCCGGCGCGCCCTGCTGCCTCAGCGGCAGCGCACGTTATTGCGGTCGATCGACTGGCCAAGCGCCGCGCCGCCGACACCGCCCAGCACCGCGCCGAGCAGACCCGAGCCGCCCGGCTCAAGCGCCGCGCCCAGCGCGCCGCCCGCGATACCACCGACGATCAGCCCGGTGGTGCCGTCGTTGCGGCGGCAGTAATAGCGGCCGTCGCGGCCCGCATAGATGCGGTCGTTGCGGCTCAGCCGCCGCTCGCGATAGCGCGGGCCGTCGCGATAATATTGGTCGGCGTAATAGCGGCCGATCGCGGGATCGGGCCGGTTATAATCGTATCGGCCATAGCCGCCGTCGGCATAGCGCGGGCCGCCGTCGCCGACGCACCCCGTCACCATCACTGCTGCCCCGATCGCGGCGAGCGCAACACTCCGCATGACATGTCTCCTGCTGGTTGGAATGTAGGGGCAATGAGCGAGGGCGGCCAAAGGTTGCGGGAAAGCGGACCCGCACGGGCTGGGCGCGGCGGATCAGGGGACCGTGACCGGGCCGGGCGCCTCATGCGGATAGCTGCGCAGCACCGTGCTGCACAGATCCGCGACGGTCGCCGCATCCCGGGTCGACGGGTCGCCGGCACGGACGGTGACCGCGGCGCCACGCCATACGATCGCGCCGGACCTGCGTTCGCGGATCTGCACCGTGAGCGCGAACCGGACGAGCGGAACCACACGGGTCTTGCCGCCAGAGAGCGGCACGCTGACCCCGCCGCCGGCGGCTCCGCCGACGAGCCCCGGGATCACCGCCGCCTGCCCGCTCGGCACGCTGGCCGATCCGGTGCCCACCGCGGTGCGGTCAAGGGTGACCGCCGCGACAAAAGCCGAGTGCCCGGTGCCGGGCAGGATCGTGAAGCCGCGGTCGGCAAGCGCCTCGCGGAGCCGTTCCGCAACAGCAGGCGCTACGGGCGGCGCATCGGGGCGACCCGCGGGCTCGACGCTGATCGTCCCGCCGCCGGGCGGCGCGGCGGCAGCACACAGGAGGGCCGCCGCCATCGCCGCGACGATCCGCGGGCACAGGGTGGTCACGGCTGACCGGCCTGCCGGACGGGAGCGACTGCCCGCGCGGTCATTCCTTCTTGGCAGTCAGGTGTGCGCTGAGATGCTTGTTCATCTCGAACATGCTGGCGGATTTCTTGCCGAAGATCTTCTCCAGCTTGTCGTCCGCGTTGATCTGCCGACGGTCCTTCGCGTCCTGAAGATCGTGCTTCTTGATATAGTCCCACACCTTGCTGACCACCTCGCTGCGAGGCAGGTCCTTCCCGCCGACGATCTCGGCGAGCTCGGGTGAGGGCGTGACTGGCGCGGTGATCCCGCCGCGGGCGCCGCCAGCGGGCTTGCCGGTCTTCTTGACCTTCTTTTCGGCGGCCTTGGTCTCGTCCTTACCGCGTCTTTCAGCCGTACGTGCCACGCGAACCTCCCTGCATCGCGCCGCAACGGCGCTGGAACGAGACGGTTTACGCCCTGATCTGGTTCCCACCACCCAGTTTTTGCCGTGCGGCGCGGATGCTAGCTGACCGGCGCGCGACGTCGGTAGCTCAGCGCCTCCGCCACGTGGATACGCGTCACCTGCTCCGCGCCCGCGAGGTCGGCGATCGTTCGCGCCACCCGCAGCACGCGGGTATAGCCGCGGGCGGAAAGGCGCATCGATTCGGCCGCCTGCGCCAGCAGGGTGCGGCCGGGGGCGTCTGGGGTGGCGACCTCGTCGAGCAACGCGCCATCGGCCTCGGCGTTGGTGCGCACCGCGCCGACGTAGCGCGCCTGCTGCACCGCGCGCGCCGCTGCCACGCGGGCGGCGACCTCGGCGGAACCCTCCGTAGGCGGCGGCAGAACGAGGTCGGCGGCGGTGACGGCGTTGACGTCGACATGGAGGTCGATGCGATCGAGCAGCGGCCCCGAAACCTTGGCCTGATAGTCCGACGCGCAGCGCGGCGCGCGGGCGCAGGCGAGGCCGGCGTCGCCGAGATGCCCGCAGCGGCACGGGTTCATCGCCGCGATCAATTGCACGCGCGCCGGGAAGGTGACGTGCGCATTGGCACGCGCGACGCTCACCGTGCCCGTCTCTAGTGGCTGACGCAGCGAATCGAGCACCGCGCGATTGAACTCCGGCAGCTCGTCGAGGAACAGCACGCCCAGATGCGCGAGGCTGACCTCACCCGGCTTGACCTTGAGCCCGCCGCCGGTGAGCGCCGCCATCGACGCTGAATGATGCGGCGATCGGAACGGCCGCGTGCGCGTGAGCCGGCCACCGGTCAGCGTGCCCGCCACCGACTGGACCATCGACACCTCCAGCGCCTCGGCGGGATCGAGCGGTGGCAGGATCCCGGGCAGGCAGCTCGCCATCAGCGACTTGCCCGCTCCCGGCGGGCCGCACATCAGCAGGTTGTGCCCGCCTGCCGCGGCGATCTCCAGCGCGCGTTTGGCGGTCTCCTGTCCCTTCACCTGGCGCAGGTCCGGCCCCGACCGCCCCTCCTCCACGTCGCCCGCCTGCGGTGCGGCGAGCAGGCCGTGGCCGTTAAGATGGTTGAGCAGCGACAGCAGGTCCGGCGCGGCGATCACCTCGATTCCGCCCGACCAGGCCGCCTCCGGCCCCTGTTCGGCGGGGCAGATCAGCCCCTTGCCGATTTCCGCGGCATGGAGTGCGGCGAGCAGCACGCCCGGCGAGGGCGCGATACGGCCGTCCAGCCCGAGTTCGCCGACCACGACATAATCGGCCAGCGCCTCGGCATCGACCACGCCCATCGCGCCGAGCAGCGCCAGTGCCAGATCG